>WRMX01000137.1 GCA_009776905.1 Oscillospiraceae bacterium
CCCCCCTGTCATTTTGAACGCAGCGAAGAATCTTTCCCCCGTAGCGGCGGCATTCTGCCGCCACACCCCCTGTCATTCTGAACGCCCACCTGTCATTTTGAACGCAGCGAAGAATCTTTATCTCCGAGCTCAGACACATCGAACAAATACACCGTGTCGCAGAATTGGCACGTGACCTCGACAGGCTCGCCCTTCTGCCTCATATCCTCGTATTCCGCCTTGTCGATCCCCGCGATCGCCGAAAGTACGCGCTCTCTGCTGCACGAGCATCTATATTCGACGCTGCGCCGCTCGATGACCCTCGGCGAAAGCCCAACCATGACTGCGTCGACAAGCGCATCGACGCTGCTGCCGTCTAATATGCCCGTCACATGCCCCGCTGCGGCGACGTTTCTTTCAATGATGTCAATTGCGTCGTCCGGCGCGCCGGGCAGCAATTGCGCTATATATCCGCCTGCGGCGGCCACGGTGCGGTCCCTTGCGACCAGCACCCCAAGCGCGCAAACCGTCGGCACCTGCTCGCTATATGCGAAATACGCCGCAAAATCCTCTGCTATCTCGCCGCTGACGAGCTCCGCCGCGCCTGTATACGGCTCGCCTTCGCCAAAATCCCTGATGATGGAAAGCATGCCCGTTTTACCGACGACCCCGCCGACGTCAAGCTTCCCCGGCCTAATGCTCGGGACATCCGCAGTAGGGTTCTGCACGTATCCCCTCACATTTCCTTCATGGTCGGAAACGGCGATGATGCTCCCCGCAGGGCCGCCCCCATTGATGCGGACTGTCAGCGAGGCGCCTTCTTTTTTCATTGAGCTGCCGATTATTGAAGCCGCCGCAAGCGTCCTGCCGAGAGCTGCCGTGACGACCGGAGACGAGCCGTGGATGCATCGCGCGCGTTCAGTCAGACCTCGCGAGCTGATGGCCGTTATTGAAACGAAGCCGTCGCTCGATATTGCCCTGATGATTTCGTCCGTTTGCGATGCCTCCGGCCTTGCCGCCTCGCCCGCTGTCTGTGTCGCTTCTGCCATCTGCGGTGCTTCCGCTGTCTGCGATGGCTCCGGCCTTGCCGCCTCGCCCGCTGTCGTTATGGCCGCCACCTGCGCGCTACTCTCCCTTCTTCGCATCAAGCCGCTTGAAAACGACGTCATAGCCGTCGGCACCATATCGAAGACTCCGATTGACCCTGCTGATCGTCGCGCTCGACGCGCCCGTCTGCTCCAAAATTGTGCTGTAGATATTGCCCTCGCTCAACATCCGCGCGACCTGATACCTCTGCTCAATTGCGCAAAGCTCCGTCACGGAACATAGGTCATCAAAAAACCTTATGCATTCATCAAGCGTTTCCAGCGTCAATATTGCCTCATACATTTCTTTATGCGGCTCCCGTTTGCCGTTCTTGTCATTCTTCATAATTACCATCCCTTCCTCCGCCACAGGCGGCGGTCGGCCTCCGTTCCTCCTTGCTACGCGGTCGGAAGCAAAACAAAAGGTCTTTGCCCCAAGGCAGAGCCGCGCGGTGTTTGAGCTTTTGATGTCGTCACTCGCTCGGTCATGTCGTGCAAGCGCGACGCGTCTCGCTTCGTTTGAAAGTAAACGTCTACCTCACGGAGCGTGAATTAAAACTATTCCGGTTCGCCGATGTCAGCTTCCTTGCTATCGAGGAACGTCAATGTCGTAAACATTTTATATAGCTCATGGTCGAAATCCTTTGTCATCGCAAGCGCTTCGTGTATGTCAATGTCTATCACCTTGTCGCCGTCCATCGCGACGATGCGCCCCCCCTGCCCTCGCGCCAATAGCATGACAGCTGTGTAGCCCATGCTTGTGGCTGTCACGCGGTCGCGCATGAGCGGCGGCCCGCCGCGCTGCACATGCCCAAGCGCCGTGACCCGCGTGTCCACGCCTGTCGCGTTTTGAATGTTCTCCGCCACGACATGCACAGGATCCATGCCTTCGGCGACGATCACCATAAAATGCGTCCTCCCCGCCAGGCGCGCGGTCCTGATCCGACTCACGACATCGCGTTCAAAATCATATTTTATTTCGGGAATAAGAACGATCGTCGCACCCGTCGCGATTCCAACGTTGAGCGCCAGATACCCCGTCCTGTGCCCCATGACCTCGACGACGGAGCAGCGCTCGTGCGACTGCATCGTGTCGCTTAGCCTGTCGACGGCCTCGATGGCCGTGTTGCACGCCGTGTCGAACCCAATCGTATATGACGAGCAACCGATGTCGTTGTCGATCGTGCAAGGGATGCCAATGACCTTTATGCCGCGGTCCGCAAGCCCGAGCGCGCCTTTAAACGTGCCGTCGCCCCCGATGGTAATGAGCCCGTCGATGCCCATATATTTGCACGTATCCGTCGCGCGCTGGCGCCCCTCATCGGTCATGAACTCCTGTGAACGCGCGGAATAGAGCATCGTTCCGCCCATCTTCGTGAGTCCTTTGACGTCTTTCTCGCTCAGAGGCACAAAGTCGCCGCGTATGAGCCCGGCATATCCGTGGCGAATGCCGATGCATTCGATGCCGATGCACTGCGCCGTCCGCACAGCGGCTCTGATTGCCGCGTTCATGCCGGGTGCGTCGCCGCCCGATGTTAATACTCCTATTCTGCGTACTGCCAGTCCGGTTGATGCCATATGTATAACCTCCCAAATAATCGATTAATGTGAAGGCTCCTTCACAATCAAGCCGCTGCGCAATGTCATTCTTTGCGCGTTGTCATTCTTTGCGCAGCGAAGAATCTTATCCCCGCCGTACGGCTCTCTGCGCCCACTGTCATTATCTGAGCGAAGCGAAGAATCTTATCCCCCCATAATGCGGCTGCACCTTTTACCGAAAAGGACGCATGCCCGCATCAAAAACCTCCAACCGCGTGAACGAAGCATAATCCGGAGCCAGCTCTGCAAACCCGCCGCTCAAAGCGGCTAATAAATTATCAGTGCTGACAGTCGGGTCGTGGACAAACACCTTGGCCTTGATAGTAACCTCGTCGGCATCATCAAATTCGATGTCTCTGATGAATGGCGCGATATCAAGGTCCGAAACGCTCCGCTTGGTTTTCTTGGATATAATAATGCTTCGCTCGCTATACCGCGCCGCCAGCTTCGCCGCGGCATCGGCCGGCGCCCCCTTATCATAATACAAAATGCCGAATATCTCAACCCATGAAATTTCCTTAAGTTTTCTCATGGGCGTATAAATATCCAATATTTTGATCCCCTCGGGGAGTTGGGCGTTAATTTTCTCAACGAACGCATCGCAGGAAAAACCAACCTCGCCGTCTATCTCACCGCCAAAGTCGCCTATCTCACCGCTGACGACGCCACCAACCCCACCGTCAAAGGCGCCTGTCTCGCCGCCGCCATCTGCCGAAGCGTCGTGGACGAAACCACCTACCTCACCCCCGCCGCCAAAGGCACCTCTCTCACCGCCGCCAACTGCCAAAGCGTCCACCCCGCCGACGCGAACGTCCATAAACTCGCACACGCTCGCGCAACCGATCGGCAGCGGCAGCGCGACGGACATATAAGGATGCGGGTTGAACCCCTCCGAATACTTCAAACTGACGCCCGCGCGCAGCAACGCCCGCCGCATGGTCGACATTAAATCGAGATGCGAAATAAACCTTGCCTTACCAACCTTGGAAAACTGCAACCGCACTAAACTATCCAAACAACCACCTATTACTTACACAACGCGCATGCGCCGCAACCGACGCACTTCTCGCGGCAATCGCCCGAAGCCACAGCCCTGCGCGATAATTCACGCTCACTCTGCAAAAAGCTCTCGCGCACCCCGACGTCAATCACGCTCCAAGGCAAAACCTCGCCGCAGCTCCGCTCCCGCTGCGCATAGAACCCTGCATCAAGCCCGCACAATTTGAATGCATCGAGCCACCTTTCGACCGAAAAAAACTCGCTCCAGGCATCGAGCCTCGCGCCAAGCCGCCATGCAGCTTCGATGACCCGGCCCATTCGCCTGTCGCCGCGCGAAAGCGCCGCCTCGATCAACCCCTGCTCGGGAGAGTGCCAGCTATACGTTATCGCCTTTGTCCGCAGCGCGTCACGCACCAAACCCACGCGCCGCAAATACTCATCCATGCCAATCTGCGCTTCCCATTGGAACGGCGTGTGGGGCTTCGGCACAAAGCACGATGTGCTGACGGATATGCGCGCTCCCCTGCTCTTGTTTCGCGCGTGTCGTTTCCATGTATCGAGCACGGCACGCGCGATTCCGGCAATTGCTACGACATCCTCATCTGTCTCGGTCGGCAGCCCAAGCATAAAATAAAGCTTGACGCTGTTCCAGCCTCCGGCGAATGCCACCGCGCATGCTTCCAAAAGCTCCTCTTCCGTCACGTTCTTGTTAATCGCGTCGCGCAGACGCTGAGTGCCCGCTTCCGGCGCGAAAGTCAACCCTGACTTGCGGACGCTTTGCACCTTCTCCATCAGCTCCATGCTGAAATTATCCGCCCTCAGCGACGGCAGCGACAGGCTTATGCTGCGCGGACGGCACCACTCCAAAAGACCGTCGCACAATTCCGGCAATTCGGCGTAATCGCTGCTGCTCAGGGATAAAAGCCCCAGCTCATCATAACCGGAAGCCGACAATGATTCGATCCCCTGTTCGATAAGTTTTTTGCACGAACGCGACCGCACGGGTCTGCCGCTGAACCCAGCCTGGCAGAAGCGGCAGCCTCTGGCGCACCCGCGAAACAGTTCGAGTACGGTCCTGTCATGCACGAGCTCCGTCGAAGGCACGATCGTATTGACCGGGAAAAAAGCCTCGTCAAGGTCGCGTACGATGCGTTTTACGACCGGTAGCGCCGCGCCATCATGGGGCAATATCGCCGCAACGGTCCCGTCATCGTTATATTCGATATCATATAATGTGGGGACATACACGCCCTTTATGCCGGCGGCGGTCTTGAGGAAAGCCTCTTTTTTTGCGTTTGCTGCCTCCGCTGCTTCGGCCGCTGCGTCTTCGCCCGTTCGCGCTCCGCTTGTCCCGGCCTCCTCTGCTTCGGCGCTTGTGTCGGCATCGCAGACTTCGCTTACGACCATCGCATCTTCGCTTACGACCATCGCATCTTCGCCCGTTCGCGCATCAGCTTCGCCGCCCGCCACAGTTGCAACATACGCATCGATGACCTCGCGAATGACATCCTCGCCCTCGCCGACGACGAACAAATCCACGAAATCGGCAAGCGGCTCCGGATTAAAACAGCAAACGCCGCCCGCGATCACGAGCGGCGAGCCCGGCCCCCTGTCGGCCGACCTCACACAGACCCCCGCAAGGTCGAGCATGTTTAAAACACATGTATACGAAAGCTCATAACCGAGCGAAAACGCGATTATGTCGAAACTACTGACGGGGTCGCCGCTTTCCAGCGCATAGAGCGGAAGCCCATGCGAGCGCATCTGCTCCTCCATGTCCGGCCAAGGCGCGAAAACGCGCTCGCACCGCACCCCATCGATGCCATTGATCGCGCCATACATAATGCGCAGCCCAAGATTCGACATGCCGATCTCATACATATCGGGGAAGCAATAAGCGATGCTGACCTCCGAGACGCACTTTTCCTTGATTATCTGCCCGAACTCGCCGCCCGTATAACGCGCCGGCTTTTGTACATTATTAAGAATCCGCTCGAGGCTGACGTGAGGCTCCATATCATCAACCGCCGATCCTTTTGATGGACTCAGTAACAAGCGCCTTGAATCTCGGCGCCGCCTTGTCGGCCATCTCCTGCACCTCGTCGTGCGTGAGGGGCGTCTTCGATATGCCGGCCGCCATGTTGGATATGCACGAAATTCCGCAGACGCGCATCCCCATATGGCGCGCCGCGACAGCCTCGCAAGCAGTGCTCATGCCGACGACGTCGGCTCCGAGCGACTCATATGCGCGAATCTCCGCCGGTGTCTCAAAATTAGGCCCGGAAGTTTGAATGTACACGCCATCATAAATCTCAACGCCGATCGCGCCGGCTGCCTCGGCAATCGCGCCCCGCAGCCCGGCGTCATATACGCTGCTCATGTCAGGGAACCGCGTGCCAAGCTCGTCGATGTTCGGCCCGATGAGCGGCGATGGCACGCCATATAGTATATGGTCGCGAATCGACATAAAACCGCCGACAGCGAACGTTCTGTTGATCGCCCCGACGGCATTGGTCAGAAACAGAGACTTTGCCCCAAGCATCCCCATCAATCTGATGGGCAGGACGACGTCGCCGATCGGATAGCCTTCGTAATAATGCACGCGCCCCTGCATGACGACGACAGGCGCTCCTGCGACCCGCCCAAATACGAACCGCCCCTTGTGCCCGGGCACAGTGCTGACGGGGAATCCTTCAATTTCCGAATAATCGATGGCGTCCTCGACGTCGATCTCGTCCGCGTACCCCCCGAGCCCCGATCCAAGCACGAGCGCGATTTCGGGCTTGAAGCTCGTTATCGCTCTCACGGCCTCGTGGCATTTCGTCAGCTTCGAGTAAATTGTGTCCATATAATCGCACCTCAACAATTTCTACAATGCTATTATGTGTATTATATATTATTAATTTTCCACTTGCAATATTCAAAAACTCACGTTATAATGACTAGCGAAGTCCGCGCAATGGGACCCCCGGAAAGCCGCAGGCTTTTTGGGGAGAGGAGGAGCGACGAAGCGAGCGTCGCGTATCTTACCAACGCGAAGCCCAGCGGAGCGGGTTCGCGTTGGAGACGACGAACAACGTAACGGAGCGAATGCCCGAGCCTGCGAGGGTGAAGCGAAGTGAAGTTTGTGAGGAGGACGACGGGGTGTAGCGCAGATGGTAGCGCGCATGGTTCGGGACCATGAGGCCCGGGGTTCAAGTCCCCGCACTCCGACCAAAAGAAACGCTGTAGTTGCAA
>WRMX01000138.1 GCA_009776905.1 Oscillospiraceae bacterium
CGCAGCCCTCGTGCCGCTCTCGGTCGCCGCAGCCCCCGTGCCGCCCTCGGCCCCCGCAGCCCCCGCAGCCTCCGCAGACCCCGCGCCTCCCGCGCCGCTCGCGACCTCGACCGCCTCCTTGCAGCAGCTTTCGCCGTCCGCAAAACGCTTGATCTCCAGATACGACAACCCCAAAAGACGGAGCAGTTGCGCCCTCTCGCCGGCTGACGCCTGCCCCATGGCACGGCCATAATAGCTGCGGAGGACCTCCGCCACTGCCACGCATTCGGCAAAACGGTTTTGATCGGACAGGAAATCCACATACTCCAGCGTGGCCTTTCGCGGCAGGTTGAACCATTCCTCCAGCCGCATCGCTTCCCTGTAGCACGCATCGACGGCGTCCCAATCCAGCAGCGACGCGTTTACGTCCTTCAGCTGCATCTGCTCGCTGATGTGCGCCAGCGCGCGCACCGCCGCGCTGTCCTCCCCATCGTCGTCGCTGTCGCTGCGGCTTTCGCGCACGATGGCGTCGAAGTCCAGTACCTCGCGGGCCTCGCTTAGGAATCCGCGTTCCACAAGGCGGTAGCCCTCGGTCCTGCGTTTCGACAAGTTGCCCCTGGTCGTATGCTCATACATTCCCTCGATCATGTGAAAGAGCTGCATCTCAATGTCTTGAATCTCACGGCTTGCCTCGTTGCGCCGCACGGAAGCATCAAAGAATGCATCATATGCATCACCGTCGTCAGGATTGTCTTCATAATGCGCCTTGGCCGCGTTGAATTCATAATCCAGCAGCAAGAAATCGGACTTGAGACTCTGCAGATGCTCATACCCCCTGACGGCATCGACGTTGTCGAGCCGTAGCAAGGCCTCGTTGCCCTGCCATGCCCTTCCGTTTTCAAGCCTTATGTCGACATATGAAAGGCCGATCTGCTTGATCTGCATCAGGATGCCAAGCTTCAGCGTGTCGACGTGGGAATACGATCTTATGTAATGCATCGTGGAGCGCGGGAAGTCGTCAGGCCGCTGCTCAATGCCCGCGCGAATATCGCGTTCGCTATGCTCATTGAGCGCGATGACAGGCATGCCCGACAGATTATAGCTCGCGATGGCGCGGTTATACACTTCCTGCAGCCTAGCGTCCGCCGCGCCGCTGAAAAGGAAAAAAGCGAGATTGAACTTCGCGCAGTCGTAGTCAGGCCTTTCGGCGGATTTGGACACGTCGTCGTATACGAGCGTGAAAAAGTGCCCTTTATCGACGCAGCATTCATTGAGGCATCGTATGAAGTCGGATATCTCCAGCCTCTCGACGCCGCTCTCCTCCTGAGTCGCCGCTATAAGTATGTTCGTTTTCTGCATGACCCTCACCTGAACAGCAATATGCTTTCTATTCCGGCTCCCCAGCCGATGACAATCATTGTAACATATGCCAAAATATCAATCAACATACTTTGTGACATTTCCGAATTGTTTGACATAGCATATTGATTATTCGCGCACGGTAAAGTATAATGACTTCACGCAACTATTTTTCCCGGAAACTCAATGAGCCGGGGACAAGAGGTACCACCAATGGAACAACCCGCAGCAAACATCAAAATCGACCACGAACAACGGCTGGAGAAACTGCTCGAAGCAATGAACTCCACCGTTGTCGCCCTGCTTACGATTAAAAGCGATGAGAGCTTCGCGACCTCGCTCCGCAGCACCATGTGCCTCATCGGCGAGTGCCTCGAAGTCGACCGCATCCAAATATGGCGCAACGAGCCTGTCGACGACGTCCCCTGCTTCGTGCTTGGCTATGAGTGGCTGTCCGCATTCGGGCAGCAATATGGCGAAACACCCACGGGCGATCGCATATACCACAGCGAAGTGCCCTCCTGGACTCCGCTTCTGTCTAAAGGCGGCTGCCTCAATGGCCCGATTTCAGAGCTTTCCGAGGATGCCCAGGCCTTTTTGAGCCCATATAGGCTTGTTTCCATAGTCATCATCCCCATCTTCTTCCACGACCAGTTCTGGGGTTTCTTCAGCATCGACGACTGCCGCAACGAGCGCACGTTCTCTCAGCAGGAGATCGACATTTTGCGCGCCGTCAGCATGATAATGATCAGCGCCCTCGACCGCATCACCCAGATCGTCGCCATGAACGAGGCGCACCAACGCACAAGGCTCATGCTTGACGCCACTCCCCTTTGCTGCACTTTGATAGACAGGGACCTCAACTGCATCGAGTGCAACGACGAGGCAGTCAAGCTGTTCAAACTGAAAAACAAGCAGGAGTATCTCGAACGCTTCTTCGAGCTGGTCCCCGAGTTCCAGCCAGATGGCCAGCCTTCTGAAGAGAGGGCGAAGGAGATCATCATGGAGACGTTCAGGACGGGCAGATATTTCTGCAATTGGACGCACAGGCTGCTCGACGGCACGATCATTCCCACGGAGGTCACGCTCGTCCGCGTCGATTATGACGACAGCTATGTCGTCGCCGGCTTCACCCGCGACCTCCGCGAGCATAACCAGATGATGCGCGACATCGAGCAGCGCGACGCGCTCTTCAGCGCGGTCAACAACGCCACGACCGTCCTGCTCCAGGCCGAGGTCGACGAGTTCGAGAACGCTCTTTGGAGCAGCATGGGCATGATGGCGCACGCCGTCGATGCCGACCGTGTCCGCCTTTGGAAGAACATCGAAGAGGACGGCAGGCTTTTCTGCACCCAAATGTACGAATGGTCCGAAGGCGCCAGGCCCACCCAGGGTACCGCCATCACAGTCAGGTCCTCATATGACGACGACCTCCCCGGCTGGGAAAAGGTCCTCTCGCGCGGCCATTGCATCAACTGCATGGTCCGCGACATGTCGCTTAAAGAAAAAGCCCGCCTCTCGCCGCAGGGCATCTTGTCCGTTCTGATCGTCCCCGTATTTTTGCGCGAAAAATTCTGGGGCTTTGTCGGGTTCAACGACTGCCATGAAGAGCGTCTCTTCACTGCAAATGAGGAATCCATCCTTTGGTCGGGCAGCCTGCTCATCACGAACGCCTTGCTGCGCAACGAGATGACGCAGGAGCTGGCGACCGCCCTTGAAAAGGCGCAGGCCGCCAACCTTGCCAAAAGCTATTTCCTTTCAAACATGAGCCACGAGATACGCACCCCCATCAACGCCATCGTCGGGATGACCCTCATTGGCAAGTCCGCCGCGAACACCGAGCGCAAGGACTATGCTTTCGAGAAGATCGAGGACGCCTCTTCCCACCTCCTCGGCGTCATCAACGACATTCTTGATATGTCCAAAATCGAGGCGAATAAATTTGAGCTTTCGTTCATGGAGTTCGATTTCGAGAAAATGCTGCGCCAGGTGTTCAACATCATCGATTTTCGCGTCAATGAAAAGTCCCAGACGCTTAAGGTCAATCTCGACCCCTCCATTCCAAAGAAGCTGATCGGAGACGACCAGCGCCTCGCGCAGGTCATCACGAACCTGCTTTCCAACGCCGTCAAATTCACGCCCGAGCATGGCAACATCACGACGGACATCGAGTTTGTTTGCGAAGAGGGCAGCACTTGCACGATCAAGGTTTCCGTCACCGATACCGGCATCGGCATCAGCCCCGAGCAGCAAAAGCGCCTGTTCATGTCGTTCGAGCAGGCCGAGAGCAGCACGTCGCGCAAGTTCGGCGGGACGGGGCTCGGCCTTGCCATCTCAAAGCGCATCGTCGAGCTTATGAACGGCGAGATTTGGGTCGTGTCCGACCTCGGCCTTGGCGCCACGTTCGCTTTCACGGTCAAGCTCGAGCGCGTGGAAAGCACCGGCGACGACGTCTCCGATGCGGATACACGCTCCGTTGTTCCGGCGCTGTCCGATCTCACCGCTTCTCTCACGGGCCATCGCATATTGCTCGCGGAGGACGTTGACATCAACCGCGAGATCGTGCAGGCCTTGCTCGAGCCCACGGAGCTCAAGATCGACTGCGCGACAAACGGCATCGAGGCGCTGCAGATTTTCAGCGATTCGCCCGACTCTTACGACATGATCCTCATGGACATCCAAATGCCCGAGATGGATGGCTACGAATCCACCCGCCGCATTCGCGCGCTCGGCTTCGAGAAGGCCGAGGTGGTCCCCATCGTTGCGATGACTGCGAATGTCTTTAAAGAGGATATCGAAAGATGCCTGGATGCCGGCATGAACGGCCACATCGGCAAGCCCATCGATTTCAACGAATTGTTAAATGTTCTAAATCAATACTTGCTGGTGCATTGACAAATTCAAAAGTCAGAGTATAATCATTTGTAATAATATCCAGCCCGGGGCTCGCGCAGGACGAGGCGCGTATAATATCCAGCCCGGGGCTCGCGCAGGACGAGGCGCGCATAATATCAAGCCCGGGGCTCGCGCAGGACGAGGCGCGCATCGATGGGTATTATCATCAAATAATTATTTGGGGGAATGATCATGTTCGGATATACGGGCAAAATGCTATTTGCTAATCTGTCCACGGGCGAATTCGAGGACAAATGCATCCCGGAAGACTGGTATCGCGATTTCATCGGCGGCCCCGCGCTTGGCGCTAGAATAATGTACGAATATATGCCCGCCAAATGCGACGTTTTCGGCGAGGACAGCATGGTCGGGTTCATCCCCGGCCCGTTCAGCGGCTCCAACTTTTTCTGCGGGGGCCGCTACACCGTCGTGTCGAAGTCCCCGATTTACAACGGCTGGAACGACGCCAACGCCGGCGGCGATTTCGGCCCGTCCATCAAGGCGGCCGGCTATGACGGCGTTTTTGTCAAGGGCATCTCTGAAAAGCCGGTGTATATATTCATCGACAGCGGCAAGCCGGAGCTTCGTGACGCTTCCGCGTATTGGGGGCTCAGCTGCGGCGAGTTTGAGGAAGCCCTCAAGCGCGACCTCGGGGTCAAATACAGCGCTTCTTTCATCGGCCCCGGCGGCGAAAAGCTGTCCCCGCTGGCGTGCGTCATGAATGACTACCACAGGGCGGCCGGCAGGGGCGGCACTGGCGCGGTCATCGGCTCCAAAAAGCTCAAAGGCGTTGTCTGCACGGGCAGGCTTCCGTTCGAGCTTGCCAACAAGCAGGCAGTCACTGACCTCAACAAGTTCCTGGGCGAGTTTCTGAAGGACCACCCAATGTATGCGAACATGCGAACAGCCGGCTCCACGGGAGCCTTCATCGCGAACCTTCTCAGCGGCGATGCCTGCGTCAAGAACTACTCCGTTTCGCTGGAAGAGACGGGCAAGACGGAAGAGGACTTTTCCAGGCTCGGCGCGCCGAAGATCAGCGACGAGTATATGGACGAGGGCTACTCTTGCGCCGCCTGCCCGATGAAATGCGGCGCCACCGTCAAGATTGCCGAGGGCAAATACAAGACCGATGGCACGATTCCCGTCGCGCGCCCGGAATACGAGAGCCTCGGCTGGTTCGGCCCCGGCATCATGAACGAGGACCCCGAAGCCCTCATCACGATGAACCACCTTTGCAACGAGGCCGGGCTCGACACGATCCACGTCGGCGGCACGCTCGCATGGGCGATCGAGTGTTTCAACGAGGGCCTGCTTTCCAAGGAAGAGCTCGACGGCATCGAGCCATTCTGGGGCGACAGCGACGCTGCGGTCGCGCTCACGAGGAAGATTTGCGACCTCGACGGCTGCGGCAAGATCCTTGCGCAGGGCTCGCGCAACGCCGCCAACCATTACGGCAAGGGGCATGATTTCCTCTTCGTCGCGAGCGGCGTCGAGATAGCCGCGCACGACCCGCGACGCGCTCCCGGCTACATCAGGACTTACCAGCTCGACCCCACCCCCGGGCGCCATACGAAAGGCGGCCTCGCGAAGGCGAACGACCGCATGTCCAAGGAGCTGCGATATAACTACAGAATCACGGGGCACCACGACGTCCAGGAGATGTGCGTCACGGAATACATCAACGCTTCCGGCCTGTGCATCTTCACCGCCAGAGTGTTCCCCGGCAACACGATCTACGATGCGTATAAGCACGTCACCGGCAACGACATGGCCCCTCGCGACCTTCGGTATTTCGGGATGCGCTCCTTCACGATGCGCTGGGCGTTCAACCTGCGCGAAGGACTCAGGCGCAGCGACTTCACGGTCACCGGGCGCATGGTGGGAGACCCTCCGCTGAAGGGCGGCCCCACCGCCGGCATGACCCTCGACGAGGAGCGCCTAGGCGACAACTTCTACAACGCGCTTGGCTACTATCAGGACGGCACTCCCTATCTCGACATGCTCCAACTGACGGGCGGCCTCGAATGCGTCATCGCAGACCTTTATCCCCCAGCGCCGTAACTCAGGCGCGCCACCCTCGTGGCGGCGGCATTCCGCCGCCACATTCCATGCTCCCTTCTCCGCGCCGATTTACGTTGCTGCCCGCCCCTGTTGGGGACGATGGCCACATCGTCCCATAACCTGCTAATTTTGTGCTTATGATTAAAACTATCGTAAAATTCCATATATTCGACCTGCCGCCCGGATTCAAGGACGCGCAATTCGAGCTTGCAGACGGCGCGCGCGTCAACGAAGTGCTCGACGCCTGCCTCGCGTTGCTGGAGCAGCGCGGCACCACCATGGATGAAAACGAGCTCCGTACGGCGACGGTTCTCATCAATGGGAAATGGCGCGATGTCGACGACCCCGTCTCCGACGGCGATGTCGTCACGATAATCCGACCCATGGACGGCGGTTGACGGTGGATGACGGCGGCTGGTATCAGCGCAACTGCACCGTCGCGTCCTCTACGACGCATCCGCAACATCCTAACCGTAACGTCGCGTCCATTGCAGCGTGTCTATCACGGCGCGTTCGCTACGGCTTGTCCATTACAGCACTTTCTCATCGAAGCATTAACGAAAGCGCGGCGGTT
>WRMX01000139.1 GCA_009776905.1 Oscillospiraceae bacterium
GAGTATAAGACGGGCAATTTTGTAGCGGGGCTGCTGTTTGAGTATGAGCGGTGGCGCGAAATGACGGAGAACCGCGACTGGTCGCAGCTTGAGAAGTCCTGGTCAACGGCAAACGCAGGGTGACGCTCCGCGCACGGCGCCGGAAAACACAGGGTAACGGTAAATACAAGGAAATAGCAACAAGGCAATGGGGCGCGATGCGCCCCATTGCCTTGGAATTACTGAATTGTTACAATTCACGGGCACTGCAATATTTGCAGTATTTTTGTAGGGACGACCGCCCCCGGTCGTCCTTTGTGCGGTTTATACGGCACAATCGGATGGTCGGGGGTGACCATCCCTACAACGAACTGCACATGATCGAACACAAAACGCTATTCTGCAAACACCGTGAACAGTAACTTTCGGCGTTTCGGGCGGGTTTTCGTTGACATTGTGCGAGTTTAGTGTTTGAAGGATTACATCATTCTTTCGATTTTGTCGCCTCATTCAAATCATCAATTACGGAATCATCATCGTTATCCAGTTCGGGCATTTTCAATATGCGCGTATTGTACTTGGCGTATTCAGTAAGGGCGCGGCGCTCCATATCCGCATTGGATACCTTGCCTCTTCCTTGTAAGATATTTCTTTTGCGGAAGGTCAGAAACTCGTCAAGCGATGCAATCCAATCTTTCATATACATCGGGATTTTTTGCCGCGCCATATCCTCGGCGTGGTCGAGAAACATTGTGACTATACGGTTTAGGTCTTCCAATTCGTCGCGTTCTAAATAATTTTTCGCAATCGTTACGTCCGACTGAAGCACATGCTCCCCTGAATATGTGGTCAGACCCATGTTCGTTTTTTCAGAATCAGCACGGCTGACGATAAGCTCGGCGGCGGTCATACCGTGAACGGCGTAATGGAGTTTGTTTTGCACTGTTGCAAAAAATTCTTTCGTCATTTCCAGTTTCGGATCATAATCAACAGAGAGTGCGTATATGTCCCTGACTTTCATGTAAAATCGTTTTTCCGACGCACGGATGTCACGGATGCGGGCGAGCAGTTCATCAAAATAATCATCGCCGAACTGCTTTGGATTTTTCAGCCGGGCATCGTTTAGCGCGAACCCTTTTTTCATATACTCAGTCAAGACGCCGGTTGCCCAATTTCTGAACTGCATACCAATATGAGAACGCACACGGTAGCCGATGGCGAGGATCATATCGAGGTTGTAGTATTTTACTGAGCGTCTGACTGTGCGGCTGCCCTCGTTTTGAACTTGTAAGGATTGCTTACAAGTTGCCGCCTCGGTCAGTTCGCAGTCCTTGTAAATGTTTTTTGTGTGCATGATTATGTTCTGCGCCGTGGTCTGATAGAGTTCGGCAATTAACGCCTGGGAAAGCCAGACAGTTCCGTCTTCAAGGTACACATCTATCTTTGTATCACCGCTCTCGGATTGGTATATTAGTATTTCGCCTTTTTGCAGTTCGTCCATTTTATGCTCCTATAACTTCGTTCTAACCTTCGCTCATTCGGTCATGGCCGAGCAAGCTCGGTCGCGAATCTCATTTCGCTTGATTATAGTAAACTCACACTCCAGAATTCATCGGCACAGCGGAGGATGTAGTACCATCGCTCGTCAATGTTTTTTCACTTCGTCAGAATCTTCATGTGATGGGTAAAGCCTACCCTGAAAAATGCTGATGCTTTGGTCTTCATTAATTCGCCAGTTGGCAACTGGCGAATTTTCGCGCCTGAATATGGACGAATATGTCAGCTTGCCTCTTATACGCTCCGACTTCATAAGGTCAATCGCGCTGACCATTTCACCGAATGGCTCTATATCCCACGGCTTCGCAACCGTAACGACTTCGCGGCCTAGCGTTACATGCGGGCTATATTTTCTGCGTTTAAGAGCAAAACCGGCTTCGGTGAGATTGTCCGTCAAATCCTGTTGTAATCTTATAAGCTGTTCGCTTTCTTGCAGCCCCGCCCACCATATATCGCCGCCGTTGCGTTTAAATCGCCCAATGCGATCAACATGAACGGGGAATTGTCCAAAGCTGCTTGCTTCCATGGCCGCTCTCGCATCGGCGCCCTGCTTCTCATCGCATTCGCCTAGGAACGCAAGCGTCAGATGCAGGTTTTCCTGCGCGGAATAGTTCCCGCGTTCTGACTTGGCGCTCAGCTCATCGCGCAAGGCAAGCAGGCGAGCACGAGTTTCGTTATTGAAATTGATCGCTACAAACAAACGCATATGCAATACCTCTTACAAACAAAATGCTGCATATAGTGGAACAGTCTTTTTACCATCGATAAAGCCAAAATTCTTTGTTGATAGCTTTACTGAGTATGCGGGTTTATATGAATCAATATATACAGTCAGGCTCTTAGCCTTTGTGTTTTCGGCGGACTTGACCTCAATAGGTATTACTTTCCCATCGCGTTGAATCACGAAATCAACCTCCGCTCCGCGGTCGCTCATCCAATAATAGCATGGGTAACCGTTTGTAGTCAGCTGGCCGCAAACATAGTTTTCGATCATACCGCCTTTAAAATCATCTATTTCGCCGGAATGGAACAATACATCTTCTACTACGACATTCTTCTTAGCGCACAGCAAACCTAAATCGGAAACATAGATTTTGAATGAATCAATATCACGGTAGTTTTCAAGCGGTTTGGTCGGATGCTCCACCCGATGTATACGGGTCACTATGCCGGACAGCGCCAGCCATTCAATTGCGTTTTCAAATTCGGCAGCTCTAGCGCCAGTCTTTATTAGCTTATACTGGAACCTGGTGTTCTTCTTTGAAAGCTGTACCGTGATATTATCGTAGACAAGCCGTGTCTTTTTTATCTCGTTATCTTTGTTGTATTTGCTCATATCGTTTAGATAGCTTTCCAGTATCAACGACTGTGTGTGACGTAACAGGATAAAATCTTTTGTTGAGATATACTTTTCCACGCACTCCGGCATACCGCCCACAACAAGATACTGACGGTAATAAGACAGCGCCGCGTCATGCAATGCTGCGGGCATGGGTGTATCAGTTTCAAAACATTCACGGATTTGCGTGGCAAGCTCCTGCTCACCAAAGGCAAGTAAAAATTCTTCCATGTCCATTGGGAATAGCGTTTTGATGTCAACTTTGCCAACAGGAAATGAAAACGCTTCACGATTGACCGCCACACCCAGCAAACTTCCTGCGACAATGACATGGTATTCCGGCGCAAGCTCATAAAAGTATTTTAGTGAAGTCAGCGCTCGTTCACAAAGCTGTACTTCGTCAAACACAATTAGCGTCTTTTCCTTTATTATAGTTTGCTTGCAGATACGAGAGAGAAGTGGTATGAGGTTTGCAGGTTCGATGCTCTCATCAAAGGTTTTTATTAGGCTAGGCGTAGTTTCAAAATTGAAATAGGCAACATTGGCGTATTGCTCCCGCCCGAAAGCAAGGATAGAATATGTCTTGCCGGTCTGCCGTGCTCCTTGCAAAATCAACGGTTTGCGATATTGGCTGTTTTTCCATTCGAAGAGATATTTTGTGATCTTCCGCTCCATACCGGCAACCTCCTGTAGTTATATAGCATAATATACACTATATTCATGCAAATATCAAGTGTAATATATACCAATATAACATTAGACGACACGAATAAACCGCACAAATATATAAATGAAAATCGTCCCCGTGCTCACTCCCCACGCTCAGCCCCTCGCGCTCATATATCCAAATCGCGTATGTGCTTATGCATTCGCTAACATTTTGAGATGACAATTATGCTATTGACAATCGCATTCATAAAATATATAATCCGACATGGTTAACGCAGTCCGCTCCGTACGTACCCACGTCCAATCAACGCGAAGCCCGCTCCGACGAAGGGGGGTAGATAGGTGTCCAAAGAGTTGATACGCTTGGCAAACTGCACGATGGCGTTTGACGAAGAAGTTGTTTTAAACAACATGAACCTCCACATAAACGACAAAGAATTCCTCACACTACTCGGTCCGAGCGGTTGCGGCAAAACAACGACGCTCAGGATCATTGGCGGTTTCCAGAAGCCGACTTCCGGAGACGTCTTTTTTGACGGTGTGAGGATTAATGACGTTCCGCCCCATAAACGCATGGTCAATACCGTCTTTCAAAAATACGCCCTCTTCACTCACCTCAACGTTTTTGACAACGTGGCCTTCGGCCTCAAACTCCAGCGCCCCGACGGCAACAAACTTGAAAAAAGCGAGATAACAAAACGAGCGATGGACATGCTCGAGGTCGTCAGCCTCAAAGGGTTTGAAAAACGAGCCGTCTCCACGCTCTCCGGCGGCCAGCAGCAGCGCGTCGCCATAGCGCGCGCCCTTGTAAACCACCCGAAGGTCCTCCTGCTGGACGAACCGCTCGGCGCTCTCGACATGCGCCTCCGCAAAGACATGCAGAACGAGCTCAAAAGCATCCAGCAAGTGACGGGCATCACGTTCGTATACGTGACCCACGACCAGGAAGAGGCCCTCGCAATGTCAGACACCGTCGTCGTCATGGAGAGCGGCGTGATCCAGCAAGTCGGCACGCCCGAAGACATATATAACGAGCCGAAAAACGCGTTCGTCGCGGACTTTATCGGCGAAAGCAACATCGTTGACGGCATAATGCTCGCGGATGGCCTCGTTGAAATATTCGGTCGCAAATTCAAGTGCCTCGACTCCGGTTTCGCATCAAGGGAGCCTGTCGATGTCGTCATCCGCCCCGAGGACGTGGATATCGTCGACGTCAAGGATGGCGTCCTGACGGGCACCGTCACCAACATTACGTTCCGAGGCGTGCTATACGACATCATCGTTGATTTCAAAGGATTCAAATGGCTCATCCAAACGACCGACCTCAGCCCAATAGGGTCGGTGATAGGCATAAAGATCGACCCTGACGGCATCCATATAATGAAAAAGAGCGCTTTCTCCGGCATGTTCGGCGATTACAGCTCATACAGCGCCGAATATGACGAAATCGGCGATGCGGAATACGAGTACGAGCCCGAGAGCACGGAGGATGGCTATGAAACCTAAGCATTTTGCATATCCGTACGTCGGGTGGATGGCCATATTCGTCGTCGCGCCAATCATTCTCATTTTCATATATGCGTTCACATCTGCCGATGGTTCGCTGACTCTCTCCAACTTTTCTACAATTGGCAATTACGCCTCGGTCTTCATCCGCTCGTTCCTCCTTGCGCTGATATCGACGGCCATATGCCTTGTCATCGGATACCCCATTGCTTACATTCTCGCGAGGGAAAGCCTGCGCGTGCAGCGCGTGATGATAATGCTCATCATGCTCCCAATGTGGATAAACTTCCTCCTCCGCACATACGCCTGGATGTCCATACTTGAAAACACCGGCTTGCTCAACCGCTTCCTCGCGTTCCTCGGCCTGCCCGGCATCAGGGTCATCAACACGCCTGCCGCAGTGGTCATAGGCATGGTGTACAACTTCCTCCCGTTTATGATTCTTCCGATATATTCGGTCATCGTCAAAATAGACAAAAGCCTCATAGAAGCGGCGCAAGACCTCGGCGCAGGCTCCGCGACGGTCTTTCGCAAGCTCGTGTTCCCATTGAGCCTTCCCGGAGTGCTCTCAGGCATCACGATGGTCTTCGTGCCTGCGGTTTCGACATTCATCATCTCGCAATTGCTCGGCGGCGGCATGAACATGCTGCTGGGCGACCTCATCGAATCGCAGTTCACAGGCGTGTCATACAACCCGCCTCTCGGCTCCGCTATCGCGCTCGTCATGATGGTGATAGTCATGCTGTTCATGTATCTGATGAATAGATTCGGCGAGGGCGAAGAAATGGCGGTGGGATTATGACAAGAAAGCCGCGCCCGATCGGGAGGTTCTACAACGCGCTGATACTTGCGTTCCTCTATGCGCCGATATTCGTCCTCATCGTCTATTCATTCAACAGCACCAAAAGCAATTCCGTTTGGTCGGGATTCTCGCTCGATTGGTATAAGCAGCTCATACAGGACGCATCCATCCTCAACGCTTTCTACATTACCATCGCAGTTTCCACCATAGCTGCCGTGATAGCTACCATTGCGGGCACATTCGCCGCAGTCGGGCTGTACAACATGCGAAAGCGCTGGCGCGCGCCGCTTATGCAAATCAACAACATCCCGCTGATAAACGCCGACATCATCACAGGCGTGTCGCTAAGCTTGCTGTTCATCTCGGTCGGCTCCGTGCTGAAGTTTGAACCGGGGTTCGGAACTCTGTTGATCGCTCACATCACATTTAACATACCATATGTCATACTGTCCATCATGCCGAAGCTGCGCCAGCTCGACAGCAATCTCATCGATGCCGCTTGCGACCTGGGCTGCACATGGATGAAAGCATTCAGAAAAGTCATGGTGCCCGAAATCATGCCGGGGATCATCAATGGAATGATAATCGCGTTCACAATGTCGGTCGACGACTTCGTCATCAGCTATTTCACCGCTGGGAAATATGTTATGACGCTGTCGATGAAAATATACTCCATGACGCGCAAGCGCATCAGCCCGGAGATAAACGCCCTTTCGACCATCATGTTTCTTATAGTCCTCATGCTCCTCATTGTCGTTAACGTCAGGCAGTCAAAGCAGGACGAGAAGCAGAAAAAATCAGAAAAAGCCTTAAAACGATGACCCCGCGATCCACGAATCCCTCCGTAGCGGTGCCACCCTGCCGCCACCCCACGATCCACGCGTCCCCACGTAGCGGCGGCATTCTGCTGCCACCCCGCGATCCACGCATCCCCACGTAGCGGCGGCATTCTGCCGCCACCA
>WRMX01000140.1 GCA_009776905.1 Oscillospiraceae bacterium
GATTCACCATGTTTGCGCAAATAGGATACTTGCCGCGCACCCACAGTTTTGATATCCACTGAATACCTATCGGCTTCCCTGGCCGTCTTGTTTGCCGCGCTGCCATTCGTTTTTGCCGCGACATCCCCGACGACCTCGCCCGACGCCGCCCGAGCGCCATTGCCCGGTCAACATCGAACCTCCTGTATTGCAAGAAATTATTTAGTTAGCTTTCTGTATCGCTTTTATTCTTCATCGGAACTTTACACCAAACCCGCAGCCTTGTCAATAGCTATTTTTTCGAGCTATTTTTTCGTAAGTGCTATTTTTTCGTAAATGCTATTTTTTCGCACGTGTTATTTTTCGCAGCTTGTTCCGCCATGCTCATTAATGCTTGACTGGTAACGGGTAATGCAAACCTCGAGGTTTCATCGTTGGACGCACCTACGCGGAAGTCGAAGGTCAGGAGGCGGTTAATAATCCAACAAACAGCCTTCCTTGTAGGACTCATATAGATATTCCGGGGACATATAGTAGACGGCAATATTGTAATCGTCAATTTTTGGCGCCAGCCATGATGAATATACCTCATGAAGCGTGTCCACCGCATTCCCGCCAACAGCTTTTATCAATCTGCTGTAAACCTTGCCCATGTCTAAAGCCAGGGGGTCTACGTCACTTCTGCTAATTCCCCGACAGCGTAAACGTCTTGCGAGCGCTGTCGTCCATCATGCGCGTCAAAATCACGGCGACATCGCGGCGGACGATGTTCGTGTCCGGCCTGAAATTGTGCGCCGCATCGGACCCCTCGACGATGCCCGCGCGATAAAGCTTGTAAATCGCGGCAGCCTGCGGATGCTCCATATCGATATCCGGAATCGCGCCATTCGCCACCTGGTTGATCACAGTGAACGCCTCGTTCGGCAGCGCGGCCGCAAAAATCTCGATATACCCCGCGCGCGTGGCCACATCGCCCCACTCGTAATCCGCGTTGATGATCTTCAACGCCTTGCAATAATCAACATAAGTCTGATACCAAGGATCGGGGGCATCGGCATTCGTCAGGGAGATGTCGCCCGTCGTATAGAGCTGATGCATGCAAGCCGCCAGCTTCACCGCCTCGGCATATGTCAGAAACTCCGCAGGCGCGAACGTAGTTGGCGTCTTCCCGTTTATCAGCCCGAGCTGGCACGCGGTGCGCAAATCATTGAAATACCAGATATCAGCGGGGACGTCGGTGAAAGGATTGGTCCAAATCGTCTTGACAGTTATGGAAGCATTCGCAGTCGAACCGTCAGTAAAGCCGATTGCCAGCGAGTGCTTCCCGTCGGACAACGTGTCGAGATACTCGGCAAAAAGCGTGATCTTCGTCGAACTCTCCTCCGCCCTGTAGTCAGCATCCCTCATGATCGAAACGCCGTCGACCCTGACGTTCCTGAACAGCGAAAAATCCTTAGCGACGACGGTCAGCAGATTGATGCCATAGCCCCTGACGTAATTCATGTCCTCGAGCTGAATGTCAATGGCGGTATATTTCGCCCCCCACTCTATCTCCCTCTTGACGCCATTCGGCAGCAATATCGAGATTTTCGGATTCGCCCCGCTCATGTCCCATACGGCCGCGCCGCCGCCCGCCTTCCTGGCAAGCCCCTCGTTGCCGCCGTTGCGCGAAATCGGCACTGAGAGCGTGTCGACTTCCACGATTGTCCCATTGTCGCCCTGCGCGAATCCCGCCGCGCTATTGTCGACAAAGAACTCCCCTGCAACGATAATGCCTTTCAAATACACCGCAGCGCCATAACTGACAGCTGCAATCGCGTAGCTCTCCGCAGCAGTGGACTTCACCTCGCCCCCCGTCACGCACGCGACGCCACCGGGACCCATCAGCAACGCGGCTACGAGTTTTCCCTCGTCGGTTTCGCCCGACGCTGCGACGACGCCGCCCGAAACGGAAAGCACGCCCTCCGCGCAATAGACGGCGAAACCATTGTCGCCCGCAGCCAGCACGCTGCCGCCGACGATATTGATCGTGCTTTGCACTCCATGTATTGCGATGCCGCCCAGCCCCGCAGCAGCCACGGTACCGCCTGAAACGGTGACGGACCCTTGCGAGCTCTTTAGCGCGACCCCATCGACGCTCGCGGAAGTCACGGAGCCGCCGGTCACGGTAATCAAGCCCTTTTCGCTGACGACGGCGGCAGTCTCCTCAACGCCGGTCGAAACAATGCTGCCGCCGGATATAATAACGCTATATGCCCGGATGCAAACGGCCCCAGTCACCTTCGCGTTTTCTGAAAGCAAAACGATTCCGCCCGCATTGCTGATCGCATTGCCGACAGAAGTCACAGACGCCCATTGCGACATCGTAACAACGCCTTCTTCGACAATCGTGATAGCAAAACCCGTGCCGGCCCCGGCCTCGACCCTCCCGGTGCCGGTTATCGATATGTTCCCTTTTGAAACGTAAATCGCATAGCTGGAAGCAGACTTAATTACCCCGCCCGAAACGATTTCAAAATCCCCGGCTCCCGTAATGTTGATAGCCCTGGCGACAGCGGTGCTGTCCAGCTCCGCCTGCCAAACCACCTTTTTCCCCGCAGGAATCCTGATATTCAGCGTGTCCCTGAACGAAGCGCTGCCGATCACCGTCACGGAATCATAGTTCGCAGCCTCATCATCGAGCGCGTCCTGAATCTCCGCCTGATTGTTGTCGAGCCCGACCCCGGTCAGCGAAACGACGTAATTCCCGGCCGCCACAGCATTAAGCGGCATCATTGATGCAAATGTCATAATCAACGCAATTACGAGCAGAGTGCTGACCATTCGGTTACGCATTTTCTTCATAAAGGCACCTTCTTTATTGTATTTTGCCGGCAATGCGAAATGGCGAGCAGCCTTTCGCAAACGCCCGGCTGAATTATTTTTAACTTTTTCATCATTATATATGATGAAAGAAAGATTTACAATTGCTATTATACATAAATATGATAAAATGATTGCTGCGCAATCATTTTAGTTCATTTAACGTATATCGTCTTGCTCCTGCCTTCGGCAGAACCGCATGACATGATAAAGTCATTGCTGCGCAATCATTTTAGTTCATTTAATGTATATCGTCTTGCTCCTGCCTTCGGCAGAACCGCATGACATGATAAAGTCATTGCTGCGCAATCATTTTAGTTCATTTAACGTATATCGTCTTGCTCCTGCCTTCGGCAGAACCGCATGACATGATAAAGTCATTGCTGCGCAATCATTTTACGAAAGGAGCGCGATCGATGATACTGGCGAACCGCTACAACTACATGGAAGAATTTCACGACAAATCCCGCGAAGCGCTCGAAACAGCCCTGCGCACAGCGCCCGCGTACAAAAGCTTGAACACCATCGACCCCGGCCCGGGCGCTGCTCTCGACGACAGATATGACGCCATCCCCGCGCTCACGAAACAAATCATGCGCGACCACTTCCCCGATGGCCTCGTCCCAAACTACCGCAATGTGGACGACGGCCTTCGCCGCGACGAAATAGAATACACGTTCACAAGCGGCACGACAGGCGAGCGCGTTGTCAACATCTGGGACCAGGACTGGTGGAACCGCTCCGAGGCCGCGTCCTGGAAGCTGAACGCCCACCTTGCCCGGCTGGACTATCCGCAAAAGGAAGCCAAGCTCGCAAGCTCGCTCAACGTCGGCATCAGCTGCGAAGAAGACCTGCCGATGGAATCGCGCATCGTCGGCAATAAGCTGTATCTGAACGAAAAAATTAACCTGATACAATGGCAGCCGCGCCACTACGAGCGCATGATTCGCGAGCTCCAAAGCTTCCAACCTGTCATTCTGGAAGCGAACCCATCGCTGCTCGCTCGTCTGGCATTCTGGGCAATCGACGAGGGCATCGAGCTCTATTCTCCAAAAGCCATTGTATTCACATACGAAGTGCCATCAAACATCCATCTCGCAGCCCTGCGAAGGGCATTCCGCGCCCCGCTCATCAGTTCATACGGCACCACGGAAACAGGTTTTGTGATGGAAGAATGCGAAATGGGCAATCTTCACCAAAACATGGATTTTTGCCGCATCGACTATTATCCCTTGAAAGACAAATACGGCGGCCCCGAAGTCGGCAAGCTCCTCGTAACGACGTTCGGCAACCCTTGGAACAGCATCATCAAGTTCGACGTCGGCGACCTTGTCCGATTACACCCAACAGGCGAATGCGAATGCGGCAGAAAGCACGGCCTGATCGCCAAGTCGATTGAGGGCAGGACGTCAAACTCCACATTCACGACAAGCGGTGGCCTTGTCACGACCATGGCGCTGGACAGAGCATTGTCGCAAATAGAAGGCCTTCGGGACTACCATCTCGAGCAAAACAGCGCAAAGTCGTATGTACTCGAAATAATGGTCGGAAGCGGCGCCACGAACGCTGCATCGAACGCCGTTGCCGACGCCGCCCGCGCCGTGCTGGAATCCGTCTATGGACGCGATGGAACATACGAAATAAAGACACTCAAGAACATATTGCCCGGGCAAGCGGGAAAATTCCGCCGCACGCAGGCAAATTTCGATTTTGACACAGAGGAGCTGTTCGCATGAACGACATAATCAACGATGCAGCCAACAACGCCAACGACTCGGCCGCCGACGCAACCGATGGCGCGACCAACGCGACCGGCGGAGCCAGCGACTCGGCCACCAGCGCCGCCAGCGCCACCAAAGGCACGCCCGCGCTCCTGCTTGCCGGAGGCCGCCCCTCAGGCGCCACAGACATGGCCCGCATGCTATCGAACGCATTCAAAGCATACAAAAACCCGAAAGTTGCATATATCGGCGCAGCAAGCGGCGACAGCTTTATGTTCTTCAAAATGATGAAATCACTATTGACAAAGGCGGGAGCGAATAAAGTCACTTTCGTGCGCCTCGCAAAAGACAAGATCGACATAAACGCGGCAAAAGCCACCCTCTCCTCCTCCGATGTGATATTCTTCTCCGGCGGCGAGGTTGAGGACGGCATAAACTGCATAAAGAAGCATCAGCTTGCCGCATTTCTGCATGATTTATATAATCAAGGGAAGCAATTCGTGGGTGTTTCCGCCGGCACGATAATGCTGGGCTCCCACTGGGTGCGCTGGGAAGACCCCAAGGACGACTCGACCGCCGAACTTTTCGATTGCCTGGGCATCGTTCCGTTGGTGTTCGACACTCATGCGGAGGACGAAGACTGGATCGAGCTGAAGGCCGTGCTTCGGTTGCAGGGCGACGGCGCCTTGGGATATGGCCTCCCATCCGGTTGCGCGGTCGCCGCCGACAGCGAAGGCACTCTCACGAAAATCGAAAAAGAGTACCTCGTTTTCAAAAACAGCGATGGAAAAATAGGCATCGCTGATTAACCAAACCAATTCGACGGAAAAACAACCATCGGAGGGTAACAACACCAAATGACGGAACATCAAGAACCTGCGCCCCACGCACCGGACAGCCGCATCCCTGGACACTCCGCCCCGGACAACGGCGCCCCGTCCCCCCACGCGCCGGACAGCCGCATCCCTGGACACCGCGCCCCGAACAGCGGCGCCCCGCCGCCCCACGCGCCGGACAGCGGTACCCCGGCACTCCAAAGCACGCAGCACCTCCAAGTCGGCATCACATACAACGTCAAGAAAAACGCCGTGTCGTCTCCCCCGGACGCCGAAGCGGAATACGACGACATGGATACAATATTGGCCATAAAAAGCGCCTTGGAAGCGGGCGGGCATCATGCCGAATTATTCGAAGCGGACTCCGACCTGCCAAAAAAGCTCATCGAGCAAAGGCCGGACATAGTCTTCAATATCGCTGAGGGAACGACAGGACGAGGCAGAGANGCGCAAGTCCCCGCCCTCCTGAGCTATCTCGGCATTCCATATACCGGCTCGGACGAAACCACAATGTGCATCACCATNGANAANGCNCTGACGAAAAAGCTGGTCAGCTCGTACCGCATCAGCACGCCGATGTATGCCCTCGCGACTTTGGATTCCTCGTTTTCTTTCAGCAAAGCGCCCACACCCGCCATAATCAAGCCCAATATCGAAGGCTCCGGCAAAGGGATCACGCAAAGCTCGCTCGTAACCGACCGCGCGGCGCTGCGCCAACACGTCCTGGACAACATGCAAACCTATAAACAGGACGTGCTGATAGAGAAATACATCCCCGGCAGGGAGTTCACTGTGGGCATCCTGGGCAACACAGGCACCACGAGCAACACAAGCAACACAGGCAACACGAGCAACACAAGCAACACAAGCAACACAGGCACCACGAGCAACACAAGCACCACGAGCAACACAAGCACCACGAGCAACACCGGCTCCACAGGCAGCCTTCGCGTCTTCCCGCCCATGGAGATAATTTTCAAAGACAAGTCCCAAAGCATCTACAGCTATGAAGTCAAGAAAGACTTCAAAAAATACGTGGATTACGCCTGCCCTCCCGACCTCCCGCAAGATCAATGCGAAAAAATAATGAAAACTGCGGAGAAGATATTTACGATACTTGGATGCAGGGACTGCGCGCGCATCGACTTTCGCATGTCGCCGGGCGGCACCCTCTACTTCATCGAAATCAACCCCCTGCCCGGCCTCGCCCCCGGCTACAGCGACTTGCCGATTCTTGCCGAATTATGCGGCATCGGCTATAATGAGTTGATTCAAAGCATACTGGCCCATGCCCTCGCAAGGTATGCCAGGCATTAGTGCCTTAGCGATTCGTAACGCTAACAAAAAACAAGTTAATATCAATCGCTAAGGCACTAACGCCGCGCGAAGCGCGGTGCGCAGCGTAGCTGCGTG
>WRMX01000141.1 GCA_009776905.1 Oscillospiraceae bacterium
CCGCCACTCCCTCAACGTTTCCCACGCCCCCGTCAATCTCCACCGCACCTGTAGCGGCGGCAACCTGCCGCCACTCCCTCAACGTTTCCCCCATCCCTGTCATTCTCCGCAAAAAGGAGCCAACCAAAATGATAATACTCGCACTGGAATCATCGGCAAAACCCGCATCGGCCGCCATATGCTCGGACAGCCTGCTGTTGGGGCAATACATCCAAAACAGCGGGCTCACCCACAGCAGAACCTTAATGCCTATGGCTGAAGCGCTTATCAAAAACCTTGAAATGTCAGCTACCGACATAGACCTCATAGCGGTCGCGCGCGGGCCTGGCTCATTCACAGGCGTACGCATCGGCGTCTCTGCAGCCAAAGGAATAGCATTGGGCTTGAACATTCCTGTTTGCGGCGTTTCGACGCTGGAAGCAATGGCATACCAAGTACCGCAACACGATATAATCATATGCCCCGTGATGGACGCCCGGCGTGATCAAGTATATAACGCTCTGTTTGAATGGCGTGGCGACTCCCTCGTCAGGATGCGCGAAGATCGCGCAATCTCGCTCGAAGACCTAGCCGCCGACCTCAAGCAATATCACAGCGCCGACCTATCCGCCAGCCTCACGCAAACCCACAGCGCCAACCTCACGCAGACCCGCAATGCAAGCCTCACACAGGCCGCCGCCACCGATTCCGCAACGCGTAACTTGCAATACCTTCTTGTCGGCGACGGCGCGGAGATCGCCTGCTCATACCTTTCAGGAGCAGGCATCGAGTGCCGCATCGCTCCCGAACTCATGCGCCACCAATCCGCATATGGCGTCGCAATAACAGCCCTGCACAAAGAACACATCCCCGCAACAGAGCTGGAACCGAGCTATCTGCGCCCATCGCAAGCGGAACGCGAACGCGCCGCGCAACTAAAATCATCTAACGTGGAGGCTCCGCCCCCATAACCCGGACGCCGCTCGCTCCGTTCGACAGCAAGCTCATTCCCCCACGCGCACCCCGTTCGACCGAAAACTCATTCCCCCACGCGCGCCCATTCATCATAGAGCGCCTCCAACAGCGCGTTGACTTCCTGCTCCCTCCCGTCGAGGTCCATCAGCTTCTCGTAATCAGTCGCAAACGCATCTCGTTCAAGCTGAATCTCGTTCAACTCGAGTTCAAGCTTCTCAATATCGCGCTCGAGCCTTTTGACATCCTTTGCGGCGTCAACAGGCTTCTTAATTTGCTTCTTACCGGAATTCTGCGCTTTTTTCGCTTCCTCCGCACCGAAGCCATCAGCCTTCAACGCGCGGTACTCCGAAAAACCGCACCCATAATCCGTAAATTTTCCATCGTCGATTTCCCAAACCCGCGTCGCGAACCTATTGATGAAATACCTGTCATGCGATATGAAAATCAGCGTCTCGCCATATTCGCCCACAGCCTCTTCGATCCATTCCCGCGAAGGCAAGTCCAAGTGATTTGTCGGCTCGTCCAAAATCAAAAGATTTATTTCATTGTTCATAAGCATGCACAAACGCAGCCTGCTCTTCTCGCCCCCCGAAAGCGCCTCGACCTGCTTAAACACATCCTCTCCGGAAAACATAAAAGCGCCGAGCCTGTTCCTGGCGGCCTGTGGGCTCAAATCCTGCTCATACATCAATGTATCGAGGATCGACCGCCGAGGATGGTCGAATTTGACGATCTGTGGCAAACAAGCGGGCTTGACAGCAGGCCCGCGCCGCACAAGGCCGGCGTCAGGCAGCTCTTCGCCCATAATGAGCTTGACGAGAGTAGTTTTCCCTGTTCCGTTATCTCCGATCACAGCAATGCGCTCCCCGCCATGCACCTCGACCTCCGGAATGTCAAACAAAACACGCTCGCCGAAAGCCTTGGACAAGCCACGAATAACCAGAACCTCATCGCCCCGAAACTCACGCTCCCCAAACTTCGCGCGCATGGTCTTATCCCTGTCGGGCCTGTCCGTCTTTAAGACCCGCTCCGCGCGCGTCCGGACAGCGAAAGACTTCCTCATGAGCATCTTATTGCCGGTCCCCCATTGATACAGCCTATCCGCAGCATCGTTCAATCTTTTCGCTTCCGCTTGCTCCCTCTCATATTTTTCGAGCTGCTCCTCATAACGCCTTTGCTTCTCAACGACATAATAGCTATAGTTTCCGCTGTAAAACTCCGCTTTCCCCGATTGAATCTCAATGGCGCGGCTAATGGTCTTGTCGAGGAAATACCTGTCGTGGGAAATAATGAGCGCCGTCCCTTTGAATTTGTCGAGAAAGCCTTCGAGCCATTCCACAGCCCTCATATCGAGATGGTTTGTCGGCTCGTCCAATAATAATATGTCCGTATTCTCAAGAATCAAACGTGCGAGATTGATCCGCGTTTTCTCCCCTCCCGACAATGAGTCGAACAATTGCCCTCTTTGCTCATGCGGAATACGCAAACCATTGACGACGCGGTTCAGCTCATATTCCATTGTATAGCCGCCCAGCCTGTCATAATCGAAAGCAAGCTTATCATATGCCTTCAGCGTTTCCCCATCCGCCTCTGCGCTATCGGACATCAGAATCTCGAGCGCCTCCATCTGCGCCCGGATTGCAGTCAGCCTATTGAATGCGGTCCGCAGCACATCCTCTGCGGTAAAACCGACAGGATATTCCGGAATCTGCGATATAAGGCCAATCGTTCTATATTCAGGTACGACGATAACACCCTCGTCCGACGAGAGCTCTCCGGTGATGAGTTTCAGCAGCGTCGTCTTGCCCGCGCCATTCTTTCCAAGCAATCCGACGCGCTCGCCATCGTTGATGTCAAAAGTAAGGCCATCGAGAATATCGTTGCCCTCTTCAAACGCCTTCTTTATGTTTTGAATGGAAATATCTATCATAGCCTTCTCATTGTAACACAAAAGGACTACCACCGACAAGGATAATATGATATGATATGATATGAAATGATAATTAATGCACAACGTTGCAATTCACGCCCGGTGAGGTGGACGTTTATTTTGCTTCCGACCGCGTAGCAAGGAGGCGGAGCGGCGCGAATATGCGCATGGATGCGCATTTGAGCGATGAGGAAGCAAAAAAACGTCTATCGAACGCAAGGGCGTGAACCGGAGTAGCAACACAATTCACGCCCGGTGAGGAGATGCACCATGAAAAAGCTTATAAAAATATACCTGACATTCGCGCGCATCGGAGTCTTCACATTCGGCGGCGGATACTCGATGCTGCCCATGTTCCAACGCGACCTCGTCGAAAAAAACCACTGGCTCACAGAAGCCGAGCTCACAGACTTCTTCGCCGTCAGCCAATGCCTCCCGGGAATCATCGCAGTCAATACCTCGACATTCGCCGGCCACAAGCACGGCGGCCGGTCGGGCGGCATAGCAGCGGCGCTCGGCATGATATCCCCCTCGATAATCATCATCCTGATCATCGCAGCGTTCATCACCCGCTTCTCCGAAATACCGGCGGTGCAATACGCTTTCGCCGGCATACGCGTCTGCGTGTGCGTCCTCATCGTCAACGCAATCGTCAAACTGTGGAAAAGCGCCATTGTCGATAAATCGTCGCTCGTTGTATATGCCGCCGTGTTTGCGATTTCCGTTTTCACAAGCATCCCTGTCGCGATCCTTGTCGTCGCGGCCGGCATCGCCGGCATCAGCATTAAAGCGATCAAAAAAGCCGGCAAAAAAACATAAGCATGCGCAGCGAAAAAGCATAACAGCCCTTTGTGCCGCAGCCTCCGTGCCGCAGCCTCCGTGCCCCAGCCTCCGTGCCCCAGCCTCCGTGCCCCAGCCTCCGTGCCGCAACCTCCGTGCCCCAGTCTCCGTGTTCCAGCCTCCGTGCCCCAAGGAAAGGAATGATCTTAATGATATTCTTACAGTTATTCTATGAATTCCTAAAAACCGGCCTGTTCACGATCGGAGGCGCGCTCGCGGCCATTCCGTTCTTGCAGGAAATCTCCGACAAAACCGGATGGTTCACGCAAGCGCAGCTCACAGACATGATAGCGATCTCCGAATCGACGCCNGGCCCCATAGGAATCAACATGGCCACATATGTCGGATATACGACGGCAGGAGTATCAGGCGGCATTCTCGCGTCNATAGCCCTGATCATTCCCTCCTTGATCATAATATTGATAGTCGCCGGCCTTCTCAGCAAGTTCAAAGAAAACACCCTTGTAGAATCTGTTTTCTACGGCTTGCGCCCGGCGTCCGTCGGCCTCATATCAGCAGCAGGCCTCAGCGTGCTCAGGCTGTCCCTTGTCCACCTCGATCTATGGGAGGAAACACGCGCGTTCGGCGACTTANTCGATTACAAAGCGATCATTCTCGTCGCGGTCTTGTTTTTCCTGACGAACAAATTTAAGTTCCACCCAATATTTTACATTGCAGGCAGCGCNGCNGTCGGAATATTCCTCAAGTTATAAACGCACCGTCCCTATGAACACATGTAAGGTTCTGCTGAACACGTGTTCANGGGACGGTGCTATGCTGCTATTCACGCCGGTATAACAGCAGCCTAATACTTCCCGTATTCGAGGACGGTCTCGAACATCGCCATGACATTCTCGATCGGCGCCTCGCCAAAGCTGTAGCCGCCCTCAAAAATATACCCGCCACCCGGAGCGCAAATATCAAGCACGCGCTTCACCTCATCGATGACCTGCTGCTTTTTTCCTTGCTCCACGATCCATGCGGGGAATCCGCCCGCGATGCACGCCATGTCCCCGAGCTTTTGCTTCGCCAGCTTCAGATCGACATCCTCAAAATGGTATACGACCATGTTCTTGTCGACCTCTGTCAGGTGGTCCAACCTCGAAGTATACGGCCCCTCCGTATAGACATAGCACTTGAAACCCGCAGAGGTGATTTCATTGATCATCATTTGCAGATGCTTCCAATAAAGGTTAACATACTGCTCCTCGTTCATGAATCCGTCCATGCCCTTGTGAAGTATGATGGAACCCCACTTGCTCTCCTTCAAATGAGCGTTGTCCTTGGCCGCCGCCTTCATGCGGGCCAGCGTCCTGACGATACGCTTGTCTATGAACCGCTCGATGAAGTCCCTGTGCTCATACATGTCCATCATGCTTTCAAGCGTGCCGCGATAAAAATCGCTGTAGCTGTCGAAAGGCACGGCACCGCCGATCCCCGCGCCGAACGACGGAAACCCCATCTCTTCCATCTTTGCCATGCCATCGGCCTGGATTTTGCGGATCTCGCCATACATGTCGTTGATTTTCCACATCGTCTCGATTGTTTTTCTCATCTCCGGGCGCGAAAACTGGGCCGCAAGCATGCCGATCCCCATGTTAAACTCAAGTTCCGATGTGTTCCAGTCGGCAAAAGGATCCATCAACCCCGAAACACGCGGGAACGCTTTTTGCAGCGTCCAACCCGAATAATCCTGCTCAAAGAAGTCCATCTCCTCTTCCAGCAAAACGGGGTATTCAATAAACTGGTGGTATGAGTTGTCAGGAACGCGTTTGTCCGGCGCCCCCGGCCATGCGCTGTTCTTCGGACGCGAAAGCTCGTTGATCGGTCCGCTGCCCTCGCCGGAATAAAACCCCATCGCGCAATCCGGCTTGAACTCCTCCAGGAAGCGGAGAGCAACTTCAATGCCTATGTGCGCGTTGTACGTGACCTCCGCCATCGTGTGTCCATAATAATCGATGGCGAACGGCATCATGCCGGGCATCATCGGCACCCGGTCCGGCTCATTGTTCGCTGCTGCTGTCATGACACGCTTGACTCTAGCGTCATACTCTGCTTTATTGTCGCTTGTTGGCATATGCTTGTCCCCCTTAAAATTGATACCCACAGTATAGTTGACAACACCCAAGTGTGCAAGCACAATATTTTTTAAAACAGTATTTGCAAAAGCTCACGCCCGGAGAGGTCAACTGTCCGAAATAGGCGAAAATCCACGCAAAATCAACCTCTTTCGTAGATAGCAGCAATATGCTTTTCTGTATATAATAACTCAATCATTGTTATGGAGAAAATTATGGAAAACAAACAAATCAACGAACCCCTCCTCAAAAAGATCGACGGCATATCGCTGTCAGAACGCAACCGCGCCTGGCGCGCCGCCATTAAGGACGCCCCTTGGAAAATATTTCCCGACAGGGAGATATACACGGTCGAGTCCTGGAAGAGCACGATTGGCGAGGACATGCAAATCAGGCGCGCCAAGCTCCTGGCGCATATACTCGACAACATCGACATAAAGATCCACCCGTTTGACGAGATCGTCGGCAGGCCAACTCCATATGTCGTCGGTTGCTGCACCGCAATAGATATAAACGGCGACTACATCCCGGGGCTGCAAGAAGGCGGCGTCATCGGAATGACTCTCGATGCCCAAGCCTCCATCGATACGCGCGATGCGGATATTCTCCGAGCCAGCGTCGATACATTCGGCGGCACTACAATGCGCGAAGCGACATATCGCGCGTGGGAGCAGCTTGTCGGCAGTTGGGCGCGAGATGCCGAGGACGCGAAGCTCAAAGACCCTTCCCTCGATTCCGCCATCACTGCGCAATCCACCAGCACGCTGTCTTGGAGCAAGATACTGCGGGTCGGGCTGCGAGGATACATCGACGAGTGCAACGACCGCATCAAAAATGCCATTGAAAACAAAGAAACGGATATCAACAAAGTCTACTTCTGG
>WRMX01000142.1 GCA_009776905.1 Oscillospiraceae bacterium
AGTTGAAAGGCTAAAAGATGAAACGATACGTTAAAACCTGTGTCTTACTAATAATCATAGCAATCCTATTGTCGGCATGTACTTCACTGCCGGACAGGGCTACTACCAATCCAGCCGGCACGGAACAAGAATTAGGTTTCACAGTTTATTACATCGACGTTGGGCAAGCAGACAGCGCNCTTGTTGTTTGTGATGGCAAAACCATGCTCATCGACGGCGGTAATGTTGCCGATTCGAGCCTCATTTACTCATTTTTGGAAAAGCACGAAGTATGCTAGCCTTGATGCCGAAAAGCTACTTCACGGATTGCAGGACTGCCCATAGTTCCTGCGCGGTGTTGCTGTAAACCCTGATAAACAGCCCATCCCATGTGAAAGAGATACTGGACTGGTTCCGTGAGGAATCGAATTGAGAGAGGACATCCTGCTCCGTAAGCTCAGCCAATTCGCCCAAACTCTCCGGAATATAATAATACTCGGGGTTCGTCATGATGCACCAGTGAATGATCGTCCACCCATCAACACCATAATAGGAGCCTTCCTTGACCAATTCCTCCGGGACATGCGCGATGTACTGCCCTTCATAAGCATATGGCAATCCATTTTTCAAAGTGAGTGCATCGGAGCTTCTTACAAACCCGAATGATGCGAAGTCCGGAACATAACCGCTGAACGCCTCCGGCATTTGATCAAGGCTGCTCCATGTGAAGCGGTCGCCGGCGTCGATGCGGAATCGAGTGAAGTCAAGAGGGTGTTCCCATATCCAATCAAGCAGCAATACCATCGGCTCATAACTATCGTTCCAGGAACCGCTGATTTGATACCAACCGCTCTCATTCTGAAAAGTAATGGTCTTTTCCCTGCCCTCGTTTCCTTCGGCGACGATTTGGAAGCCGTCTCGCTCAGTTACGGTAATTGCAGGCTTGACGATATTTCCGTTTTCATCAACTTCAATATAAATGCAATCAGTGATCTGCTCGACTTCCTGATACCCTGCGGTAATGATTAAGTCGCTATATACATCGTCCACCCGCTCTTTGCCCAAAACTGGTCGCTTGTACCATGAAAAAACCACGCTGTAAATGCTTCCGTCATCATTGTAATTTACGGTGCAATCGAACATCGGATGCTCGGCCATGACAGGGATGACACCATCTGCTTCCAACTGCTCGCGATCATCGGAAAATGAGCGGAATTCAGCGTATGGCATTGCGATATCGGTGAAAGAAGCGGAACTTGACACGCCCTCGTCGGAATCGTTGTTGTATCTGAAGTAATCTGCTGCTGAAAACCGCTCCGACCATTGCAGCACCGGCCTGCCCGGAGCATCCGTGGCGTCATGCCTGAATGCGAAGACCGCGCCAAATACGACCAGGCACAGACAGGCGGCAAGACAGCCATACTTAACCCAACTAAATGTATTTGATTTCCCCGCTTTATCGGCGCGGATAAGCAATTCATCGTCAGCGGCTCCAATAGCCGCGTAAAGCCTTTCGTTTTTCATAAGGTCACGCCCTCCTTTTCAAGATGTGCTTTGAGTTTTTGCCGTGTTCTGAACAGGCTTGCTTTGACGTTGTTTTCCTTCGCCCTGATACGCGAAGCAATCTCCGCAAGCGGTTTGTTGTGCCAGTAGCGAAGCAGGAAAATATTGCACTCACGTTCAGGCAGGCTGTGTAGAAATTGGTTGATAATCTGCTCCAGTTCCTCGGCTTCGATTGTCTGCTCAACAGTGTTCTGTGAAGGGATGCACTCATCCAGTTCATCCAATACAAGAGCGAACTCCGAACCGCCGCGTTTTTTGGCTCTGTTCATCTTGTATTTGTCAAACGCAAGATTACGCGTAATCTTCCCAAGAAACAGGGCCAGCTTATTTGGACGCTGCGGCGGCATGGCTTCCCACGCCCGATGCCATGTGTCGTTCAAGCACTCCTCGGAATCTTCGCGGTTATTCAAAATTCCGTTAGCGATGGCATAGCAATAGTTGCCATATTGCTTCGAGGTTTGTGATATCGCAGCCTGATCTCTGTTCCAGAATAGGTCGATGATTTCCGCATCAGTCAATTCGTTGTCCTCCTCTCGTTTTATTGAAAGCGCCTTCACCCATATAGACGACAAAAATCGTGAAAGGTTATTTCTTAAAAAAAAGTCTTTCACAAATCTCTATCTGACCGCTTTAAAATAAGTCCGAATCACATTACTTGGGCAAGTGGATTCGGACGCACGGTTGTATACTCCCATTGTCTGTCAAATCTTATTTCACCATTGGTACAAATCTGACAAGGAGCAGTTCTTGATCAATAATCTGGCCTTTGCTTGTCTTATATTTCGCCAGTCGCGGTTTGAAATACTCCATCGCTTCTGCACCCGGATAAATGCCGATATGGTATTTCTGCGCCGCGAAGTGAATTAGGTTTTCCCCACGCTGCGTCGACGCGGGCTTGAAGCCGAAGCGCGGGTAGTAGCTCTCGTGGCCGAATATCAACACTGCGCGATATCCGAGATCGCGGGCTACATCAAGCGTTTTGCGTATCAATGCGCTGCCTACGCCGTCGCGTTGGTATTTTGGCAAAACGCTGACGGGGCCGAACGTGAGCGTTTCCCACTCGCAGTCGTCACCGATTACTTTGCTTCGCGCATACATGATGTTGCCTATGACCGAACCATCAAGCTCCGCGACATAATCGAGTTCCGGTACAAACGAGGCACAGCTTCGCAGCTTCCGCGTAAGCAGGGCTTCGTTGCCGTCGTCGTCAGAACCGGTCGGTGGCGCGTCACGAAACGATTCACTATGACACTTCCCAATGTCCTGTCTTATCTGACCCGACACGCTTTATCTTGCCCTCATTTTTGAGAACGGTTAAATCACGCTTAATGGTTTTAGCGGTAACAGAAAAAGCGGCAGCCAATTCCTCGGCGGTCAGCTTCGGATTGACACGCAGCATCTTAATGATTTCATCTTTTCGTTTTACAGGGACATTTACAGGGACATTTACAGGGACATTCTCTGTTTTTACAGGGACATTTACTGTGACATCTGTTTCGTTATCAATGGATACGCGCAAGTCACGGTTTTTAAGTGGATTACTTTCGCCTAAAAGTAAATTTCCAAAAAAACGGCTCAAATATTCCAGCGTCGCATAGACGTTATTCTTATAATCGTTGTAGTTTGCCCGAACCAAGGCGTTGCGGAAATACCACGAATGGTCGGCAAACAAATCATTGTTGACATTGAAGCCGAATGTCCGCAGATATTTGATGGCAAAAACCGCCGTAGTGCGGGTGTTGCCCTCGCCAAATACGTGAATCTGCCATAAGCCGGACACAAATTTGGCGATATGCTCCGCAATTTGCTCCTTGCCAAGTCCTTTATAGACAAACGCTTTTTCTTGTTCAAAATCATAATCAAGCGTGGCGCGGATGCTGTCGGCGGAAGCGTAATACACCGTTTCACCGTTCAGCACCCACTCGTCTTTTGAAATGTTATAGTCGCGGATTTTCCCCGCGAATTTATAAATTCCGGCAAACAATCGCCTGTGAATAGTAATATATTCGGCGGGGCTGAATGAGAAAGTTTTTTCGGAGAGGATTTCGGCAATGCGGGCGGAAACCTTGTCGGCTTCCTCTGTGCGGTCATCGACGGTCTGCACGGGTTTTGCTTCATAGTAGTCGTTAAGCTGCTCCTGTACCTCATAAATGGTGATTTCGCCTTCAATATTCTGCTTTGCCGTTTCAATGAGGTATTCAGACGGCGTTAATCCATCCACCTGCTGTAAGCCGATGGCGATCTGCCATATCTCTGACTTTTCAGCCTTTTCGGGTTCGCCAAGGCGTTTGTATTCGTCAAAGTCGCTTTGATAAGTCATTGTCATTCCACCTCCGCTTCAGGGTCATCATGCGTTACTTCCATGATGTCCGAAATATCACATTTGAGAGCGTCGCAGATTTTGATTAAAATATCTGTGTTCATATTCTCGCTCTTGCTGAGCTTTGCCATTGGCGCGCCATTAATATTCGCCATGTGGCAAAGGTCGCGCTTGAGCAAATCACGGTCAATCAGCAGTTTCCAAAGTTTTTTGTAGCTTGCCGCCATTTTCGGTCACTCGCGCATGAGCGCTGACGGGCGTTGAGAAGCAAGCAAACCCGCAAAGCTATGTGCCATGCGGGTTTTCTCGATTTTTATTGGAGCTGCTATCCGGGATTGAACCGGAGACCTCGTCCTTACCAAGGACGCGCTCTACCGTCTGAGCTATAGCAGCAGGGGTCTGCGATGATTATACTATGCTCCCCGCACAAGTGTCAACACAAATCTTGGCTGCAGTTGCCTATTTTCGATTGGCTAATTGCAGTTCATGGGAGTGCCCCATGAACTGCAACTATCATGCAGCGATCACGGCATGTCCGCCGTCACGGCGTTCATCAAATAGCTTGTCTGCGCAAGCTCCTCGACAAAAGCCGATTCCGCTGCGACTGTCAGCCTCGCCATATTGTCGTCGAACCCAAACCCATCAGCATGCATAACAGGCGTGGGGGAACACTCTCCGATCCGCGTGGACGGATATAGTGCCCGCACATCGCCCGCCAGCGCGGAAGCGTCGACCACCTCAGCAATCCTCTGCGCAATCTCCGAAGTCCTATAAGCCATTGGCGGCTTGATGACCCCCCTGCAATGCTGGATGCGCCGCTCCGTATTAACGTATGTGCCGTCAATCTCCGGATAGACCGCCAGCGGTAGCACGACATCGGCGTGCTTTGCAGTGTCCGTAATGTGCGTGTCCTGGACTGCCAAAAATTCGAGTTCGTCTGACCTTATATCAGTATCCTCGCCAAACACCAGCAATCCCTTAGTGCCTGCCAAAGCATCAGCGGTCGCTGTGATTCCCAGGTCTGCCAGTGTCTGAGAGCCTGACATCTGCCGCAGCATGTATATGCCGTTCCTCGGGCTGCCGATATGCCCTGCAACGACTGCCATATTCGCGATTTCCACGGCAGCAGCGACAGAGAGCTCGCCCAGCGCGAAAAGCACCATCGCTTTTTTCGCGGCGATATATCGTTCCGCGAAGGTTCTTGCGCCATCACCGACAGTTATGCCAGCCAACGAATCGCGGAGCTCATCAAAGCCAACTGCCCTTTTGGGCTTGCAGCCGCTGTCGATCAGAGACTTGATGACCTGCTTAATAAACCCGGTCGTGTTCGGCACTTTTATGACATCGCACGAAATGTTGAACTCATCGTCATCCGCAGATACGACGGTCACGGGAACCCCATATCTTGCCGCTTCCCTGAGCCTTGCCAGGATTACAGGGTTGTGCATAGGCGAAGACCCGAAAACGAATATCCCGCCCGTCGCCAATACCTCCTCAAGCGTGTTTGGAGAGGCGTCGCTTCCCAGGACCATTGCCAATCCATTGTCACGATTGGCGAAGCTGAACATCTCCGCATTGAACAGCTTCGCGAGATTCATCACCGCGCCCGCGTCTTCGACGCAATAATTCTGCCCGATCGAAACAGCGGTTTTCTCCCCGCGCATTGCCAGGCTTTCCATTTTTTTCGCAATATGCACAAGGGCGTCGTTCCAGCTCGCCGGCTCCAGCACTCCCTTTTTCCTGATCATCGGCGTGATGATCCGCCCGTCCTTATATACATAGCTCAGCCCAAAGCGGCCGCGCCCGCACATGACTCCGTTGTTGATGCCCCTGTCTCTTGCGGGCGTCGTCTTGACGAGGCGGTTCCCATGCGATTCCACGCGCGTCGAGCATCCGACGGCGCATAATCCGCAAATCGAATCGGTTTTTTTCGTGTCAAGGGGCACGGGCTTTATGAACGGAATCCGCTCTTGAAGCGCGCCTGTCGGGCAAACCGACACGCACTGTCCGCATGAAACGCATGACGTCTCGCCCAATGGGTCCTCAAACGCCGGTTTCACGACGGTGTCGAACCCGCGGTCCACAAACCCGAGCGCGGTCGAACCGACGACTTCCGAGCAGATGCGCACGCACAGCCCGCATAAAATGCACTTGTTCGGGTCGCGAATGATGAATGGGTGGTTATCCTCGACCGCCACTTTCAAAACGCTTTCCCTATAACGCTCCGGATGCACGTCATATTGGTCCGCAAGGGCAATCAGCTTGCATTCAAAATAATCATGGCATCCGCATTCCAGGCATCTGGCCGCTTCCCTGACGGCCATATTCTTGTCTAGTCTTTTCGTCACCTCAAAAAAGCTGTCGAATCGCTCATCGGGACTCAAATGGCTGACGCGCGCGCGCGGCTCTTTTTTAATATCGGCAAAATCATCCTGCGTCATGTCGCTGCGGATGACCCTGTACGGCGCTTTATATCTGGCATCTTCACCCCGCAGATACCCATCGACGGAAGCGGCAGCGCGTTTCGCGTCGCCGATCGCCTTAATGGCTATGGCCGCGCCGTCATTTATGCAGTCGCCGATCGCGAACACGCCTTTTTCATTCGTCGTGAACATATGCTCGTCGGCAATTATCGTGTTGCCTCGCGTCAGGCTTATGCCATCGAAACCATCGGGGCTGATCCCCTGTCCCAGGGCCGCGACAACAGTATCGACCTCCAGCAACTCCTCGTCGCCCTCGATGGCGACAGGGCTCCTCCTGCCGGACGCGTCCGGCTCGCCGAGCTGCATTTTTTGCAGGCGGAGCTGCACGACCTTGCC
>WRMX01000143.1 GCA_009776905.1 Oscillospiraceae bacterium
GGGGGGTCCCCCCCCCCACGACCCAAACGCCATGCGGCATCCGGACTTCGCGAGCGTAGCTCGCATAATAAAACTAACCGGTGAGGGAAAGCATATGAAAGATATTGTCAACACTGCGATTGAATTGCTGAATGCAGGGGAGAGCTTTGTACAGGCGACTATTCTGGTCAGCAGCGGGTCGACCCCGCGAGGAGCCGGATCGTGCATGATTATACGCAGCGACGGAAGCATATGCGGGACTGTCGGCGGCGGCGCGCTCGAAGCGGGCATCATGAAGACCGCTCCGGGAGTGATGAGCAGCAAACTTGCGCGCGTCATCGATATCGTGCTCGATGGAAACGATGAAATTGCCGTAGATATGATATGCGGGGGAAACGCTTCGGTTTTGGTCGATTATATCGATCCTAAGCATCCGGGGCATCTTGAATATTTTACCGCTCTGCTGGCAACGCTGCGATCGGGAATACAGGCGCGGATCGTGACCGTACCGCCGAAAGAGGGGAGCAGTGCCGAACGTTGCCAGTGCCTTTTGCTGCCGAGCGGGCCGCCGCTCGGCAGCGATGGGATCGATCCGGCTGTCATTAGCGCCATTGAAAGACGAAGCGGCGGCTACGATGCGTTTACGAAACTGGATAATTTAGGAATCTACTTGCACAGCGTCGGAAATGATGGCGTCGCATACATATTCGGCGCGGGGCATTGCGGCGAGAAGCTGGCGCCCGTGCTTGCATCTGTCGGGTTCTCTGTCGTCGTGATCGACGATAGAGAAGAGTTTGCCAACGATGCGCGGTTTCCGAACGCTGATGAGATCATCGTACCGGAATCGATGGATTTGCCGTTTGCACAGAGGGAGTTCGACGGTGAAAGCTATATTGTAATAGTGACGCGGGGGCACGCGCATGACGAGCTTGTTTTGCGCGGCGCTTTGCGTACAGGCGCCGGTTATGTCGGAATGATCGGGAGCAGAAGGAAGCGTGAGGCGATTTATGTGCACTTGCTAGCCGACGGTTTTTTGCAGAGCGACATCGAGCGCGTGTTTTCGCCGATCGGGATTTCGATTGATGCAGAGACGCCGGAGGAGATCGCCATCAGCATCGCTGCGGAAATGATTAAGGTGAGGGCCGCGCGGCGAGGCGGCGATTCATAGCCCGGCGATATAGGCGGCGATTCATAGACTGATTCGTAGACTGGCGCTTAAGATGGCGCTTCTGCTTGACATATTCAAAGAAGGCGATTAGAATGTGTCCAACCTACATTGTAGTAATTATTCGAGAGGATGGGTATAATTATGAAAAAAATTCGCAGACTCTGTATGCCGGCGCTATGTGTGTTGATGGCCGTGCTGATGGTCGCCGGTTGCGGGAAGAAAGCTTCAAAGACAGACATCGGACTCTTGACGGCCGGCACGCTCGCGGTCGGGATGGAGATCGGATATCCGCCGTTTGAGTATTTCGCCGACGACGGCGTGACTCCGATTGGCCTTGACGTCGATTTGGCAAAGGCCATCGCGGATAATCTCGGCATTAAGGTCGAGTTCAGAGACACCGCATGGGATGGGATTTTCAGCGGCCTCGGCATCGATAAGTATGACGTCGTGATGTCTTCTGTCACGATTACGGGCGACCGTAAGCAGACGATGGACTTTTCCGACCCATACATTGAAAACTGGCAGTCAATCGTGGTCAAGAAGGGGTCGCCGGCCATTACGTCGCTTGAACAGCTTAACGGCTTGCTCGTGGGGTATCAGGGAGCGACGACTTCGGACGACTATTTGAACGATTTGATTGAGACGGGCGCCGTCGATTGCCGCGTCGCTTCCTATGACAAGGTCATCAACTGCTTTGACGATCTCAGGCTCGGGCGCATTGACGTCGCTATTGTTGATAGCGTCGTTTCCGAGGGATATGTCGACAGAGAACCTGATACGTTCGAAATCACCTGGCATCAAAAAAACGTGGCAGGGGCGGAGCCTGAGCTATTTGGCGTAGCAATCAAGAAAGGTAACACCAAGCTGCAAGAAGCGGTCAACGGTGCTCTTGCGACACTAGAAAAAAGCGGCAAGCTTGATGAAATCCGCATGAATTGGCTCGGATAATCGTGTTGTATTTTCATGGATGAGACAGGTGGTGCTGTTACATCCATGATTTACGGAAAGTTGGAAGAGTATGAGTTCGCAGAACAAAAAGCCCGCGCGCGTTAACTCGCGGTTGCGCGTCGCTTGCATAGTGGTTGCTGCCATTTTAGTGATAGGGGCTGTTATGGCGCTCGTCAAGCCGCCGATGTCGGACCTGGTCGAGCGGATACCTGAGGAGATGGTTGACAGAGCCGGAGCCAATTACAGCCAAACTGAATACAATTATTTGATTTTCAACATTGCGCGCGGACGGAATGTGCGGACTGCTGAATCGGACACATATATCGGAATTTTTGGCATGGTTATCCAAATTAACGACGGATTCCCCGCCAAGCTCGCGAATATGCTTTTCTGGCTGCCCGCGTTGTTGTCCGGCGCGCGCATCACAATCTCGCTCACCATCGTGTCGATGCTTGCGGGGGTGTTTTTGAGCGTGTTCCTGGCCCTCGGCAAAATATCGAAAATTAAGCTGATAAGCAAGCCGTGCAGCGCGTATATTTTCTTTTTCAGGGGCACGCCGTTGCTTATGCAGCTCTTTTTTGTTTACTATGCGCTGCCGATGATGAGCACCGCACTGACCATAAATGACAAGTTCACGGCCGCATTCGTCGCATTTGCTCTCAACAATGCGGCGTATTGCGCCGAAATCATCCGAGCGGCCATCCAATCAATTGATAAGGGGCAGTTTGAGGTTTCGCACGCGCTTGGCCTGACATATGCGCAGACGATGCGGCTGGTCATTATTCCGCAGTCGTTCAGGCGGCTCATTCCGCCCGTAGCGAACGAGTTTATCATGGTTTTGAAGGATGTTTCGCTTGTTTCGCTGATTGCGCTGTCCGATCTGACGCACACGACCCGCTCGATCAACAGCTCGAGCAGTTCCGTGCTCGTGTTCATACCCGCTATGATCATATATCTCGTGATCACTGCGTTTTTTACGTTCGTTTTCAACCGGTTGGAGAAACGATTCTCCGTCTACCAATAGGGGGTATTGAGCATGGGGGGTATTGAGAATGGCGCTACTTAGGACGGAAAAGGTCTGTAAGAGGTTCGGCACTCTCGAGGTGCTGAAGAATATCGACATGTCCGTGGAACAGGGCGAGGTGGTTTGCATCATCGGGCCGTCGGGCGCCGGAAAGTCCACGTTCCTGCGGTCGATGAACCAGCTGGAGACGATCACAAGCGGGAAAATCTTCCTCGATGAGGAGCTTTTTCTGCATAGGGAGAACAATGTAACGATTTCGCGCGTCGAGCAGGCTGAGTATAAGAGGCTGCTGTTGGAAATGGGGATGGTGTTCCAGGCGTTTAATCTGTTCCCGCACAAGACAGCGCTCGAGAACATCATGCTGGCGCCCATCAATGTGAAGAAAATGAGCAAGGCGGACGCGGAGGAGCTTTGCCGAGGGCTGCTCGACAAGGTCGGCCTGGCTGAGAAGGCGGACGAATACCCGATCCGCCTGTCGGGCGGGCAGCAGCAGCGGGTGGCGATCGCCAGGGCTTTGGCCATGGACCCGAAGATCATGCTGTTTGACGAGCCGACAAGCGCGCTCGACCCCGAGCTTGTGGGGGAGGTCCTGAGCGTGATGAGGAGCCTTGCGGAGAGCGGCATGACGATGGTGGTCGTTTCGCATGAGATGGGCTTCGCGCGCGAGGTGGCAAACCACGTAATTTTTATGTGCGACGGGCTGATAGCGGAAGAGGGCCCGCCTTCGATGATATTTTCCGCTCCTGAAAACCCGCGGACGAGGCAGTTCCTCAACAGCGTCTTATAGCCGGATGATGTCTAAAAAAGCTCGTTCGACAGTTTGTTTGATATTGACGTCCGTCATTTGGGGCGTCGCCTTCGTCGCGCAGCGGGCCGGGCTGGAGTATGTCGGTTCGCTGACATTCAACGGCGTCCGGTTCGCGCTCGGAGCGCTGCCATTGATACCGCTCACATTATGCTTTGAACGCGGGGAGAACAACAAAGCCCGCAATGTCGGAGCGTTGCGGACAGGTGTGATTGGCGGCGTGATTCTTTTTTCTGCTGCGACCCTCCAGCAGTATGGGGTGGAGTTTACGGCATCGGCGGGAAAGTCCGGGTTCATCACGGGCTTATATGTCGTGTTGGTACCCGTGCTTGGGGCCGCAATGGGCAAAAAGACCACGATTTTCGTCTGGATCGGCGCGGTTTTTGCTATCGCGGGCCTGTATCTGCTCAGCATGCGCGACGGGCTGCTTACGATTGAGGTGGGGGATGTCGTCCTGCTGATCGGCGCGTTGATTTGGGCGGTGCACATTATTTACGTTGACAAATGTGCGGGGAGCGTGAGCCCTATCCGCTTTTCAGCAGTGCAGTTCCTGACGTGCTCCGCCTTGAGCCTCGTCGGGGCTTTTGCATTTGAAGAAGTCAAGGCATCCGCGATACTCGCGGGGTATGTCCCGATACTCTATGGGGGCCTTTTGTCGGTCGGGATCGCATATACCCTGCAGATTTTTGGCCAACGGAACGTGGAGCCCGCGAAGGCCGCAATAATATTCTCCCTGGAGTCGCTATTCGCCGTGCTGGGCGGAGCGGCCATCCTGGGAGAAGTAATGGATTTGTATAGCTACATCGGGTGCGTGTTGATTTTTGCGGGCATCATCGTATCGCAGCTTGCTCCCGGAGCGCGAGCGCGGAGCCGCACGTCAATATAACGGCGCGGAGCTGAACGTCAATATAGTGGTGCGGAGCCGCACGTCAATATAGCGGCGCGGAGGAGATGCCCTCGTCGTTGCGGGTGAACTTGACCGCTTTTATAGAATCCTTCAGCACCAGCGTGCTGGAGCCGATTATGATACGCAGGCCTTCATATGCGGTGTTTTGCACCTTAATGGTGCCATAACCGAGTTTGTTGATTTCATCTTTTAACATTGTGCATTCTTCCGACAGCTCATCGTGCTGGAGAGTGAACTGCTTGACCAGGATTTTTGACTTGTCGAGAACCTTCAACTTCTCGGCAGACAGTTCATTTTTATACTTCCTGATCGTCAGGGCACGAATCGTAGTTTCAAAAGAATCCATGTCTTTTACAAGCTGCTCGAGCTTTTTTGTAGCCGCGATGAAACGATTGAGCAATTCAGGGTCGTTGCCGACTTCGACGACTGTCTTGTCCGCCGCCGCGCGCACGCTGCCTATGCTTTTTGCGTTGATTTCCGCATGAGCGACGACGTGGCTGTTCCGAATCACCCCGTTGCCGATCATGTCTATGGACCCGCCGCACTTGATAGTGGAATTGATGATATAGGTGGTGCTAAGGCTACCCCTGACATTGAAAGAGCCGCCGTCGATGAATTTGACCGCAGCGTTCCCGCCTGTCTCTATCGCGTTTTCCTCGCCCACGCAACCGCCTTTGACGACGAGCGAACCGCCTGCGGTGACTGTCGCCGATTCGACCGTCCCATGGATGACTATGTCGCCCGTCGCGTCGACTGCGAAGCCGTATCTGACATCGCCCTTTATTATGACGATGCCATTGTGGCTGATGTTGCCCGTCTCGTACTGCACGTCGCCTTCGACCACGTATGTGTCGAAAACGTTGATTTTGTTGTCGACAATGCTGATGCAGCCGTCGATGCCGGCCAGCAAATCGGTGTCGAGATCGTTGACGACGGTGTTCGCGCCGAGTGGGAGCTTTTTATCCTTGCCCGGGACGGGCGCAAAGATGCTGCCTGTGACACCTCTACCGGGCGTGCCCTCGGTCAGAGGTATTTTTGTAGCAAGCACGTCATCTTTGGATACTTGATTAATGAGCCCTATGTCTTTGAAGTCGACGGAGCCGTCTGCGTGCTCCTTCGGCATCAGGGTGGGGTTCATGTCCACGTTATATGTGATTATCGCGTCTTCGCCGTTTATGGGCGCGACTCCGTGCGCGACAGTTTTCTCGAGGTTGTAGAGCGGCTTTTCTGAAAGCTCACGGAGCGCGTCGCTGTCGATCCCGAATGTGACGCCTTCGCTTGCCAATGCGACGTTAAGAGCCTCGAATGACAGGTCGGAACCGTTGTTTCTGGGAGGGGCCAGCTCGATGCTTGCCTCGAGGCCGTCGTCCGATATCACGATCTTTGCCTTGGCGTCGACGGCGCCGGGGTGCTTCTTTTCGATGCTTCTGACAAGATACTCTTTCACAGAGCTGTCCATTTCGGTGAATTGCACTGTCAGCTCATACATCGCCAAGCTGTCCACCATCGGGTCGCACCTGATGACGCTGCCTATCAGCGTCCCTTTGCTCCTGCTGAGGTTGTCCACCTCCACAAGGCATGAGATTTTTGTGTTTTTGGCGAGCGGGGTTTCGACGATGCTTTTGAAGCCGCCTTCGCTGATGTCGATGGTTTTCGTGACGCAGTAGCCGTCGTCGATGTCGTCTGCGTCTGCCGTGTCTGCTGTGTCTGCTGCGGTGGCGGGGGTTGCAGTGGCGGCTGCTGTTGCGTCCGCTGCGGTGGCGGGGGCTGTTGCGTTAGCTGCGTCGGGGGGCGCTGCGTCCGCTGCGTCCGTGGTTGTTGCGTCGG
>WRMX01000144.1 GCA_009776905.1 Oscillospiraceae bacterium
TTTGCGGCGCCACATTATTTTTAGGGAAGCACGGATTCCTTAACGAAATAAAGCATACTGGTGATGATCAAGACTACTTTTTGGAAACACTCAGAAGTGAAAAAAAATATACAGGAGAAGAAAACTTTATACCTTCTCAGTTAGTGAATGATAATGGGTTCATTACCGCAAACGAAACCGCAGCCATAGACTTTGCAGTTGAGATATTCCGGATATTAGCGATAGGCTCAAATGAGGAAACTATACAGTGGCATGACAAGTACAAAAATGGTATGTATAACAGCAAATAAGAGCATAATCTGAAAATACGTGGCTTCTGCCCGGGCATCGGAGGTGAGGATCCCATAACAGTTAATGATCATGAAGGAACTGTTCAGCAATACTTCTTAACTCAAATACGTCAATTTCTCGACGATGAAGGACGGCTGAAAAGTTATCCTGCGAAGCATAAAATGCAAATCTTTGCATTGTTCTACCTTGCATCTAAATTTGAACCNGGTAAAAGCTACACAGAGAAGGAAGTCAACCAAATCCTTAATAATTGGCATACATTTGAGGATTGGGCAATGTTAAGGCGGGATCTTTTCGATAGACGGTTTTTATGGCGTGATCCAAAAGGCATAGAGTACCGGTTAGAGGAGTGCCAACCCACACTTTCATCGTTTGGATTCGAATAACCGATATCAAACATGGGGGTTCCACCCACACAACCCGGACGCCGCGCGCTTCGGCTAATTCGTTTTACGGCCGAAATCATTATGTCTGCGAGGGAGCTTGAAAATGAGAAGGTCGGATAGGGAAATAACGGAAAAGATGGAAATAATGAGGATCGTCGAGAAATGTGATGTATGCCGTCTTGCCTTTGTGGATAATGATGTTCCATACATAGTTCCAATGAATTTTGGATTTGAGTATACTGACGGCAAGTTGATTCTGTATTTCCATGGGGCAAGCGAGGGCAAAAAACATGCTATTATTGCAATAAATCCTAGAGCTTGCTTTGAGATGGATTGTTCCCACAAGCTAATAGAAGCTGAGGAAGCTGCTCATTATACGATGGAGTATGAAAGCGTTATTGGCAATGGTAAAATAAGTTACATCACAGAAAAAATTGAGAAAACCAAGGCGTTAAACTACTTGATGAAGCAATACGCAAGAGATAAGAGTTTCTCCTTTTCCGACCATGTGATCGAATCGGTAACAGTATTCAAATTGGATGTCCTGGAGTTTGCGGGAAAGCGGTTGAAGAGAGCGTAGCTAATGGGGCTTAGCTCGGAATGACAATGGAGCTTCGCTCAATGTCATTGTTTTCCTGCATTGCCTAAATTTGCGTAAAAATATATTTGCGTGCCGGCGTCATACAAAAATTCACATGCCTCCATGAGCGAATCATGGAGGCATGCTGCATTTGCCGCGCGCGGTTCCCAAAGCTCCTAGTCTGCGCCCCAGGCCCTGCCTGAAAGCGCGGCTCCCAAAGCTCCTAGTCTGCGCCCCAGGCCCTGCCTGAAAGCGCGGCTCCCAAAGCTCCTAGTCTGCGCCCCAGGCCCTGCCTGAAAGCGCGGCGCCGTTGGGATCGACGACGCATGCGCCCGAATCGACGGGAAGCACCGTGCCTGTGATCATCGCTGAATCGTCCCCCGCGAAGAACACGACGGCGCCGGTGATCTGATCCGTGGTCGCCGCATGCGCCAACGGGTTGAAGCGCGTCATGTAGTCAAGCGCGCCGGTGATGTCCGTGCCCAGCGAGTTTGCCAGCCCTTGCATGGAGTTTTCAAGCATTGCGGTGCGAGTCGCTCCGGGGCAGACGACGTTGCAGCGGATGTTATCCTTGCCAAAGTCAAGAGCTACCGACTGCGAAAGCCCTATCAGCCCGGATTTTGACGAACAGTATGCCGGCATTGCCGGAATTCTGCGCAGGCCGGCGAGCGATGCAATGTTGACAATCGAGCCTCCGCCCGCATCTACCATGAAGGGAATGGCATATTTCATCGTGTAAAACGGGCCATACAGATTGGTTTCGAGGACGCTCTTCCATTGCTCAATCGAAACATCGACAACGTTTCCGGAGGGGTCGATGCCCGCATTGTTGACCAAAATGTCGATTTTCCCGCCGAATTTCACCGTGGCATCTACCATTGCTTTTGCATCGTCGGGGTTTCGGACATCGCCCGCAAACGGGAGGACGCTGCCTTCCGGTATTGCCGAGACTGTTTCCGCGAGCGCTTCCATGCGGCGCCCGGTTATGACGATTTTTGCGCCTTCCGCCACGAATCGTTTCGCAATGGCCGCGCCTATTCCGCTGCCTCCGCCTGTGATCAGTGCTACTTTGCCATTTAGTAGTCCGCTCATTATTATTCCTCCTTGATTATTTATTGTTTCGTTATTAAGTGTGAAGCAAATGATGCGTTTGGGGTTTGGGACAAAAGTCCAAAACGGCCAGCCCATGTTTTCCCACATTTTATCAAAGCGTCTCATGGAATGCAAGCAAAATGAAATATTTGGCGCATGATAATTGCAGGCATTTTAGTTGCGGGTTGTTGTCGAAATGAGATTATGGTATTATGGGGGGAGAAATGGAATGCATCACAGACTTTGCGCGCGCTGCGGAAGCGCTGAAATCGGAGGTTACAAATATGGCAATTAACGACAGTGAAGACAAGAAGGTCATGGAGCTGTTCTCGCTTTTGGCGCAGACGGCATCGACTCTTGCGAAACGCGACATCCTAACGCAGAACAGCGGGAACGAGAGGTTCAAATTCTTTCTCGATTGCCTGTTGAACCCATTTTTGATCACAGGGATTTCCGCAAAAAAAATTTCCAAGGATGTAGACAAACCGCAAACAAGGGAATTTGCCTCTTTTCTCGAACTGATGCGCTATATCTTTGATAACAACACAGGCTCCGATGAAGTCATCGCAAACATCGTTGGATTCCTTGCGGAACAGGAGAGCGAGCTGAGAGCGTTTTATGTTTCAATTATCACCAAAAGCGCGCGGATAGGCTGCGACGTAAAATCGATCAACAAGGCATTTGGCGAAGAGTTCATCCCGCAGTGGGAAGTCCAGCAGGCATATAATATCGACAAGTCTCCTCTTAAAGAGAATGAATGGTTCTCATTGACGGAGAAGCTAAACGGGGTACGCGGGACATTTTTCGAGGGCAAGATCATTAGCCGCCAAGGCAAGGAGTTTGCGGGGCTGGAGCACATTACGGGGGACATCGGGCGGCTGCTTGAGGATTCTGAGAAATGGGTACTCGATGGCGAGCTCATCAGGAACAACAGCGAAGGGCTGTCGGACAATGAAAACTTCCGCATCGGGACCGGGCTGCTCAGCCAGGACGACGCGGATAAGCGCAGCATAAGGCTCGTCGTGTTCGACGTTCTGCCGAAGGATGAATTTGTGGCGGGCGAGAGCGCGCTCACATATAAAGACCGCCTACCGGCGCTGCGCGAAATGGGTGCGAAAGCCGCCGTGCTGGGGCTGGAGCATGTCGGAGTGGTGGAAAACCTATATGTCGGGAACGATGCGGCGACAATCGATAGTTGCCTCGACAGGATGGTTGCCGAGGATAAGGAAGGGCTGATGCTGAACCGCGACAGCAAGTATTATCGGAAGCGGCATAATGGGATTTTAAAGGTGAAGAGGTTCTACACCGTTGACTTGAAGGTCCTTTCGGTGGAGGAAGGCGCCGGAAGGCTCGCCGGGAGGCTTGGCGCGTTTGTCGTCGATTACAAGGGGAACACACTAAATGTCGGGTCCGGAATGTCGGACGAACAGCGCGATGAATTTTGGCGAAACCGCGATGAGCTGGCCGGGCGGGTAATCGAGGTCAAGTATAAGGAAGAGAGCAGCGACAAGAAGACCGGGCTGCTGAGCTTGCAATTCCCGATTTTTGTGTCGCTGCGCGAGGAGGGGAAAGAAGAGAGTTATTTTTAGCGCCTGAACGGTGCTCAAAGAAGCCTGAAACGGTGCTCAAAAGACCCTGGAACGGTGCTCAAAGGATCATTGCGTGACCGTCGGAGGGCTGTCAGCATCGCCACGCATGAGCTTGAACAGCGGAAAGCCCAACAGAACAGCTATGCCGGTCGTCAGCATGTCTGCCGAGGGTTGCGCCCAAACGAAACCGTCAAACCCAAAGAAGTGGCTCAAAAGGAATATCAAAGGCAGATAGAACAGACACTGGCGGCCCATCGTGATGATGGTGGACTGGATTGGCTTCCCGAACGCCTGGAACGAAACCATCATCATAACCTGCAAGCCAACGAAAGGTATGCCATACACGAATATTCGCATGATAGCGACGCCCGCCTCGATCGTCGCTGCATCGTCAATGAAGAATCTGATCAGGCTTGCTCCGAACAGCCGCAAGACGAGGCTTCCCGCAAAGCAAAGCACCGTCGCGTATATCAGCGTCAGCTTAAAACCTTTCCTTAGGCGTTCGAATTGACGAGCGCCGTAGTTGTATCCGGCAAAAGGCTGGTAGCCCTGGACGAGAGCGAATATTACCATAAAGAACATGCTTGTCACCCGCATTTGGACGCCGCTGCCTGCAAGGACATTGTCGCCATAGCTTGCAAGGATGCGGTTTCCAATTATCTGCGATCCGCTCATTATAATATTGCTCAACCCCGCAGGGACTCCGATCGACAGGATTTGCCTCATCATTTGGCCGTTTGGCTTGAAATCCGCGGGCTTTATCGATAGCGTCGTTTCTTTTGACAGGAAGTAACGGACGCCATATATGAACGCCACGAACTGCCCGGCGATTGTCGCCCAGGCCGCGCCGGCTGTGCCCCAATCGAAGACCAATATAAAGATGGGATCGAGAATAATGTTGAGGACTATGCCGATGAGCTGGAGCAGCATCGCTTTTTTTGCTGCTCCCTCGCTGCGCATCTGGCCGCTCATCACGGCGCCGGACGCGGCAAACGCCATAAACATGCAAACGACGGAGAAATAGTCGTTGGTATGCTTGAATGTAGCGTCGCTTGCGCCAATCAACCGCAGCGCGGGGCCCTTGATGGACAGCAGCACGATGGTCAACAGGGCGCCGACGCAGAAAGCGCAATAGAATGAAACGGTCGCGGTGTGCTTTGCCTCATCGTTCCGCTTCGCTCCGAGCATCCTGGAAATGTAGCTGGAGCCGCCGGTCGCGAATATGTTACCCAAGGCTTGCGACAACATGAAGAGAGGGTTTGCAAGGGCTATCGCTGCGACCATGTTCGGGTCGCCTGTCTGGCCGATAAAGTACATATCCGTCATGTTGTATATCGACTGCGCGAGCATGGCCAGCATCATCGGCAGCGCGAGCCGGATGATAGCCGTGCTGATGGGCGCCGAGTCCATTAGCTCAACGCCCGTGTATTTTTTCTTTTCGTTCATCGATGCCTCCTGTGTGATAGCGTGGTATTGATATTACGCTATTGATATTGCGCTATTGATATTACGCTATTGGTATTGCGGTATTGGTACTGCGCTAGTGATGTTGCGGTAGAGGTGTTGCGCCATTGGTATTGCGGTAGCGGAGTTGCCTCATGGGCGTTGCAACAGCGGTGCTGCGGTAGTGGTGTTGCGGTAGCGGAGTTGCGCTATTGGATGGTGTCGTAGACGATGCGCAGCATCCGAATGAAATATTGCTGCTCGACATCCGTAAGCCCCGACAGCATATGGGTTTCAGATTGTTCGACCTCGCTGATAGTCGTCTTACGAAACATTTCGCCATCCGGAGTGAGCTTGACGAGCTTGACGCGGTTGTCGTCAGGCGCTACGGTCGCATGCACGAAGCCTTTTGCTTCCAGCCTGTGGACTATCCCAACGATTGTGGATTGCGCGACGTTGAAGCGACGTTCCAGCTCTTTGAGCGGTTTTGCATCGCTGCCATCCTCGCCGAGCTCCATTAGCACGCGCAGCTGCGTCAGCGTCAGGCCTTTCGCGCGCAATGAGTTGTCAGCTTGTCTGCGTATTGTGTCATGGATTTGTTTTATCAGCAATCCGCATGATTCTTTTTGCATGGTGAGGCCTCCCTTGGCGAGCGAGCTGTCCCGATGGGTTGTGGGCGCAGCCCACGTTAGACACCTTATAAGCATGAGCCGGAGCGCGCGGCGTCCGGATTGTGGGGATGGAACTCTCACGGTATTATATGTTCCTGTCGCCGCAAAGTCAATAGCATGCTTTTGAAATATTTCCGGATATTTTGGTGATATTTTGCGATTTCAGAATGGCATACGCTGAAGCTTCTCTTAAATCAATGACATATGTTCACGCTCTTGCGCTCGGCAAATTGGCGCTGTCGTTACAATTCACGCCCGGTGAGGTGGACGTTTATTTTTGCTTCATTTAGCGCAGCAAGGAAGCGGAGCGGTGCGAAACTGAGGCAAGGATGCCTCATTTGAGCACA
>WRMX01000145.1 GCA_009776905.1 Oscillospiraceae bacterium
AGGCATATAAATATCAGGGCTACCGTTCACGCCCTTGCGCTCGGCAGACGTTTTTTTGCTTCCTCATCGCTCAGATGCGCATCCATGCGCATATTCGCGCCCCTCCGCTTCCTTGCTACGCGGTCGGAAGCAAAATAAAGGGTATTTACCCTTTGATGTCATCACTTACTCGGTCATGTCGCGCAAGCGCGACGCGACTCTCGCTTCGTTCGACAATAAACGTCTACCTCACCGGGCGTGAACAGAAGCCGGAACCTTGGTATCAAATAACCGGAGGGATAATAATGTACACATTAAAACCAATTACAAACCGAGTGAAAGAAATGCGCGAAAAGTACCGCGACACCAAACCGGAAATATGCATCGCCCGATACAAACTCATTACAGAGTTTTATATGGCAAACCCCGACATGACCGGCATACTGAAACGCGCGAAAAACCTGCGCAACATCCTCTACAACATCCCAATCCGCATCGACGAAGGCGAGGTCATCGTCGGAGCTCAATCGAGCACATACCGCGCATGCGCGCTATACCCGGAAAACTCCGTGATATGGCTGAAAGAGGAAGTCGAAAACCGCTTCATATCAACACGTGAAATCGACCCATACATACTCGCCGAGGACGACCGCGATTACATCCTTGCCACAATCGACTTCTGGATGAAAGAATGCATGAGCGCAAAAACCGACGCGCAGATATTGGACGAATACATCCCGATTGCAGGGAACGGAGTGACCACGTTCGGCCCGTCAGGGCAGACACAATCTCCCGTTGGACATTTCTGCACAGGATATGACAACGCCGTCCGAAAAGGGTTTAAAGCCATCAAAGAGGAAGCCGAACAAAAGATGAAAGAGCTCATCGATGCGGCGCTGCCCGGAAAAACGATCGACCAATATAATTTCTATCGCGCGGTGTCCATCGTCTGCGATGGCATCATCATGCTCACAAAGCGCTATGCAAAACTCGCAAGCGAAAAAGCAGCGATCGAAAAAGACCCTGCTCGAAAAAAAGAGCTCGAAGCTATGGCGGAATGCCTCGATTGGACAGTCGAAAACCCGGCGCGCAGCTTCCATGACGCGCTCCAATGCCTCTTTATGTACCAAACCGCGTTATGCCTCGATGCCAACATGCACGGCATGAGCTTTGGCCGCGTCGATCAATATCTCGGCGATTATTACGATGCGGACATTGCCGCCGGGAGAATAACACCGGAATACGCGCAGGAACTGCTCGACCTGTTCTATCTGAAGATTGCAGAGATGAACAAGCCGTGGAGCTATGGCGCGACGCAAGCCAATCCCGGATATACCTCCGGGCAACTGATGACGCTTGGAGGCGTCAAAAGAGATGGCAGCGACGCGACGAACGCTGTGACATATATGATGCTCCAAACAGTCGGGCGTCTTGTGCTGCACGACCCGCCTCAGGCGCTCCGCATACATAAAAATACCCCTGCGGAGCTCTGGGAAGCTGCAATCGAAACGACGAAGATCGCGGGCGGGGTGCCTTCATTTGAAAACGATGAGGTCATCATTCCGGCGCTCATGAGCCGGGGGCTGACGCTTGAAGACGCCCGCGACAACTGTTTGATTGGCTGCGTCGAGCTCTCAGGATGCGGAACGGAGTGGCCCGCCTGCGGCGGCACGGGGACCGAGAGCTATATGAACCTTGCAAATGCTCTGTTGCTCGCGATCAATGACGGATATACCACGCAGCCGATGATAAGCGCATATATGCCGGCTCCGCCCGGATCGCCAAACCCGCGCGTCGGCCCCGCGACAGGCTACCTCTATGATATGGAAAGCATCGAACAGGTGCGCCAAGCATTCAAAACCCAGATCGAATATTTCGTCAAATGGCACATCATGAATATCAGCTCGTTTGAATATGTCGCCCGTGAAGTGTTGCCAAACCCGCTCGTGTCTGCAACGATGGTAGGTTGCATGGAAAAGGGGATGGATGTCATGTGGGGGGGCGCGAAGTATAACTCCACGGGTGATTCGGGAGTTGGCATCGGCAATGTGGCGGATAGCTTGAATATCATTGAGCATTGCTGCTTTGACAAAAAGATTTGCACGACTCGCGAGATGTTTGACGCTCTCAAAAATGACTGGGAAGGATATGACGAGCTGCGTTCGTACATCCTCAACGAGGCTCCCCATTATGGCAATGGCATCGACAAATGCGATGAGCATGCTGCATTCGCCGCCGAATGCTTTGCCAACGCCGTCAACTCGCTAACGGGTCCTCGCGGACGTTGTTCTGCCGGGATGTATCCTGTCACCACCAATGTCATGTTCGGCAGGGTCACAGGCGCGACGCCCGATGGGAGGAAAAGGGGAGAACCCCTTGCGGACGGCATCGCGGCTCCGCAGGGATATGACAAAAATGGGCCTACTGCCGTAATTAAGTCCGTGGCATCGATTAAGCAGTCTCAATTTCCAAACGGCACCTTGATGAATTTAAAATTCCACCCGACCGCGCTTGCGGGCGCAGAAGGATGGAAAAAACTGGAAGAGTTGATGCAGACATATTTCGATCTCGGGGGTATGGAACTCCAAATCAATGTCATCAGCACGGACACGCTCAAAGACGCGCAAAAGCACCCCGATAAGCACAAGGATCTTGTCGTGCGTGTTGCGGGGTTCTCCGCCTATTTCGTCGAGCTGCATCCATCCGGCCAATCTGACTTGATTCGCAGGACGGAACTCGCGATGTGATGACTATGTTGTGATGAGTATGATGTGATGACTATATAGCAGTCATCACATCTTCACATCGATGCCGTTGTCTCTCAATGCCCTTTTCAGCTCGGGAATCTTCACTTCGCCAAAATGGAACACCGAAGCGGCGAGTCCGGCATCGATTTGCGGAATCTCATTAAACAGAGTTATGAAATCCTCAATGCTGCCCGCGCCGCCTGAAGCTATGACCGGTATGGACACCGCCTCGCAGACAGCTTTCAACAATGGGAGGTCAAACCCGCCTTTGACGCCATCGGTATCGATGCTGTTGATAACCAGTTCGCCCGCGCCGGAATCCTCGCCGGATTTGATCCATTCAATGGCATCCAAGCCGGTGTCTATCTTCCCGCCTGATGTAAACACATGAAAGACGCCGCCCACGCGCTTCACATCGGCCGCGAGCACGATGCGGTGGCTGCCAAATTCCTGCGCGGCTTCCTTAATCAAATCCGGATTCTTTATAGCTCCGGAATTGATGCTAATCTTGTCAGCTCCGCAGTTAATGAGCATATTTATGTCATCAAGCGTGCTGATGCCGCCTCCCGCTGTCAGCGGAACCGTGACGCATTCCGCCACTTGCCTGAAAATATCAGTAAACAGTATCCGCCCCTCGGCGGATGCTGTTATGTCATAGAAACACAACTCATCCGCGCCATCGCTGCAGTATATTTTCGCACGTTCGACCGGCGAAGCCACATCGACCAAACCTTCAAAATTGACGCCTTTGACGACGCGACCGTCCTTTACATCCAAACATGGGATAATTCTCTTCTCCATTATTGCTTTTTTCCTTTCATTTCAGCGCTGCGCTCGCTGTGTTGATTGCTTCCGCTAGGTGGATTCTGCCCTCATACAATGCAGTTCCGAGGATGGCCCCGTCTATTCCGAACGCTGCCAGGACCTCAATCTCGACGAGCGACGTGATGCCCCCTGAGGCAACTATCTTAACCGACAGGTTTTCCCTGAGCGTGTGGTATAGATCGATGTTCGTGCCGCCAAGCAGCCCATCTTTGGATATGTCCGTGCATATGAGCGTCTGCACGCCATATTCTTCCAAACTGCTGCAAAACCCAAAAACATCGATATCCGAAAGCTCCGTCCAGCCCTTGATGGCGATGAGCCCATCCCTCATATCCGCCGATACTGCCACTGCTTCGCCATATGCTGCAATCATATCTTTCAAAAACCCGGGCGTGGAAACTGCGGCTGTGCCCAATATGACACGCTTGACCCCCATGCCTAGATATTTTTCGATATCGTCTGCGGTGCGTATTCCGCCGCCCACCTGGATCTCCAGTTTTGCTTCGGATGCGATGTTTTTTATGACTTCGAAGTTGGCGGGCTTGCCACCCCTTGCGCCTTCGAGATCGATGATGTGGATTGCGGACGCGCCCGCATCACGAAATTCGCACGCCACTGACGCGGGATCTTCGCTATAGATGGTCATCTGCCCATAATCGCCGCCCACGAGCCTGACTGCCTTGCCTTCAAATAGATCGATAGCCGGATAAATAATCATAGAATCAATCCTTTCGTAGATGGTATGTCGCTGCTGAACTTTTCATCGATGCTGACAGCAATGCGCAGCGCGCGCGCCAATGCCTTAAAGCATGCTTCAATGATATGATGCGTGTTTTTCCCGGCAAGCAAGCGGAGATGGATCGTAACGCCCGCATTCCTGGCAAACGCTACGAGGAACTCCTCCACCAGCTCGGCATCCAGCGCTCCTGCCGAGCGGTCCGGCAATGCAACGTCAAAACTCAAATATCCCCTGCCGGAAATATCTATCGCGCAAAGCACGAGAGCCTCGTCCATAGGCAATACAACGTCGCTGAAGCGGCAGATTCCGCGCGCATCGCCGACAGCGCGGGCAAAAACAATCCCCAAGCATATGCCGATGTCCTCAACGGAATGGTGGCCGTCAACATGCATGTCGCCAATGCATCTCGCGTCAATGTCGAACCTCCCATGCTTTGCAAAGAGCTCCAGCATATGGTCCATAAACCCGACGCCCGTGTCGACGAGGCTCTTGCCGGACCCATCGAGATCGAGCGACAGCGCGATGTCGGTTTCAGCGGTCTTGCGAGTAATTTCTGCTCTTCTCATAATTGCCCTACTTTCTTGTTAGCATTGTTTTGTATCTGTTAACACTATCTCGTTCGTATTAACGCAATCTCATTACATAATCTGTCCATCTGTTCATCAGTCCCGATCGTAATCCTGACATAATCCGCGATCCTTGGCTTGCTGAAATGCCGAACGAGTATGCCACGCGCTTTCAACGCGGAATACAGCTCATAACCGCTCACGCCGGGTAGTTTTGCAAATATAAAGTTTGCGCATGAATGCGTCATCAAAAAGCCCATCTCGCTCAGACGAGATACAGTGGACTCGCGCGTTTTGACGATCTTTTCGCGCATTTTTACATAGTATTCATTTTCTTGCAGCGCAACCTCTCCTGCGATTTGCGTCAAGCGGTTGACATTATATGGGTTAAACGAATACTTCATCTTTCTAAGATCCCCGATGAGCGGCTCCGGCCCGATCGCATATGCAAGCCTCGCGCCCGCCATCGAGCGGGCTTTTGAATATGTGTGCATCACAAGCAGATTGTCGTATTTTCGCGTGAGCGGGATTGCAGATTCAGCTCCAAAATCGACATATGCCTCATCGACCAAAACAACAAATTCGGGGTTGCTTTTTATTATCGCTTCGATGTCGCCAAGCGGCAGCGCAATACCTGTGGGAGCGTTCGGATTGGCAATGATGATGTTTTTATTGACTCCGCAATAGTCGGAAAGGTTAATGGACAGGTCGTCCATGAGCGGGATCTGCTCATATGGCACATCATATAGCTCGGCATAGACAGGATAGAACCCATATGTTATGTCGGGAAAACAGACGCCCCGCCCGCCATCGCAAAACGCGAGGAAGGCAAACGCGAGCAACTCGTCCGATCCATTCCCTATGATAACGTTATCCGCGCCAACATGATAAAACTCCGCAAGTTTGTTTATAAGCCGCGTGCCATCAGGATTTGGATATAGGAACAGTTTCCTGATCTCGCTCTCGTTGATGGCAGCAATGACTCCGGGAGAGGGGGGGTATGGAGCCTCGTTCGTGTTTAGTTTAATATATTCCATGTCTGCCGGTTGTTCGCCCGGCACATATGCTTCCAACGATTGAAACCGTTGCGACAAATATCTGCTGATAGACTCAGCCTCCTTAATTTGCCACTGCTCACGCCCTTGCGAAAACCGGGCGTGAATTGTAGCCTTAATTCCTCATCCGCCTTGTTACTGAAGCAGCGTGGGCATCCAGACCTTCCTTGGCGGCAAAAAGCGCGATGTCAGCTCCGACAGCCTCCAAAGCATCTTGAGAGTAATATGTAAACGATTGCTTTCTTATGAAATCGTCGACCGACAGCGAACAGGAAAAACGCGCAGTGCCCAAGGTCGGGAGCGTGTGGTTCGGGCCTGCGAAATAGTCTCCGAGAGCTTCCGGCGTGTTTCTGCCGAGAAACACCGAGCCTGCATTTTTCACCATATGGAGATACGAAAACGGCTCGTCAAGAAAAATCTCCAAA
>WRMX01000146.1 GCA_009776905.1 Oscillospiraceae bacterium
TGTACTCGCCCGCTTGCGGCGGCGGCTGGCTGTACTCGCCCGCTTGCGGCGGCGGCTGGCTGTACTCGCCCGCTTGCGGCGGCGGCTGGTTGTAGTCGCTCGCTTGCGGCGGCTCATTGCCGAAACCGCGATATCCATTTTTTTCATCATTGAAATCGTTATACATTGCTTTATAACCCCCCGGTATCTGTAATCAACACATCTCCGACCAAAATCCGACCAGGAGAATGTCATCATTTCGGTTGTATGATAATAACTTTTTGTGTACATTGCATGAATAAAATAATAACTTTCTTTTAACCTTGACACACCCCCATATAACGTATTATAATAGTTGCTTAACAAACACCATATACAATATCATGTGTATTCAATTATGAAAGGGGAGATCTTCATATGGCCTATTATTTTAGCGAGCCGTCCCGCACATTCAGCGAGTATCTGCTGATACCGGGGTACTCCGGTGCGGACTGCACGCCCGACAACGTCAGCTTGAAAACCCCGCTTGTCAAGCACCGCCGCGACGAAAACCCGGAAATGAGCATCAATATCCCGCTCACCTCCGCCATCATGCAATCTGTGTCAGACGATAAAATGGCTGTCGCGCTTGCAAAAGAAGGCGGGGTATCTTTTATCTACTGCTCACAATCAATCGAAGACCAAGCAGCGATGGTCGGCCGCGTGAAATCATACAAGGCAGGGTTTGTGGTCAGTGATTCCAACATCAGCCCCGAAGCCACGCTGAGCGACATCCTCGCGCTCAAGGGAAAAACAGGGCATTCCACAGTCGCCGTCACATCGGACGGCACCTTTAACGGCAAGCTGGTCGGACTTGTCACAAGCCGCGACTACCGCGTCAGCCGCATGACCGGCTCCGAAAAAGCAGACAGCTTTATGACGACGATCGACAAGCTCGTTACAGCTCCGTCCGGCACTTCGCTGAGCGAAGCAAACGACATAATCTGGGACAACAAACTGAATTGCCTCCCAATCATTGACAGCCAAGGCAGATTGACGCATATGGTTTTCCGCAAAGACTATGATTCACACAAGGAAAACCCATTGGAGTTATTGGATCCACAGAAAAAATACGTTGTCGGCGCGGGCGTTAACTCCCGTGATTATAAAGAACGTATCCCCGCGCTGATAGAAGCGGGAACAGATATATTCTGCATCGATTCCTCGGAAGGATTTACAGAATGGATAAAACGCACCCTCGAGTGGGTGCGTGATGAATATGGCGATTCGATTAAAATAGGCGCGGGCAATGTTGTAGACGGCGACGGTTTCCGTTTTCTCGCCGATTGCGGCGCTGACTTTGTGAAAGTCGGCATCGGCGGTGGCTCGATCTGCATCACCCGCGAGCAAAAAGGCATAGGCCGCGGCCAGGCTTCGGCGCTTATCGATGCGTGCCGCGCTCGAAATGAGTATTACGAGCGCACGGGGGTCTACGTGCCCATATGTTCCGATGGCGGAATCGTACTGGATTATCACTGCACGCTGGCTCTTGCAATGGGCGCGGACTTTCTCATGCTTGGCCGCTATTTTGCGCGCTTTGATGAGAGCCCGACAAACCGCGTCAGCATCGGCGGCAATTATATGAAGGAATATTGGGGAGAAGGCTCCTCACGCGCCCGTAACTGGCAACGATATGATCTTGGCGGCGCACAGCATCTGTCCTTCGAGGAGGGCGTCGATTCATACGTGCCCTATGCGGGCAGCTTGAAAGACAATGTGAGTCTGACATTGGGGAAAATGCGCTCGACTATGTGCAACTGCGGCGCGATGTCGATTCCTGACCTCCAGGAAAAAGCAAAACTCACGCTAGTCTCCGCAACGTCGATCGTCGAAGGCGGCGCGCATGACGTAATATTAAAAGATCAGTTTACAATAGAAAAGTAATTCTGCGCCGTAGGCGAAGAATCTTTCCCCTGTAATTGCTTGGTGTTCAAAAAAGATCCTTCGCTTCGCTCAGGATGACAATGGAGTCCTAACTTAATGACATTGGGCGAACAGTAGACGGAATTCATATATCATCCTGCGTTGATATGGCGGCGTTGCTTTGCCGAGCCATGACGGCAAGCTCGTCACAGCGGTTGTTGTACTCATTGTCCGCATGCCCTTTGACCCATGTGAACGACACGGCATGCATCTCCAACAGCGGGACAAGCTTCGTCCAAAGATCGACGTTCTTTACATCGCCGCCCTTGCGTGTCCATCCCCTTCGCTGCCATGATTCCAACCATCCGAGGTTTATGGCATTCGCCACATATTGCGAGTCCGTGTATAAATCGACTTCGCACGGTTCGCGCAACGTTTCCAACGTGGTAATGACAGAAATGAGCTCCATGCGGTTGTTTGTAGTCACAGCTTCGCCGCCGCTGAGCTCTTTTTTGTTATCCCCATATATCAAGACTGCACCCCAGCCGCCCGGCCCGGGGTTGCCGCTGCAGGCGCCGTCTGTGTAAATTTGCACTTTTTTCATACTCATTCTTTGTCGTCAGCGACATCGGCGCGGCCTTCAGCGTCCTCTTCGTCAGCGACATCGGCGCGGCCTTCAGCGTCCTCTTCGTCGGCGACATCGGCGCGGCCTTCAGCGTCGTCTTCGTCGTCGGCAATATCGGCGCGGCCTTCCATGTCGTCTTCGTCGGCAATGTCGGCGCGGCCTTCCATGTCGTCTTCGTCCTTGTCCGTACGCGCAATGGAAATCACCTTCGCTTCGCTCGATGTGCGCATCAACCGGACACCCTGCGTCGCGCGCCCTTGCGTGCTGATATCGGACGCAGCAGTACGGATAATGGTTCCATCGTCGGAAATAATCAACACATCATCATTGTCGTCAACGACCTTAATAGCGACGACCTTCCCGGTCTTGTCCGTAATGCTGTAGTTCTTCTTCCCATAACCGCCCCTGCTTTGTGTCTCACCCTCTTCGCCGCGCAGATATTCGTTTATCTCCGTCCGCTTCCCATAACCGTTTTCAGTGACGGTGAGCAACGCGCCTCCCGCCCTCGCTCGCGCAGCGCCGACGCATAAATCATCTTTTCGCAGCCGTATGCCGCGCACCCCCGCAGCAGCTCTGCCGACAGGACGGACATCAGTTTCGTTGAAACATATCGCCATGCCATTATTTGTCGCAATAAGGATTTTTTGCTTGCCGTCCGTATCGCGGACAGAAATCAGCTCATCATCGCCAGTGAGAGTTATGGCGCGAATGCCGACGCTCCTGATATTCCTGAGCTCCCGCATTCTCATACGCTTGACTGTCCCACGCCGGGTAACCATCACGAGATATTCTTCATCGTCGAACTCCCGCATTCTGATCATAGCAGTGACCTTTTCTCCTTGGGTTATCGGCAAAATATTGACTATATTAGTCCCCTTCGCCTGCCTGCCGGCCTCCGGAATCAAATAGCCCTTCTTTCTATAAACTCTTCCGTGATTTGTAAAGAAGAGGATGTAGTCATGCGTGGACGCGGTAAACAACGTTTCAACAAAATCCTCGTCGCGAGTAGTCATCGCCATAATGCCGCGCCCGCCGCGCCGCTGCGTCTTATATGTGTTCGCCGGCAGCCGCTTGATGTATCCCGCATTAGTGAGAGTATACACGCATTCTTCTTCATCGATCAGGTCTTCGATATCGATCTCATCTTCTATAATCGCAATTTCCGTACGCCGTTCATCGCCATATTTATCGCGTATCTCAGTAAGCTCCTCTATTAAAACGCCGTCGAGCGCCTCTGCGTTTTCAAGCAAGGCGACCAAATATGCGATTTTGCTTTGAATCTCATTATATTCCTTTTCCAATTTTTCGCGTTCCAAACCTTGGAGCTGACGGAGACGCATATCGAGTATCGCCTGCGCCTGAACCTCAGTAAGTTGGAACCGTTCCATCAAGCGCTCTTTGGCGTCGTCATAGCTCGAGCGGATGATTTGGATGACCTCATCGATATTGTCGCAGGCGACAAGCAACCCTTCGAGGATATGCGCTCTCTCACGCGCCTTTTTGAGGTCGTATTCCGTGCGGCGCCTGATGATTTCACGCTGGAAAGAAATATACTCATCGAGAAGCTGCCGCAGAGAAAGGACGCGAGGCTGCGATTGGTCGTCGATGAGCGCAAGCATGACAATCGCAAAAGTCGTTTGCATTTGCGTCTGCGTATATAGCCTGTTGAGAACGACTTGGACATTAGCGTCGCGCTTGAGCTCTATGACGATGCGCATGCCGTCTCTGTCGGACTCGTCGCGCATTGCAGAAAGCCCGTCGATGCGTTTGTTTTTGACATTCTCGGCGATCGCCTCCAGCAACCGCGCCTTATTCACCTGATATGGCAGCTCGGTGACAATGATCCTTGTACGCCCCTGCGAAAACTCCTCGATTTCCGTCCTGGCACGGACATGAATGCGCCCTCTGCCTGTGGCGTAAGCCGCCCTAATCCCGGCCCTGCCCATGATGATCCCCCGCGTCGGAAAATCCGGCCCTGTGATATGTTCCATGATATCATCAAGCTCCGCATCGGGATTTTGCATGACGCAGATAGTCGCATTGATGACCTCCGTGAGGTTGTGCGGAGGGATGTTCGTCGTCATGCCGACGGCGATGCCGCTGGACCCGTTGACGAGCAGATTAGGAAACCTGCTTGGCAAAACTCTGGGCTGCTTGCGCGTATCATCATAATTTGAATCCCAATTCACAGTTTCCTTATCGATATCGCGGAGCATTTCATCCGAAATCCTGGAGAGCCGGGACTCCGTATAGCGCATTGCGGCAGGAGGATCGCCATCCATGGAGCCGAAATTGCCATGTCCGGACACCAGCATGTACCGCATTGAAAATTCCTGTGCCATGCGGACGAGCGCATCATAAATAGACGCATCGCCGTGAGGGTGGTACCTGCCCATGATGTCACCGACGGCCGTTGCCGACTTGCGGAACGGCTTATCGTTGGTCAGATTGCTCTCATACATTGTATATAAAATACGGCGGTGGATAGGTTTCAACCCATCGCGAACATCAGGCAGCGCCCGATCGATAATAACGGACATCGCATAAGTCAGGAACGATTTCTCCATTTCCTCTTCCAGCGGCGCCACAACTATCTTTTGCTCAGGAAAACTGATGTCCCCGGTTTTTTCTTTTTTAGCCATCCGAATATCTCATTTCTCAATAAAAGTTGGTCTGCCGAGCGCAAGGGCGTGTACAGTCAGCCACGGAATCAAGTATCCAAATCGACTGCATATTTGGCGTTTTTCTCGATATATTCCTTGCGAGGCTCGACCTTCTCGCCCATAAGCACAGTAAAAACCTCGTCAGCCTGAATCGCATCAGTCAACTCGATACGTTTGAGCACACGCGTCTCAGGATTCATCGTCGTCTCCCATAATTCGTGCGCATCCATCTCGCCCAGGCCCTTGTTTCGCGATATTTCGACCTTGCCTCTGCCATCCTCGCCGCGCATATCGTTAAGCACAACATCGAGGTCGTCTTCATTGAGGACATATCGCACAGTCTTGCCCCTCGTGAGCTTAAACAAAGGCGGCTGCGCAGCATATACATACCCGCCCTCAACCAACGGGCGCATAAACCGGAAAAAGAACGTCAACAGCAGCGTACGGATATGGCTGCCGTCGACATCGGCATCGGCCATGATGATCACTTTGTGGTATCTGAGTTTTGACTGATCGAAATCCTCGCCGATCCCCGCGCCGAGAGCAGTAATGACAGGAGTCAGTTTTTCGTTGCCGTAAACCTTATCCGCTCTGGCTTTTTCGACATTGAGCATCTTGCCCCACAAAGGCAATATCGCCTGAAAACGACTGTCGCGGCCACCTTTGGCGCTGCCTCCCGCGCTATCGCCCTCCACAATGTAGATCTCCGTCAAAGAAGGATCAGCCTCGTTGCAATCAGCCAGTTTCCCGGGAAGCGCCATGCCTTCGAGCGCGTTCTTACGGCGGATATTCTCCTTTGCCTTGCGCGCAGCCTCGCGAGCGCGCGAAGCAGTTATGGCCTTATCGAGAATCCCCCTTGCGACAGCAGGGTTTTCCTCCAAGAAAATCGTCATCCGCTCCGAAACGATGCTATCGACAAGCGTCTTCACCTCGCTATTGCCGAGCTTGGATTTTGTCTGCCCCTCGAATTGCGGCTCCATGAGCCGCACGGAAATGACC
>WRMX01000147.1 GCA_009776905.1 Oscillospiraceae bacterium
GGTGGGTGGGGGTTTGGCCGGAGCGGCGGCAGGTGTTTGAGCGGCCGCGGTTTTGGCGGGGGTGATGGCAGCGCCGGAATGACAGAGGATTCCGGCGCGTTTGTTGACGAGAAGTATGTTGTCGTCTTCGTATATGATGTCAAGCGTTGGTTTTGAGATTTGAAGATATGCTGCTTCTTCGCTGTTGCTGTAGAAGAACTCGTCGTTGATGTACATCTGCACGGTGTCGCCTTGCACGAGCTTGGTGTCGCGTTTTGCGCCTTTGTTATTGATTTTGATGCGTTTTAGCCTGATGTACTTTTGCAATAGCGAGTCCGGCAGCTTTGGGACGGTTTTTGCTGTGAATCTGTCCAGTCGTTGGCCGGCGTCGTTTTTGCCTATTTGGTATTGTTTCATCAGGCGTTGTCGGATTTCATCTTGGCGACGAGCTCAGCGATCGTCTTGTCCGCATCATCATAGTCGACCTGGCAGGTGCCGACCTGGAAATGGCCGCCTCCGCCATATTTCAACATCAAAGCCCCGACGTCCGTTTTGCATGTGCGGTTCATGATGCTGTGGCCGACCGCTATCGGACAATTTTGCTTGCCTCTGCCATCGACGGCCCATATCGATATGTTCTGCTCGTCATATAGGCTATATATCAGGAACCTGTTGCCCGTGTAGATTGTTTCGACGCCGCGAAGGTCCGTTATGATGACATTGCCATCGATTCTTGTGTATGTCGTCAGCATGTCTCTGAACAATGCGTCTTGCTCAAAATATAGTTCGACTCGTTCTTGCACGTCAGGATTGGCGAGGATTTGGTTTATGTCTTGAGTGGCGCAAGCGTCGATGAGGTTTTCCATCAGCTCATAGTTGCTGATGCGGAAGTCGCGGAACCGCCCGAGGCCCGTGCGCGGGTCCATGATGAAACCGAGGAGAACCCAGCCTTCGGGGCGGAGGACTTCCTCTTTTGTGAGCTTTGCTGCATCGACTTTGTCGACGGCTATGACCATTGTCTCGAAATGAGGGTGTTTCGCTTTGCCGCCGTAGTATTCGTAGATGACGCGCGCGGCGCTGTCGTCTATGCGGCTGACGCCTTCGAATTCCATGTCCTCGCCAAGGCGTTCGCTTTCGCTGGAGTGGTGGTCGAACCAGAGTTTGCAGCCTTTGACATATGGTACGTTCGCTAGGACGTCGTTGTCTGTGACTTCCACGAGGCCGTCTTGCATGTCTTTTGGGTGTACGAACTTCCAGGAGTCTATGATGCCGAATTCTTTGAGCAGGGCGGCGCAGGCGAGTCCGTCGAAGTCCGATCTTGTTAGTAAGCGCATATTCTGCCTCCTTTGTATGTGTGAGTGTGGCTACTTTATCATATTTTTTTGCAATTGACAATGGATTTTTGTTATTGCTAAAGTGTGAATTTCATTGTATAATGATTGCTGCGCAATCATTATACTTTTGATTTTATGAATATCGTCTTGCTCCCGCCTGCGGCGGAACCGCAAGACACGATATATGATTGCTGCGCAATCATCATACTTTTGATTTTATGAATATCGTCTTGCTCCCGCCTGCGGCGGAACCGCAAGACACGATATATGATTGCTGCGCAATCATCATACTTTTGGTTAAAATACGCGGGGGACATGGTATTGTGATGATCAGACATAATTCTTTCAAGGCTATATATGTGTTGCTTGCTTTTTTGTTGCTGTTCGGCGTGTTTGCAGGTTGCGAGAAGGTGGACGGCGTCGAGCACGCGGAGCCGCGCGCGACATATAAGACGTACCGTGACATTCCCAATGTTACGATGGCTGAGATAGATGCCATCGAAGCGCTTCGCGGCGAGGTTGATTTTTTTGTATATGGGGCGAACCCTACGACCGAGACCTTTGTCGACGAAAATGGTGAAATCAACGGTTACACCGCGCTGTTTTGCGAGTGGTTGTCCGGCTTGTTCGGCATTCCGTTCAAGCCGTCGCTTTATGGTTGGTCGGAATTGAACGAAAAGCTTTTTGACGAGAGCATAGATTTCACGGGGGAGCTGACGGCGAACGCGGACAGGCGCGTTAATTTCAACTATTTGATGACCGATGCGATCGCTGAACGTTCCATCAAATACATGCAGATCGTCAACAGCCCGGCAATTTCCGAAATTAAGGGAAAGCGTACATTGCGGTACGCCTTCCTCGACGGGGCGACGACGGGAAATGATGTCAGAACGCTTGCTTTTGAGGATTTTGAGGCGGTTTATGTCGATGATTATGAAGAGGCGTATTCGCTTTTGAAAAGCGGCGCCGTCGATGCTTTCTTTGAGGAAGGGATCGCGGAGGCGGCTTTTGATGTTTATGGCGACGTGGTCGCCGTGGACTTTTTTCCGTTGATATATAGCCCTGTTTCGCTTACGACGCATAATCCGAAATATGCTCCGATTATTTCCATTGTTCAAAAAGCTTTGGACGATGGGGCCAACCGCTACCTCACGGAGCTGTATAGCACTGGCCAGGTGCTTTACAGAAAGCATAAGATGCACCAGCTGCTCACCGATGAGGAACTCGAGTTTATTGCCGCAAACCCGGTGATTTCTTTGGCTGCCGAGTATGATAATTACCCTATCAGCTTTTATGACATGAGAAACCACGAATGGCAGGGGATCACGTTTGATGTGTTGGATGAGCTCTATTCATTGACGGGCTTGACATATAAGATCGTGAACGAAACACATACCGATTGGCCTGATTTATTGAAATTGCTTGACACCGGCGAGGCATCGATGATTTCCGAGTTGATTTACTTTAAGGAGAGGGAGGGGTTGTACCTTTGGCCAAAAACCGCGATCCTCACCGACCATTACGCATTGATATCCAAAACGGATTTTCGAAATGTGAACATTAACGAGATACTTTATCTGCGTGTCGGATTGACAATGGACACCGCGCATACCGCGCTTTTCAACAGTTGGTTTCCAAACCATAGGTCGACCATTGTTTATGATAGCTCCGACCTTGCGTTTGATGCGCTGCAGCATGGTGAGATCGATCTTGTGATGGCCAGCCAGAGCCAGTTGCTGATCCTCACGAATTATCGCGAGTTGTCGGGATATAAGGCAAACGTCGTTTTTGACCAGTCGTTCGATTCTACATTAGGGTTCAACAAGGACAGCGTGGTGCTGTGTTCGATCGTCGATAAGGCGATGCGGTTGATTGAGACCAAGCTGATAGCGGACCAGTGGACGCGGCGTACGTACGATTATTCCGCGAAATTGGCCCAGGCGCAGAGGCCTTGGCTGGGAGGCGGGGCGGCGCTGCTTTTGTTGATCATCATTTTGCTCTACATTCTCTTCAGAAGGACACGCAGCGAGAGGGAGCGGTTTGAGGTGCTCGCGCAGAGCCGCACTGCCAAGCTTGAGGCGGTCAACAACAATTATAAGGGCGTCATATGGAGCGTCGACAGCACCGGCATCATAACGAATTTCAGGGGGCAGTTTCTGGAGGTCATCGGGGTGCAGCCTTCGTTTATCGAGGGGAAGAACATCGATGACGATACCGCGCGGGTGAAGCATATAGACATTGTCGATAATGTAAAGAAAACTTTCCAGCATGGCGCGCAGGAGTGGATCAGCGAGATCGACGATGGGGTGTTCCATTCATATACGACTCCGGTTTACGATCTTGACGGCGTCATCACCGACGTCGTTGGCAGCACGGATGATGTGACGGAATTGACGATGCTCCAGCGCGAGCTGGAGACCGCCGTCGAGGCTGCGGAATCGGCCAATCAGGCGAAGTCAGTTTTCCTTGCGAACATGAGCCACGAAATCAGGACGCCGATGAATGCGATCATCGGGATGACATCGATCGGCATGTCTGCTGTCGAGGTCGATAGGATGAAATATTGTTTTACGAAGATTCAGGACGCTTCGCAGCATTTGCTCGGCGTCATAAACGATATCCTCGATATGTCGAAAATCGAAGCCGGAAAGTTTGAATTGTCTCTTGTGGAATTTAACTTTGAAAAAATGCTTCAACGGGTCGTCAATGTCATTAATTTCCGTGTCGAGGAGAAGCAGCAGAAGTTCTCCGTGCATATCGACAAGAGCATCCCGAAGACGCTCGTCGGGGACGACCAGCGCATTTCTCAGGTTATTACGAACCTTTTGTCAAACGCTGTCAAGTTTACCGCCGATTGCGGGATGATCAGCCTGGATGCGAGTTTTTTACGGGACGAAAACGATGCTTCCGTCATTAAGTTCACCGTGACCGATTCGGGCATCGGCATCAGCGAGGAGCAGATGGCGCGGCTTTTCCGCGCGTTCCAGCAGGCAGAGGACAGCACGACGCGGAAGTTCGGCGGAAGCGGTTTGGGCCTCGTGATTTCCAAGAATATCGTGGAGCTCATGGACGGCAGGATATGGGTGGAATCGGAACTGGGCAAAGGCTCTACATTTGCCTTTGAGATTCCGTTGAAAAAGGGCTCTGATAGAAGGGTCAGGCTATTGCCGCGCGATATGGGCATTTTTGACGTCAGGACAATGGTCGTCGACGACGATTCTGAGGTTCTTGTGTATTTCAAGGAAATCATGCAGGAGTCGGGCATGCTTTGCGATGTCGCGATGAGCGGCGAAGATGCGCTCCGGATCGTCGACGAGAACGGCATGTATAATATTTATTTCGTGGATTGGATTATGCCGGGCATCGACGGGGTGGAGCTTACGAGGATGCTGAAGGAGCGGGCCATCGAGCCTGGAAAAGCCGTCGTCGTCATGATTTCTTCGGCGGATTTGAATGAAATCGAGGAAAAGGCGAGAGCCGCGGGCGTCGACAAATTCCTTGCCAAGCCCCTGTTCCCGTCGGCCATCATCAATGTCATCAACGAGTGCCTCGGCTATGACGAGGCGCAGGCGGAGAGGGCGCAGACGTCTACTCCTGAGGATTTCGTGGGGCGGCGGATTCTTTTGGCCGAGGATGTGGACATCAACCGCGAGATCGTTCTTGCGCTGCTTGAGCCGACGCATTTGGAAATCGATTGCGCGGAAAACGGGGCTGAGGCTGTCAGAATTTTCAGCGAGGCTCCGGATAGGTACGATATGATTTTCATGGATGTGCAGATGCCGGAGATGGATGGCTATGAGGCGACGCGCAGGATCAGGGCTATCGACCTGCCAAAGGCGAAGAGCATCCCGATCATTGCCATGACCGCGAACGTATTTCGCGAGGATGTGGAGAAGTGCTTGAAGGCGGGGATGGACGACCATGTCGGAAAGCCTTTGGATTATGATGAGGTTCTCAGGCAGTTGAAGTGGCATATTTTGGGCATCCATGAATGAGGCAAAGCAAACGTCTGCCTCACCGTGCGGCGTCCGGGTTGTGGGGGCGGAGCCCTCACGTTAGAATTATGGAAGGGTTGGCCGTTAAAATGAAAAAGGTTGTTGCTGTTGCTTTGGCGCTTGTGTTGGCGTTTTGCTGTTTCGCTGCCGGGTGCAAGAAGAAGTCCGACATTATCCATGCGACGATTACCATGGAGGACGGCGGCGTCATAACTCTGGAGCTTTATCCTGAAGTCGCGCCGCAATCTGTGCGCAATTTCGTGTATTTGGCGCGCGATGGGTTTTATGACGGGCTGAAGTTTCATAGGATAATGAAGGGTTTTATGATCCAGGGCGGCGACCCTCTGGCGTCCGGTACCGGCGGCCCGGGCTATTCGATATTCGGGGAATTTAGCTCGAATGGGTTCAAGAACGAGCTTAAGCATACGCGGGGGGTCATTTCGATGGCGAGGAGCGGCGACCCCGATTCTGCGGGTTCGCAGTTTTTCATCATGCACGCGGATGAGCCGGGGCTGGATGGCGATTATGCGGCGTTTGGGAAGGTCACGAGCGGCCTGGATGTCGTCGATAGGATCGCCGAGACGCCTAATTCGGGGCCGAATGGGGCTGTTGCGCCGGAGGACATGCCGGTGATTAAGTCGATTACTATTGATGATGATGTTGAGTTGCCGGAGCCTGTGAGGTTTGACAGATAGGCGGGGGCTGCGATGACGGGGGACGGAGCGT
>WRMX01000148.1 GCA_009776905.1 Oscillospiraceae bacterium
CCATTCCCCATGCTCCCGCATTGACTGGTCGCATAACAAAACAGCGGAAATATTTGACAGCAGACACGCCGGAGAACGAGCCTCCAACCATTGATACCAGTGGCTAAACGGGGATCACGGCATTGATAAAAACCTGTTGCGATATAGCGCTACTTTTTGCTTTCGGCTACTATGTTCCTTATCTCGCCTAAATTCATCCTCTTCCTGCCGAACCCGATGCCCAGGGCTTCACCTATGGCGTTAGAAACTTCGCTCCGGTAGTCGAACAGGTATATGTTCTCCTGTTCGTGGCTGCACGATATCCGGTTCAGGCATTCCGCGATCGTCTCGCAGGAGTATTTCCTGCCCGTGAGCTTCTGAATCAATCTCATTATGACCAGCGCTATGAAGCATGTCAGGAAGTGGGCGGCGATCCGTTCCGGCCGCGACAGATACACGGGCCTGGCCTCGAGACCGCCCTTCGTTATCTTGAATGTTTCTTCTATCTCCCATAGGCCGCGGTACGTGTCTATGATCTCTTCGTCGGCCATCCCCTTTTCGCTGGTCACTATCGAATAGTAGCCGTCATACTTCTCTTCCTCCAGAAGCTTGGCGTCGTCAAATAGGAGCGCCTTGCCCGGCTCGACGACCTCGCCGGTGCTTTTGTCGACGTTGAGTTTCTTGACATATTTTGCGGCGCCGTATGACGTCGCGTTTTTGTATTTGCCGGGGTCGTTCACAAGCGCCTTTGCTTTCAGCACCGTCTTTTCCCGGTCGGCTTTGGCCTTGTCGGCGTATTTCTTCCCCCAAAAGACGATTTGCTTTTCGTATACTATTTTCGTCTCCGATTTCCCGCTTTCCATGGTAACGCTGATTTCCCGGGCGATGTACCTGCTTTTGATCATGAAGTCCGTGCCGTCCTCCGCAGGCTTCCCGTCCCGCCCTCGGTACCCCACCCTTTCCAACACATATTTCTTGAAATCGTCTGTCCCTCCCCGCACGGAGAAGCTGAGGACGTACCCGTTGAGCGTCTTGTCACTCTTCTCGCCGCCGATCAGATAGTAGATGTTGTCCCCTGTGATTATTCCCATGTCGGCCACGACGACTATGCGCCCGGTGTCGTATTTGAGCCGGACCTCGCCTATGACCGATCGGAACGTGCTCTTGTCGTTGGTATTTCCGGGGAAGAGCTTGTAATGGAGCGGAATCCCGTCCGCGTCCATGGCAAGGCCCATCTGGACTATCGGGTTCGGGCGGTGCTCCTTGCCGTATCCTCGCTTGCGGAGGTCGTCTTCCTGGTCAACCTCGAAGTAATAATTGGTAACATCGTAGTATATGGTCTTCGTGTCCCGGACGCCGTAACGGGCTATGATTTGCTCATTGATGTTGCGCTGCACGTCCAGCTCCAGTGTAGCGAAATATGACAAGGCCCGGTACATGTCGGCAAGGGAGAAATCGAAGCGCTCGAAATACCTGCCCTTTTCCTCGAACGCCCTCAATTTGGAGCCGGGGGAAAGAATCCTCGATACGACGAGCAGTATCATGACTGCGTTGGCATTGAACTCGAAATCGCGGCTGCGCGCGTTGTTGTTGAAATACTGGTCCAGCTTCAAGTCGTAATATACCCTCAGTATGGCCGCGTATCCAAGGTTTTTCCTGTTGTCTGTGTCCGCCGGCAGTTCCTCGTCCATGTCGATGGTGAGCGTGACCTTGCGGCGGGCTTTCTCTTCAGCCGTCATCTGGCGGGCCACTTCCTTGAAATGCGCGATGGGGTCGGGGTATTCCTTTTCCAGCTCATCGAGATATCCGATCGTTTTAATAGTTTTCGTGCGGGTCGTCTTCGTTTCCTTGTCCCTGTAGCCATGCGCTATGATCAGATGGGTCCTGCTGCCGACTTTGTTCTGTTTGAGATACAACATGTTCACCGCCTTTCCTCCCCATTATACCATATATCGTATCTTATCGCAACTACTATTTTCACTTTTTTCTGTTTTTTCGCAAAAAATGCCTTGCTCCGCAAGGCGTTCAAGAAAATTGCCATATTAGCCTATGTTAAAAACCCGGGCGCGACAGCTTTGTATGCGATTATACTTTTTATGCGATTGCCCTGATTATTGTGAAAATACTATTGACATTTGTTGATTAATGTGTTTAATTGACATATGATTACGTCTGATGAGAAAAGTGTATGAAGTGATTTATGCAGATATTTGACTCCTAGATAGCAGGAGTTGCAACAGAGATAACATATATGGAAAAGGTCTACCATGAGTAAAATTGAATGACCGAGTCATATTACTAACGAGGAGGGTTTATTGTGCAAAAACTAAAGAAGAATCTGTTTACAGAGAAGAAAACAATTGAAGAAATGGAGGAAGCATGTAACTGCAACAGCTGCCCCTGTACATGTGATTGTAGGGGAGATTATACGTTGTCAAGTTATGTTTATTCCGATTCGAGCAACCAAATTGGCTATATTGGTTCACTCTCAATATATCAATGGAGCAGTGCAACAGTATAACTATATGTGAAATAAGCAGGTTGATAGGACTGGATAACGCAATGTTACCAACATTTCCAAGGCGTCTAACCGCTAATCAATGCGACCGTATATGATCTTTCAATATCAAGTTGCGTGTAGCTCTTGTATTGCTGTATCACAGTTTGCTCAGTGTTTATAGGTGAGGGATATTGCGAATCATTAGAAGATATATGCTTCTGTTTATAACACTAGTTTTATTAGTAGCACTTACTACGGCGTGCTCGGGAAGCGGAGCAGATACCATAGGTACACAGGAGGGCGGCAGCAAACGTGATGGCGGCGACGCAAAAGAAGCCGTATTCAATCTGCCGTTCCCTGTTGAGGCCGGCTATTTCGACAGGGACTTCGACTACATGCAGCACGAACGATTCAAGGTGGCGTACCTTGTCACTACGGGCGTTGCCAACGTATGCATCAATTTTGGCAAGGCATTAGCAATTTGGGCGAAGCAAATGAATATCGATTACAAAGGGATGTACGTTTCGACCGAAAACTCGAAAATGTCATTCATGTCTCTTGCTCAAACGCAGATCGACCTGGGCATCGACGGCATAATATTCGATGGCTCGGACGACAAGGTTGAACCGATTTTCGAGATGTGCGCGGAAGCGGGGGTCGCGACGTGGCGCTGCACGAATATCAGCCGAGATACCATGAACTCATATATGTACGGAGACACCTATGTTGCGGGAGCGCTAATCTACCCATTCATCGGCGGCGAGATCATGAACAAGAGCAATCTCGGCATCGACATTCTTCTGCGTTGGAAAGAAAAAGAATATCCGGACGTGCCATGGGAAAAGGTTGGAATGATCTGCATTGGTTCTTCATCCTATGAAGAAGAGTTCATGGTTGTGCTGTCTGTAAAGAAGAAATGGTGCGATGCGAGTCCATCGTTCGGCAGTTACAGCGACGACCCTAAGAACAACCCAATGAATTTTTGGTTTGCGGATATGAGCACGCAAAGCATAATGGGGGATTCTCTCGCCTTCACGGAACGTCTGATCTCAGAGATAGTCGAACCGAATAACAATATAGAGGTGTGGCTGATTCCGGCAGCATCAGATATATGCGCAATGGGCGCCGCAGACGCTCTCAAAAAGCAGCGACTCTCTGAAAATGCATGCATATACTCGATTTTCAGCAATTACGATTTATCGAAAATATGGGACACCGATGACTACAGCGCCTGGCGATATGCTGCATGTGATTTGGATATAATAATGGCAGAGCCGACAATATGCGCGCTCTGGGCGCTGATGGCGGGGCAGTGCACGCCCGAAACGCTTTGGCCGCAATGGGTGAAGCCGTGGGACAAGGGCGACGTTTTCGAGTTTGAGGGCGACAAGCCGCGCGTGAACGTAGTAAATACACTGAAGCTCGGCAGCGACGGCAAGCCGATAGTCATAGAGGAGCACAGCTACGCCCAAGCGCTGTTCCCGACAAACTGGATTGACAGGGAGAGATACCGGGAATTCTTCGCATGGCTGGACTTTTATGCTTTCGACGACGACACTGAATCGTACATATACAATGAATACCCACGAGTCTATGACATCGACCTATTCAACGCAAGGGCAACGGTTCCTGATGACTATTACAGATCACCATTGGAATTTATTGAAGTTATGTGAAAATACTGTTGACATTTACTAATTCAGTTGTACATTATTGGCGTAATACATATTTACGTCTGATGTGTATACTGTATAAAGTGATTTATGCAGATGCTCGACTCCTAGATAGAATTAGTTGCAACAGAGATAGCACATATAAAAATGACTGCCATGAGCAAAATAGAATGACTGAGTCATAATACTAACGAGGAGTGGTTATTGTGCAAAAACTGAAGAAGAATCTGATTACAGAAAAGAGAACAATTGAGGAAATGGAGGAGGTGTGCATTTGTAACACATGTATATGCACCTGCACATGTAACGATAGCTCAGTGGTCATTTCCCATACAAATGCCGATACGGCGTTGAACAATGTAGCATATATTGGTTCAATCTATGTTTATGGATAGGGTGTAAATATATCTAATGAATTATATGTAACAGTAGATCACATTCATTCATGAGTTAATGTCAAGCGTAAACAACTGTGCATGAATATTCGATATTTGTTTAGGTAGATGCGAAATTGTCCAGCATGTTTTTGGTTTTACTTTAACAATCTACACTTAACTCGTTGATTATAGGTGAGGGAAATTGCATATTTATAGAAGATACGTGCTTTTATTTATTTCACTAACTTTATTAATAACACTTAATTCGGCATGTATGGGCAGAGGAGCAGGCAGCATAGGTTCACGGGAAGGCGGCATCGCAAACGAAGCCGCCTCAAATTTTCGGTTCCCGAGCGAGGCCGGCTATTTCGACAGGGACTTCGATTACGCGCAGCACGAGCGGTTCAAGGCGGTATACCTGATAGCAACACATGGTATAAATGATATATTCCTTAGCCATGACAAGGCCTTTAGGTTTTGGGCACCACGATTGAATATCGATTATAGAGGGATGTTCATTGTTTCCGAAAACTCAGAGAAAGCAGTAATATCATTGGTGCAAACGCAGATAGACCTTGACATTGATGGCATTTTATTTGATGGTATGGATGATATGGTTGCACCAATCTTTGGCATGTGCGCGGAAGCGGGTGTCGCGATATGGAGGTGCATTGACATAAGCCGTGATACTCTAAATGCTTATAAATATGGCGAAACCATCATTGCCGGCACATTAATCTATCCAAATATCAGGGCTGATGGCTCGCGTCTAAGCGAAGACTGCATGGATAGGCTCCTCCGATGGAAAGAAGACGCATGGCCAAATATATCGTGGGAGAGAGTCGGGGTTATCTTTTACGGCTACTCCGCATACGAGGAATCCTTCAAACAGGCTCTGGCGGCGCTAGCTCGCTGGTGCGAAAAGAACCCTTCGCTCGGAGTAAGTGGAGAGAGCCTTATCGAAAATGATAATAATTTTTGGTTCGCCGATTTAAACACCTTAGGAGTTTTGTCTGTGAGCCAGTCAACTGAAGAAAGACTGTTGTCGCAGATTGTTGAAGATCACAGCGAAATCGAGGTATGGTTGGTTCCTACTAGCGCAGGAAGCCTTTCAATTAGCGCTGCTTCTGCTCTTGACAAGCTTGCTCTCACAGAAAAATCATGCACGGCATCGTATACTGGCAGCGACGATTTCGCGAGGAGGCTGGATGCTGGTACAGGAGGAGCATGGCGTTATTCAGAATATCACACATCGGAGATGTGGACAGAGCCGATGATTTGCGCTCTCTGGGCGCTGATGGCGGGGCAGTGCACGCCCGAAACGCTTTGGCCGCAGTGGGTTAAGCCGTGGGACAAGGGCGACGTTTTTGAGTTTGAGGGAGATAAGCCACGCGCGAACGTCGTGAATACACTGAAGCTCGGCAGCGACGGCAAGCCGACAGTCGTAGAGGAGCACAGCTACGCCCAGGCGCTATACCCGACAAA
>WRMX01000149.1 GCA_009776905.1 Oscillospiraceae bacterium
AGCGCGATCATCGCATATGAGCCAATATGGGCCATTGGCTCAGGGCTGACCGCGACGCCTCAGGATGCGCAGGATGTGTGCTGCGAGATTCGCGCCGTCATCCGTTCGCTATATGGCGCCAGGACCGCACGCGCGATCCCGGTCTTGTATGGCGGGTCGATGAACGAGAAGAACGCTCACGATCTTCTCGCGCAGCCGGATATCGACGGCGGGCTTATCGGCGGCGCATCATTGAAACCTGAGCTTTTTGCTGCTATAATAAAAGCCGCGAATCAATGATATGAAAGGTATGTGATATTTTGCCAAAAAAACCTTTGGTTTTAGTAATTATGGATGGCTACGGACTCACGGCGCCGTCGCCCGGGAATGCGATCGCCGCTGCGGCGACGCCTGTTCTCGACGAGCTCTATGAAACATGCCCGAATACGCGGCTTTCGGCATCCGGGGAGGATGTCGGGCTGCCAAAAGGCCAAATCGGGAACAGCGAGGTCGGCCACACGAACATCGGCGCGGGGCGCGTCGTATACCAGGAGCTGCCCAGAATATCGCGCGATATCGAGACGGGCGCATTTTTTGATAATGAAACGCTGGTGGCGGCCGTGCGGGGATGCAAATCCTCGGGCGGCTCGCTTCATTTGATGGGGCTGGTTTCTCCGGGGGGCGTGCATAGCCACATTGACCATCTTTTTGGCCTGCTGGAGCTTGCGAAGCTGAATGAGGTCGATAGGGTATACATCCATTGCTTCATGGACGGCAGGGATGTCCCACCGGATTCCGGCAAGGAATCGATTGCCGAATGCGTCGAGAAGTGCCGCGACATCGGAGTCGGAAAAATCGCGACGGTCACGGGGCGGTTTTACGCAATGGACAGGGACAATCGTTGGGACCGCGTGGAGCAGGCGTACAACGCGCTTGTTTTCGGAGAAGGCGCGCAGGAACCGGACCCGGTCGCGGCCATGCAGGCTTCGTACGACGCGGGGGTGACGGACGAGTTCGTTAAGCCGGTCGTCTGCGACGCGGATGGCATGGTCAAGCAGGGGGACACCGTCATATTCTTTAACTTCCGCTCCGACAGGGCGCGCGAAATAACCCGCGCGTTCATCGAGAGCTGGTTCGACGGCTTTGAAAGGCGCGGCGGGTATTTCCCCGTGAATTTCGTCACGATGACCCAATACGACGCGAATTTCACCGGAATCGGCGTCGCATATCCGCCGGGGTTCCCCGAACACACGTTTGGCGAGATCCTCGGAAATCTGGGCATGCATCAGCTTAGAATCGCCGAGACGGAAAAATATGCCCATGTGACGTTCTTTTTCAACGGGGGCGTCGAGCAGCCGTTTGGCGGGGAGGAACGTATCCTGGTTCCGTCCCCGAAGGAGTTCCGCACGTATGACCTTGTGCCGGAGATGTCGGCCAACAAGGTCGCTGATGCGGTATGCGATGAAATTTTGGGCGGAAGATTCGACGTTGTCATCATTAATTTCGCCAATTGCGACATGGTAGGGCACACAGGAGATTTCGCTGCCGCCGTCAAGGCCGTCGAGACCGTCGACATTTGCATCGGCAAGGTACTCGATGCGGTCCGCAAGATGGACGGCTACTTGGTCGTTACTGCCGACCATGGCAATGCGGAGGAGATGCTTGCGGAGGATGGCGTCAGCAAGCACACGGCCCATACTACGAATCCCGTGCCGTTTATAGTTTTCGGCGCCGACATCGGGCTGCGGCAGGGGCTGCTTGCCGATATCGCGCCCACGCTGTTGACGCTGCTGGGGATTAAGCAGCCGGAAGCTATGACGGGGCAATCGCTGATAATATAGTGTCAAGCGCGCATATTATATGTTACAGTAAATGGGGAACCGGTAGGAGTGTCATTCTGAGGGAGCTTGCGACCGAAGAATCTTGTTCTGCAGCTATTGGAACGCAAGATCCTTCGCTGCGCTCTGGATGACACATAACGCACAGCACCTTTAAAAGTAGTAGTTATTACGAAAGGATTGATTAATTTATGAAGGATTATTTGGAAATCATTGATGTCGTCGGGCGCGAGATACTGGATTCCAGGGGAAACCCGACGGTGGAGGCGGAGGTATGGCTCGAAGACGGGACGGTCGGCAGGGCGGCGGTGCCGTCGGGCGCGTCTACGGGGCAGTTTGAAGCGTGCGAGCTGCGCGACGGCGACAACGGCCGCTACATGGGCAAAGGCGTCCTGAAAGCGGTGGAAAACGTCAACGGCAGCATCGCGGATGCATTGTTCGGGCAGAACGCGATGGACCAGACCGTCATCGACAAGCTACTCATCGAGCTGGACGGCACGCCCAACAAATCGAACCTCGGCGCTAACGCGATTTTGGGCGCTTCGCTTGCCTGCGCGAGGGCGGTATCCGAATCGCTGCACATCCCGCTCTACCGATATATCGGCGGCGCATCCGCCAATACGCTGCCCGTGCCTATGATGAATGTTTTGAACGGAGGCGCACATGCGGACAACAGCGTCGATATTCAGGAATTCATGGTGATGCCCGTTTCAGCGGGGAGCTTCCGCGAGGCGCTACGCATGTGCGCGGAAGTCTTCCACACATTGAAAAAAGTAGTGCCGTCTTCAGGGGTGGGAGACGAGGGCGGATATGCCCCGAACCTTGCCGCCGATGAGGATGCTCTTGCCGCGCTGATGCAGGCGATTGAAAAGGCGGGGTATAAGCCGGGGGACGACTTCAAGATCGCCATGGATCCCGCCGTCACGGACTGGTTTGACGAGAAAGATGGCTGCTACCACCTGCCAAAGAGGAAGACGATAATGACGCGGCAGGAGATGGTCGATATGTGGGTCGGGTTCGTCAATAAATATCCGATCATTTCCATCGAGGATGGGATGGCCGAGGAAGATTGGGATGGATGGAAGCTCATGACCGACGCCCTTGGCAGCAAAATCCAGCTTGTCGGCGACGACCTGTTCGTCACGAATACTCAGCGCGTCAAGAAGGGCATCGATTTGGGCGTCACCAATTCCGTGTTGATTAAAGTCAACCAGATCGGCACGCTGACCGAGACGCTCGACGCCATTCAGATGGCGCATCGCGCGAGCTACACCGCCATCGTGTCGCACCGCTCCGGCGAGACGGAGGACACGACCATCGCCGATATTTCCGTTGCCGTCAACGCGGGGCAGATCAAGACCGGCGCCCCATCGAGGACGGACAGGGTGGCGAAATATAACCAGTTGCTGCGCATCGAGGAGGAGCTGGGCAGTGCCGCGAAGTATCCCGGCATGTCCGCGTTCTTCAGCATCGGCAAATGAGTCGATGCATGGCAGCGGAGCCTCACGCTTCACCTTTTGATATCGCCACTCGCTTGGCCATGTCGCATAAACGCGACGCGACGCTCGCTTGACCTTGTCGCATAAACGCGACGCGACGCTCGCTTGACCTTGTCGCATAAGCGCAACGCGACGCTCGCTTGACCTTGTCGCATAAGCGCGACGCGACGCTCGCTTCGTTCGGCTAATAACTTTTGAAAGAAGGTAGTTATATAATGGCGTCGAAATATACACATTTGTTTACACCAATCAAAATCAGGGGCGTGGACTTCAAAAACCGCTTCATCCTTGCCCCGCCCTCGCCAAACCTCGCGAGCCCGGACGGGCTTGTCACGGCGCAGTTCGTGGACTGGTTCAGGGCGTTCGCAAGGGGCGGCGCTGCCATCCTCTATGTCGGCAACTCTTCCGTCGATATCACAGAATGCAAGGACGAGGAGTGCCAGCTCGACCTCGCGAACCCGCACAGCACGCTGCCGTTGTCATGGTATGCGGAGATGTGCAAGGAATACGATTGCCATGCATCCTTGGAGGTGAACCACAACGGGAAGGATACGAGGTTTGAGACCGTGGGGCATCTGCCTTTCAGCTCCAGCCCAATTCCCGGCGACACGGAAAAGTTGATGGCCGAACGCGAGGGGCGCGAGCTGCGTTATCCCATCGAGATGGACCAGGCAAAAATCGACGAGACGATCATGAAATATGCCACCGCCTGCTATAACATGAAGCGCGCGGGGATGGACGTGGCGCTGCTGCACGGAGGCCACGGAAACCTGATCGCTCAATTCACCAGCCCGCATTACAACAAGCGCACCGACAAATACGGCGGCTCCACGGAGAACCGCGCGCGTTTCGCCGTCGAGCTTGTGGAAAAGACGCGCGAGCTTTGCGGAGAGGATTTCGTCATCGACTATCGCATCTCCGCCGATGAAATCATCGAGGATGGGATGCATTTCGACGAAACGTTGAAATTGATGAAAATCTTGAAAGATCACGGCGTCGACATGTTTAACGTCTCGGCCGGACTGCACAGCGAGGGCATGGGCGCGTTTATGCGTTATTGGCTCCAGAATTATACGATGCAGCGGGGCTTCAACGTCCATTGGACCGAGAAGATCAAAGACTATTTCCAAGGGGACATCTTGCTCACGGCCGTTGGCTCGATCATGAACGTCGATTTGGCCGAGGAATACTTGTCCAAGGGCTTCTGCGACTTCGTGGCGATGTGCCGCCCGCTTATGGCGGACCCGGACATGCCGAAAAAGGCCTCGCAGAACCGCCGTGAGGATATCCGCCCATGCTTGCGCTGCACGGCGTGCCTCATGCGCCTCGGCGGACCGGGGCCGAACGGGCCGCGCGAGATGAATTGCGCGATCAACCCGCTTTTGGGGATGACCAGGCTCATCAAGGACAGCGAGCTGCCATTGGCGCGCGACAAAAAGAAAATCGCGATCATCGGCGGAGGCCCTGCGGGGCTGCAGGCGCTGTTCACGGGCGTTGAGCGCGGGCACGATGTCACGTTATATGAAAAAAGCGACAGGGTCGGCGGGCAGATAATTCCGGCTGCCGCGCCGCCGATGAAAGTAGACGTCAGGGATTACCTCAAATGGCTGGAAGTGCAGACGGAAAAAATCGTAAAGGCGGGGAAGGCCAAGGTGCTGTTGAACACGGAGGCCACGCCGGGCATGATAAAAATGCAGGGCTACGACGCCGTCATCATCGCCGTTGGTGCGGAGCCGCTCATTCCGAACGTCCCGGGAATCGACAAGCCGAGCGTGATGTGGGCCGCCGATGCAGAAACGAAGTGCAGGGACAAGGTCGGCCAAAGGGTCGTCATCATTGGCGCGGGCGACGTCGGGCTGGAGGCCGCCATCGATTTTGCCGATGAGGGCAAATCCGTCGATATCATCGAGATGATGGATCCGCCCATGTTCAGTTTCAGCGCGTTGCCGGGCATGCTGAAAGAACGTGGTGTCGAGATTAGATACAACACAAAGCTGTCGGAGGTCACGGACAGGGGGATCAAGGCTGTCGGGAAGGATGGCGAGGCCTTTGAGATAGAGGCGGACAATGTGCTGCTGGCCGTCGGGATGAAGATCAACACGGAGCTTGTCGAGTCCTTCAGGCATTGCGCGTCGGAAACGGAGTGCTTCGTCGTCGGAGACGCTAAGGAAGTCGGGGGCAACGTCACGCGGGCGGTCAATCCCGCGTTCCAGGCGGTGCTGCACCTGTAATAACAGCTCATTCCCTTACTTGCAACAGAATAAGCGGCGGGCGCATGGTGATAAACACCGCGCCCGCCGCAGCGCTAGCTCCTGTTCACGCCCTTGCGCTCGGCAGACGTTTTTTTTGCTTCATTTGTGCTCAAATGAGGCATCCTTGCCTCAGTTTCGCAC
>WRMX01000150.1 GCA_009776905.1 Oscillospiraceae bacterium
ATTGTGGCTATTTACAAATTCTCTCCATGTGAAATCTGCATCTTTTCTTTCCGGTCCGCTCGCGATGAAAAAATAACGGATGGAATCCGGGTGGTATCTGTCAACGATGTCCTTGACCCATATAGCCCAATTCAGACTGGTGGAAATCCTTCGCCCTTCCAATGTCATAAACTCACTTGATATGATGTCGTCAGGCAGTTTCCACGCGCCACCGTTTGCCAGCATCAGCGACGGTAGTATTATTGTATGGAATGGTATATTGTCTTTACCGTGAACGTAGTAATGTCGGCTGTCCTCGCTCCATAAATCCTCATACCGCTCACCGCGATGTTCGGCGACAGTTTTGCTCATGGACAAATACCCCAAAACATTTTCTGCCCATACATAGATTTTTTTGTCGTTGTAACCGTCTTTTGGAACATCAATGCCGCAGTCAATGGCGCGTGTAATCGCTCTGTCACGCAGCCCCTCATTTTAAAATTTTCATTCTGTGTGCACCTCTTTCAATTTGATTTGATATTACGAAAATGCGGCAAACAAAAACGCCCTCCTCTCCGAAAACTTAGTTTTCGGGGACGAGAGCTACAGCTTCGTGATACCACCCCAAATTTATCCGCGCCTCACGACACGAACCTCATCTGCTGCGGGCAGGGAATGACCTGCCGAGAGCATAGCGCTGTCACGGGCGCACCCGTCGCAGCCTTGGGTGAAATTACCTTCGGTGCGCGGCTCCAAGACCATGTTCGGCAGTTACATAGCTTTACCCATTCTCAGCCGTCGGGTTCTCTGTAAAAGATATAACCGCTTACTCTTCTTTTCATTGCCTTTAATTCAGTTGTTAATGACATTATAGCTGAATAATTCAAAAGTTCAACTATAAAATCGGGAACACTACCGCGAACGTCTCCCCGACGAAGAAAAATCTTGTCGGGGGAGAGTTCGCATTAGTTCCTAATGGCGGAGAGGGTGGGATTCGAACCCACGCTACCTTGCGGTAGACCTGATTTCGAGTCAGGCTCGTTATGACCACTTCGATACCTCTCCAAGGTAGAATTGTTCATTTTCGCTTGCTTAAAACAAAATACACGATTATAATAGTTTTGTCAAGTGCGTGATTAGGGTAATTCATGATTAGGGTAGTGATTAGGGTAGTGATTAGGATAGTGCGTGCGTACAATTTAGGGAGAGGGTCTTGATGGACGGCATCCTTAGAGAAGTGAACATAAAATCCGATATGCCGACTGTTGACGATGCCATACGGAGGATCACATACAACGTTAAAAACGCCGGGGCTCTCGGCGTTACGGCAATTAAGTTCGTGCATGGGTACGGATCGACGGGAAAAGGCGGCGCGATACGCACTGAGGTACGCAAATACCTGGAACGGCAAAAGACACGAAAACAAATCAGCAACTATATCACCGGTGAAGATTTTTCGATATTTGACGAAGCCACGAGGAACGCATTTGCAGTATGCGATATGCTGCGGCGCGATAACGACCTCGATCGCCATAACAACGGCATTACTATTGTCATTCTATAACGATTATAAGCCATTTATTGCAAACATGTCCGTAATCCCGCAACCGGATGCCGCGCGATGCGGCTATATTCGCCCAACAGCAGCACAACACGAACGGAGATCGGAGGACATATGCAGCTGATCGTCGCGGTCAACAGCGATTGGGGAATCGGCTATAACAATACGCAGTCCGTCGTCCTCCCGGAGGATAGGCGCCACTTCAAAGCTTTGACGGACGGCGGCACAGTTATTGCCGGAAGGAAGACTTTTGAGGATTTTGGAAGGCCCCTGCCCAACAGGAAGAATATTGTCTTGACGCGCAACATGAGTTACAATGTCGATGGCATCATCATCGCGCACTCGGTCGACGAAGCCCTCACTTTTGTTGCCGGTGATGATGCTGATATGGTGTTCATTATCGGTGGCGGGAGCATTTATACGCAGTTCTTAAACATGTGTTCCCACGCGCATGTGACAAAGATTAATGCCATGCCCCCATCCGACACATATTTCCCAAACCTGGACGAATCTTCGAACTGGTATCCGGAGCGACGCGGGGAACCTGCAATTTCTAGCGGAGTGGAGTTCTCGTTCGATATATATCATAACAATTCCATCCGGCGGGCGCCGGCAATCCCCCACGGTGGCACTAATGGCCATGATATCTGATAAATAAGGAGGTTTGCCATGTTTGAGCTATTCGTCAAGGCCGAGTCTCTTCCTGAGGCATATCATTGTGCGCTGGCGGAGCTGCATGCGAACAACGATGAGCTGCCTTGCCCGGATTATAACACCCGGCAAAAAGAGGCCTCCATGACCTTTATTGTCGAACAGCCGCTTTCCGAGCCGATGATCAGCAGATTATTCATCGGCGATCCGCGATCGCTCGAGCAATATCGCCAGGAGATGCTCGACGGCATTCTGGATTTCGAGGTCGAGCGAGGCAACTGGGAATATACTTACCATCAGCGGATGGAGAAACAGATTCCATGGTTGATCAGCGAGCTGCGACGCAACCCCGATTCGCGACGGGCCGTTGTTATCATTCGCGACGAGCAAGATCATGCATCAGATTCTCCCGCGTGCCTGCAGCACATGCAATTTCTCATCAGAAGCGGAGCGTTGCATTGCAAGGTCCTGTTTCGCTCAAATGATGCGACAAAAGCCGCTTTTATGAACGCTTTTGCTTTGATTATGCTGCAAAAGCGCATTGCGGACAGCCTCGGCGTGGCCATCGGCAGCTATACCCATCGAGCGAACAGCTTCCATGTATATGAACGTGACTACGATATGTTTGACGGCTACATCAGGCGCATCGCTGCAGGGGACGATCTTACATATTGCTACGAAGGTGATTGGGACGAGCAGATGGAGGAAGCAAAACCTGATATAGCAAAAATGGTAGAAACATTAAAAGGATGAATTATGGAATTTACATTTTCCGTCCCTTGTCTTTTCGGCGTCGAAGGCCTGTGCGCCGATGAGCTGCGGAGGATCGGCATGGCTGACGTCCGCGCAGAAAATGGACGAGTTCTATTCGCCGGTAGCGCCGGAGATATTGCGCGGGCAAACATCAATCTTCGCACGGGCGAGCGAGTGTTGCTCATTGTCGGCACGACGGCCGCCAACAGCTATGACGAACTCTTTGAGGGCGTTCGTGCGATGGGATGGGAGCGGTTCATTCCATTCGACGGCAAGTTCCCCGTCAAGGGGCATTCCTTGGACTCTAAGCTGCATTCCATTCCCGATTGTCAGAGCATAATCAAAAAGGCCATCGCCGAGTCGCTAAAGGTGAAATACAAGGTCGATTGGATGGCAGAATCCGGAGCTAAATACCAGGTGCGTTTCTCCATTATGGACAATATTGCGACACTTAGCATCGACACCACAGGCGACGGCTTGCACAAGAGAGGCTACAGGCCTGTTAGCAACGCCGCGCCCCTCAGGGAAACGCTTGCAGCGGCAATAGTAAAGCTATCGCGTTATCGCGGGCGCGAGCCTGTGTGCGACCCATTCTGCGGGTCGGGGACGATTCCGATCGAAGCGGCGCTTGCGGCGCTTAATCGCGCGCCCGGGCTGAACCGCGGTTTCTCGGCGCAGAGCTGGGCGTGGCAGAACAAGAGTCTTTGGGACGATGCAATTGCTGAAGCCAGAGCGCATGAATACCGCGGAAAATATGATATTTGGGGCGGCGATATTGATCGCGAATGCATCGATATCGCCAAAGAGAACGCCAAACGCGCCGGCGTCGCGGAGCATATTCGTTTTGAATGCTCAGATGCAGCAAGTTTCCGCAGAGATGCGCCGGGCGGCATTCTGATGTCCAACCCGCCATATGGCGAGCGGATCATGCAGCAAAGCGAGGCAGAGGATATATACCGACGCCTTGGCGCTGTCTCAAAGCAACTTGAAAAGTGGAAAATATACATTCTCTCTTCACACGCGGAATTTGAGCGCGCTTTTGGAATGGCCGCAGTAAAGAAGAGGAAACTATATAATGGTATGATCAAATGCGACTTATATATGTATTTTTGACGCAATACTCATGATGCGAGGCTTAGAAAAATGAAGCATTTATTCATCATCAATCCTGTTGCCGGCAACAAGAAACGCAACCTTGGCGAGATAGAGGCAAAGATCGCCCAATTTGCCGATGAGCTTGGCGACCCATATGAAATATACTTTACGAAGGCCCCGATGGATGCGGCCGAAAAGGTCGCTGAAACGGCAGATGCGATCGGTGATGGCGACCTATTGTATGTATATGCCTGCGGTGGCGATGGCACGCTTAATGAATGTGTCAACGGCGCCGCGGAGCGGGCGAATACCGCAATCACTCATTATCCTTGCGGGACAGGCAATGACTTCATTAGAACTTTTGGCGAGGACAACGTCGCCAAATTCCATGACTTGCATGCGTTCATCAAAGGCACGGTGAAACCGCTCGACCTAATAGATTGTAATGGGCGCTATGGCATAAACATCTGTTCCGTCGGGATTGATGCGCGGGTGGCAAATGATGTCCACAAATACAGCAAAGTCCCCGTTATCGGCGGCGCCACCGGCTATGTCACGTCGCTCGCGGTCAATATCATCAAGGGGATAAAGCAGAAATACCGCATATCGATTGACGGCGAGATAATTGAAAAAGACATCACGCTCGTCTGCGCCTGCAACGGACGGTTTTATGGCGGCGGGTTCAACCCTGTACCGGACGCTCTGCCGGACGATGGCGTTCTGGAGTATCTCATTCTTGATGGGGTTTCACGCCTGCGGGTTGCGCAAATCACCAACAGATATGCTAAAGGGCGGTTTCGCGAATTGTCGAAAATTATTGATTATCACCGCAGCGATTGCATGGAGATAGAGGGGGAACGCGATTTCGTCGTGAATATTGACGGCGAGATCATCAGCACAAACAAGATATGCTTCAATATCGTGCCAAATGGGATTAATTTTCTGTTTCCATCAGGCATGGTTTTTTCCGATGTCATAGATAATGGGAGATAATTGGAGAAAATTGTTGTCCGGAGGAGATTTCTGTCGATATTTGCCAATAATCACCATTTTTATACACTATTCCCCGGTATTTGCGGAATGTATAAGTTGCCAAAATAACTCAATTCAATTATTATAAGACTGCGTTAGCACTCATTGCTAGAGAGTGCTAACGCAGCCGGATTGTTAACAGACATTTTATAAGGAGGGCATACATTATGACATTAAAGCCACTGGCAGATCGCGTTATTATCAAGCAGGTCGAAGCGGAGGAGACTACGAAAAGCGGCATCATACTCACAAGCGCTGCGCAGGAAAAGCCGCAGGTATTTGAGGTTCTCGAAGTCGGCCCCGGCGGCATCATTGACGGTAACGAGGTGATAATGGTCGTCAAGAAGGGCGATCGTGTCATTACGGGTAAATACAGTGGGACCGAAGTCAAGATCGACGGCGATGAGATGACCATCGTGCGTCAGAGCGATATACTCGCTATTGTTGAATAATCCGCATCCATTCGCGCGAAAGGGTGATCGAGCATCGCCTTGCGCAATCAA
>WRMX01000151.1 GCA_009776905.1 Oscillospiraceae bacterium
TATCGTTTGATTACAGGGTAGGTATATGATGAATGTTAAAATGATTGTCACCGATCTTGACGAAACCTTACTAAAGACTGATAAAAGTATCAGCGAGTATATTGACACTCCCCTGGCTTTAGCCATGGGGAGTGTCAAGTAATATCTTTACCTTTGATAATATCCTGTCTCGCTCGTAATAAGCAGGGGGCAAAGCATATCCCACATATTCAAGCAGTTTCATGAACCCGCTGAACACCCGTGCCGGCGGCTCGCGGGGCGGGCGGGGAGAAGGTCAAGCCTGCATGATTAGCGTTTGGGGGGCGAGGCGCCGGGTACGCCCAGCGGAATAGTTGCGCTTTTTCGTAAGAACGCCTGTTTTTCGGCAAATCTTCCTCGTGTTAGGGGCGATGATTATTTTTGGGAGTCTATTTGCCCTTGCTGCACTAAAGACGCTTTACAAACGAATTCATTCTGAATTATTTGCTGCGTGGTCTGCGAAACGTTTCTTCTGCGAAACCATAGCAACTGCTTCTTATAAACTAGCCATTCTAGTTGTGACTTTTTTGTTATAATTACCTTTTGTCGGTTCTTTATGCGTTATTTCGTGTTACAATGAGCGAAAGTTGTAAAAATGATGTGATAAATGATGTGTTTTATACATAATTATCCACATTATCAAAGAGAGGGGACAATGTAAATGAAAACACGAACCAAGACCGGAACACCTAAACTGCTCATATCTCTCGCATGCCTCGCCCTCGCGCTTGTAGCGCTCACGATGTTGCTAACGCTTCCCGCTTCTGCGGACGGAAGCCCGATTGGCGACGTGATCATCAACTACCCATACAACACCACGGAACCGCCGACCGGGGCGGGGGACACCATATGGGATGGGAAGGATCACCCCGGCTATGACCAAGCATATATGCCGCAAACATCTGCACAGCACAACGGTACCGCAACAGAAGAACACGTTGTCGTGAAAGATGACAGCATTTCGTTTTTCGGCTATCAGACACATGGGTATATGGATTACGTCTTTTCGGAGAATATCTATAAGGCCTCATATGGAAATTCGTTCGTTATGCGTCCTATAACGATGAATTTCCATTCTTTTTCCGAGACGGGATATCTTTTCAACGGAACGATATCGGCATCAGGTTATTATACCGGATATGCGATTATCCTTCAGTGTGCGAACCTCTCCGGGATGCAGGAGAACGACGCGAATGCGCCAAACACGGCGGCTCTGAGGTTGTATTACATTAATAACGAGTTGTTCGACGCCGACAGCTTCACGCCCGGGGATACTTCATCGACGCGGACGCTGATAGCCACTTTCAAAACCGGCATCAACAACCTCGACAGCACTCCATTTCGAGTGAATGTAGAAATCGACCCGGCTACCCACGAATTTGATGTATATATCGATGGCGACCATCGCGCTTCGGTGCATAGCGATATTAAGTCGACAAACGATGGTTTTGGATTCTACACAGGCCACTATGCCCATAATTGCGAGATACTCACTTACATAAAGTATGAAAACGTGACAGTCAATGTCGATCTGCACACAGAGTCGACGACTGCCGAAGTGAAGTTTTATATTGACGGGTCTTCAACGGAGATACGAACGGCCGAGACAGCGACAGGCAGGATCAGCCAGAGGTACAGGATAGCCCAACCGTCGAAAATCACATTTAATGGCACTAACTATTACCTTGTCAGAAACAATAAGGGCAAGTCTGTGCTGACCGACTTCACCGGATATTACTACTCCGATCCGAGCATGAACGCCATTGAGCTGTATTATATGGATATCTCGCTGCTGACGGAGCCGCTCGCGCCGGAGAAAACGGCAAGGGTCGATGGCGGCGAGTGGGACAGTGGGGATTCGGGCGATCCCGTCGCCGTCAACGCAGGCAGCGAAGTGGAGTATAGCATCACGGCGTATACGCCCCCCGAAGGGAAAGCGGTGTTGAATTCGTATACAACAGCTCCTCCAGCCGATGCTTCCGATTGGTTTTCCCAAACGAATAAACCAACTAATTTTACGATCACTGCGGCAAAAACCGCAATATATAGTATTGATGTAGTTGATCTATCAGAAAACTATTTTGTCCTTGATGAGTTTCTGGATACGCTACAGGATAGCAACGACAGCAAGCATTATTGGGAAGGCAAGGAAATTGTATCTGCATGGGATGCCACAGAGATGCGTGCATACAATGTATATAGGCTTACTAATAGGGTGTATGTCTGGCTCACGCTGCATAACAACACTGTCAATCAATACGATTTGTATATTGGCGGTTGCGGCGGCGTTTGGACACCGAACACCGGCTCAGACCTATTTAATGGATATTCAAATCTTCAAATTGCGGAACTAAAAGACTTGCACATCAGTAAGACGACGAAATCCTTGCAAAGAATGTTTTATGGGTGTACAAAATTGCTTGCGTTAGATTTAAGTAGCTTTGATACATCCAATGTTGCAGAAATGCATGAGATGTTTATACGTTGTAATTCTTTGGAGAGCATTAATCTAAGCAGCTTCGATACTTCTAATGTTACAAATATGACATCTATGTTCAGGTATTGCTATGCACTTGAAAGCCTGGATTTGCGTAACTTTAGAACAGCAAATGTATCAAATATGAGTTATATGTTTGAAGAATGCAATTCTCTTACATACCTTGATTTAAGCAGTTTTGACACATCGAAAGTAACTACCATTGTGAATATGTTTGCGAACTGTAAGGCTCTAACTAATCTTGATCTTAGCAATTTCAACACATCGAGTGTTACCAGAATGAGTCAAATGTTCACAGGTTGCTCAAAACTTGAAACAGTTAACGTTAGCAGTTTCAATACAACCGCTGCAGACAATCTAAGTTCAATGTTCTCCGGCTGCAGCGTCCTTAAAACTCTTGACCTTAGCAGCTTCAGCCAAACAAATAGCGCAACACTGGTGAGTATGTTCAGTGGCTGCACAAGCCTTGAAACGCTATATCTTAACAATGCAGTATTGATCGCAGGGATGTCGTATACAAATACTTTCCAGAACTGCCTCTCATCGCTCATAGTTTATGTCAAAGACGCAACCGCCAAAGCATGGGTTGAAACTGCCGGATCACAGTTGAACACAAGCAATATAATAGTTGACGATGGTTCTGTGACGCCGCCATATGGGCAGACTAACTGGGAAGCCAACATCAACACCAGCGTACCCGTGCCGGTATTCCCGCAAGAAGGCACCGCGGCGTATTGCAGCGTCACCGACGTCGTGCCTGCGGGGATGACAATCGTAAGCGGAAGCATCTCGGACGGCGGCGCGCTCGGCTCCGACGGCAGGACTATAACATGGGAGGTGCCCGTTACGTCGCTGCCTGTTAGCCTTTCATTCAATGCAACGGTGAACCCCGGAGCAGACGGAACAGTCTTCACGAATACAGCATATGTGGCGTATGAAGCGAAATCCGCGACAAGCAACACGACCTACCATGAAATGGACAGCAACACCGCATATATCACGGAGCAGTTCTTGATAAAAGGGACTACGACAAAACTCGACGAGGACCAAGTCTCAAAGGTCGATAAAAACGACAGCTACACAGTAAGCACAAGCAAGCTTGGTACTTTGAATGGCTATCAGTACTGCGGTTACGAGATTGACGGCGGCGGATATCAGACGGGCGACCCGCCGGCGAGCATCATTATAGACAGCAGCAAAATGATAAAACTATACTACGAGGCTGCCGGTAATTACCCAATGGTTACGGTACATTTCGTGAAAAGCAATGGCGATGAATTGAAAGCACCGGTTTCGGAAACAGTATACACGAACTCAAACTGGTATATGCCTCAAAAGCACATGAACACGATTACGATCGGATCAACACAATGGACATATGCCTCGCAATACCAAATCGGCGAACCCGCGCCGAGCGGAGCCAAGGAATCGGGAACGCCGATCAAGAAGGACAGTGTCGGGCTGGAGCAGCCGGTGTTCAGCAACATTGCATCTGACAAGCATATCACGCTGTATTTCTCGGGCGATTCCGCCATAATCGTCCATTTCGCAGAATACGGCAACCCTGCGAACATCCTTAAAAACCCGAAAACTTACATTGGCGCTTCCACTCTCGACAACAGCGACTTTGCCGACATCAGCCTCGAAAGCGAGAACGGAAAGATATACACATATGTCGGCTACAGCATTGACGGAGGCGCAATTGTCATGGGCGCTGAGCCACCGGCGCAGTCAGTTTCGGCAACAATCACGCTGTTCTTCGAGACAACATATGCCGTAACTGAGTATTATGTCATGTATGATGGCCTTGCTGCTGTAGAGATTCGTGTGCCTAAGGTTAATGATGGCTATAAGAAAGGCGGCACATTTGCCGGGACGCACGCAGACATCAAAGGTTTCATTTATGAAGGTTATTGCTTGGAAAACGCAAACAATCCAATGGTCGCGGGCGATCCTGCAAGCATCGGCATCACCGACGATGTAACCGTCATATACGTGTATAAGCTTGACCCCGACTACTTCACGGTCATATATGACGCGAATGGAGGGATGGACCCCCCAATTGACGAAGATATGCCATACATGGCGGGCGAAAACGTCACGGTTCTCGGAAAAGGCAGCATGACGCACGACGGATACACGTTCAAGAGCTGGAACACGAAACCTGACGGGACGGGCGCAACGTACCAGCCGGGAGCCACGCTGCCAATGCCGGGAGAAAACGTAGTGCTATACGCCATTTGGGAGATTGAGACAACGGGAAGCGGAGGTGGTGGACCCATAATACCGCCCGAGCCGCCGGAGGAGCCCGAGCCGCCGGAGGAGCCCGAGCCTCCTGTTACGCCCGATCCGGAGTTGCCGGACGATCCTGAGGATCTACCTGAGATTCTCGAGCCAACTACGTATGCCGACGATGTCATCCCCGTCCCGCAACCGGGGCCTGCCCCTGAGCAGCCCGCATATAGCGCGATGCCGCAGATTCCCCAAGAGCGGCAGGAGAAGCTCGTCGACAACGGCGACGGCTCGTTTACGGAGTTCAACGAGATTGGCGTAGCACTTGGCGAATGGCGGTGGAACGATGATTCAGGTGAATGGGTGTTCACAGAGTTCGCGGCGCCCCTCGCCGACCTCCCAAAGACAGGCTTGATTATAATTCCGTTGATGCTCCTTCTTGCCTGTGGCATTGTCTTGACCATGTCCGGCTTCGTCGTCCGCATCAAGAAATCGCGGATGGAAAAATGAGCCCGTTCGGATTGCGGGCTCCGCCAGGCATTGATATATAATGAAGTTTGGTTAGTGGTCAAAACGACCACTAACCAAAAATTTACATCATTGAAGGAATCGATATAGCCACAGCTGGGGGGGGTACGGGGCTTTCGCTAAATTGTAAGCGTAAAACTGGAGGACGCATTACCCGCTGCATAGCCGTGTGATATAATTCAAGAGGTCATAATAACCCATCAGACATAGCGGCTTTGAACTCCT
>WRMX01000152.1 GCA_009776905.1 Oscillospiraceae bacterium
TCACCTCCTCGGGTTCTGTAGTGTGCCGACACTCCAGAACAAGTATACCAAAAAAAGAAGCGAAAGCCCCTACCGTTTCATAACCCCGTAGGTGCCTTTCGCAGAAAGGCGGATAATAATAATGGATAACAAAGTGTTTCATGTCAGCATTATTGATATTGCTAAAATCATAAAAGAAAACAGGAATAATTCTGGTACGCATATTGTCGAAATCAACGGTAGTCTCATACAAACGTGGGAAAACTATATTGATGAAATTGAAAACTTATTTTGCTTCCCGACTCGACGAAATACAATTGATGGCTATCTAGATTGGATAAGAGATTTGAGTTGGCTTCATAAAGATCGATTCTTACTAATACTTTACAATTACAGACACTTTCTTCAAGATCAACCAGCATTAAAGGAAATCATAATGAATGATTTTTGGGAATGTATACTACCTTGGTGGCAGAAAGACGTAGAATCTTTTGTTGTTGATGGTAAGGCTAAGGAGTTTTGCGTTTATTTAGTTGAATAGACAAAACTCGATGAGCTCCTTATATCGTGATTCCAAATTATCAAGATACTTTAATTGTAACAACATATTACTTGAACTAAACCTACGAGTGTTAGATATACGAAGAAGTGTGGCAGTTGAGCAGTTCACAATAAAGCGGAAGACAAGTCGTCGACTTCGCCACGGACAACGTGCAGGGGAACGTCATAAGCTACGCCACGTACGACGACTGGGGCGCGCCCACCTCCAAGGCCGTGCTGAAGACGGGCCTGCGCGAACTGGACGTCGCGTCGCAGTACACCGTCCACCCGTACGACCAGGTGCTGGGCCTCTACTTCGCCCAGGCGAGGATGTACGATGCCGCCGGAAGAAGGTTCCTGGCGATGGACCCGCTAAGCAAAGCCATAACCAATACGATGCCCTTGGCCGCATATGCGTATGTCAACGACAATCCAATTAGGTTTATTGATCCTCTTGGACTATTCCTCAGCGGCACGACTCTGATAGAGGGCGCACAGGGCGATGACATCTATGCTCTCAATATGTTTCTTTATGCCAATGGCTTTATCGACGATTACTACCGTCAATACATGATCGACTATCTCGGCCTCCACAGCTACAACTCATTAGGACTGCTATGCATGAGTTCGGTCATGTGCTTGGCTTATTCGATGCATACAAAAGCTCACCATTGACACTAGCTGATGCAGACAAAAGCCATGCGATAGTTAACGATGTAATGTTCAATAATCCAAAGCAGATTGTTAGCAGCTATAATATAGAAATGATGCTATACGCATTCAAGACCGGCAACTTGCAGAACTACGCGAACTATGCTGCTGCGGGGGTAAATTCAGAAGTATATTACCGTACGGGCGGTAAAATAACAGAATAGATCATACTCGGTGAAAGAAGGTGGCGGTATGCATACGCGCAAGATTGCTGCTTGCTTGTCCCTGTTGGTTTTCATCGCTGCATGCTGTGTGCTTTGCGGACCGTCGCGTGGGAAGCAAGTGAGGATATTGAAGCAGAAGATACCGGAGGTAATAGAATTTGTTGAAAACAACGGAGATTTTCTTCAAGCGCTGCTAAACGCAAAAGAGAGACTTAATTCAATCAATGACGCTAACCACAACGAGAATAGTAGTATCGATTTTATAATAGATTACCAAATCACTATATATATGGATGAGGTAAGCGATTATTCACGTGGTCGAATAGAGAGCACTGATGTAAAAAATATGCTATTCACTCCAGAAGAACAGCAACTTGTTGATATGGTACTAATGAAAAACCAGAAAATAAATGGTGTTTCATGTGTAACTATCTCTGAAAATGAAATTATGTTCGACTATATTGATTATCATAATACCCAGTTGCTTCTAAAAAACCCTGCTATAGTCATAGATGATCCAAAAGTATATACTAGTGCTTGGATTCAGTTTACTGTACCAATTAATGACAATTGGTGTATTCTATTTTTTAATGGCAAATGAATCTCTGAAGCAAACGATGTCCAAGGGCGGCTCCACCATATTTAAATATACGATAATCGTAACTCTGATGCTATGCTCATTCAAAACCGGCAACTTGCAGAATTACGCAAACTACGCTGCTGCGGGGGTAAATTCAGAGGTGTATTATCGAACGGGCGGCAACCTAACAAAATAAATCATGCTCGGTGAAAGGTAGGTGGCGGCATGCATACACGCAAGATTGCTGCTTGCTTGTCCCTGTTGGTTTTCATCGCTGCATGCTGTGTGCTTTGCGGACCGTCGCGTTGGAAACAAGTGAAGATATTGAAGCAGGAGATACCGGAAGTCAATAGATTTTTGAAAACAACGGAAATTTTTACAAGCGCTGTTCAACGTAAAAGAGAGACTTGTCTCAAGTGAGGAAGCGAGGTATCAGCATGGATAAAGGGAAGGTGCTTATCTGCTTATTCGTACTATTCTGCATCTGCCTTTACTTTGCGATTTTTGGCCCGACTCGCCGTATGCAAGCCAAGGCGATGAAAAGAAGAATTCCAGAAGTGCTTTCGTATATTAAGAGCAACTCCGATTGCCTTCAGATTCTGCTCGATGCGAAAGCAAAGTTAAGCGACATCAACAGAGATATGGTTGAAAGCGGTAACACCGCATTCCCCCCAATTGCCTACTACTATGTAAAAATCAGAAATGGGTGTCTCCTTACAGGCACAGATACCACGAACGAAGACCATGATAACAACATTTCGTTGTTAAGCGACCGTGAACTACGCATGGCTAATAATGCGCTGTTATCGATGCCGACTGATATAGGCTGCATATATATCCATACTGATAAAATCGAAGTGCAATACACTCGTCTGATTGGCACGTGGATCGTCATCAAGAATCCTTCTAAAGAAATTGAAGACCCCAAAAAGTATAAAGATCGTTTTGAGTTCACGGTCAGGGTTGACGACGACTGGTGCATCTGCATTTGCAACTATTCATAAAGCGCAACAAAAGGAGCAGCATATGAAAGAACTATTGTTAGGAAACGCGGCTGTCGCGCGCGGCCTCTATGAGGCAGGGTGCGACGTCGCTTCAAGTTATCCGGGAACGCCCAGCACCGAAATCACGGAGTGCATCGCTGAATACGATGAGATATACTCCGAATGGGCCCCGAACGAGAAAGTGGCTATGGAGGTAGCCTTTGGCGCGTCGCTCGCCGGCAAACGGAGCTTCACGGGAATGAAGCACGTTGGTTTGAACGTCGCGGCCGACCCTCTGTTTACACTTTCGTATACGGGGATCAATGCGGGCATGGTCATCGCGGTCGCGGACGACCCCGGCATGCATTCGTCCCAAAACGAGCAGGACTCCAGGCACTACGCGATTGCCGCCAAAGTCCCAATGCTCGAACCGTCCGATTCCGACGAATGCCTCGCCTTCACGCGATATGCCTATGAACTCTCAGAGATACACGACACCCCCGTGCTGTTGCGCATGTGCACAAGGGTCGCCCATTCGCAGAGCATGGCCGAAACGTCGGACCGCACCGGTATGCAGCCGCTGCCATATGAAAAAAAGGCGTCAAAATACGTCATGATGCCCGGCAATGCAAAGCAGCGCCACCCGCTCGTCGAGCAAAGGACGCGCGACCTTGTCGAGCTTGCGGAGATTACCCACGCAAACCGCATCGAGCCGGGCGGAAAGGAAATGGGGATCATAGCTTCCGGCACAGCGTACCAATACGTGAAGGAAGTCTTCGGCAACAGCGTGAGCGTCTTAAAAATCGGCATGGTTAATCCCCTGCCTGAAAAGCTCATCCTGGACTTCGCGGAGATAGTCGAACGGCTCGTGGTCGTCGAGGAGCTGGACAGCATCATCGAGGACCATTGCAGGAAGCTGGGCCTCAAGGTCGATGGCAAGAACATATTCCCATCGATCGACGAGTTTTCGCAGAACCTCATAGCCGAGCGCCTCGGCGCCGCTGCCCCACAACCCCTAGCCCTCGAGGATGCCATTCCCGCAAGACCGCCGGTCATGTGCGCAGGCTGCCCACACCGGGGCCTGTTCTATACGCTAAACAGGAAAAAGGCCACGGTGCTCGGGGACATCGGCTGCTACACTCTGGGCGCGAACGCCCCGCTATCGGCAATCGACACGACGGTGTGCATGGGCGCGTCCGTTTCGAGCCTGCATGGTTTCAACAAGGCGGGCGGCAAAAACAGCGTTGCGGTCATCGGCGACTCCACATTCATGCACACGGGCCTCAGCGGGCTTGTCGACATCGCGTACAACGGCTCGGACTCGACTGTCATCATCCTCGACAACTCCATCACGGGCATGACCGGGCATCAGGATAACCCCACGACAGGGTTCAACATCAAGGGCGAGCCGGCCGGCAAGATCGATCTCGAATCGCTCTGCCGTTCGCTCGGCATTCCGCGCGTCAGAGTCGTCGATCCATATAACCTCGACGAATGCATGCAAGCGGTCAGCGAGGAAATGGACGCGCCCGGCCCTTCGGTCATAATATCGAGAAGGCCCTGCGCGCTGCTGAAAACGGTCAAAGCCGCTCCCCCGCTCGTCGTCGACGCCGACAAATGCGTCGGCTGCGCTGCGTGCATGAGGATCGGCTGTCCCGCAATCAGCCACAGAGATAAAAAATCTCGCATCGATTCGACGCAATGCGTCGGTTGCGGAGTGTGCGCCCAGCTGTGCAAGTTCGGGGCCCTCACAAAATGACACCCGATGTTTCGGCCGCTTTCGATTGACGTAAGCGCCGCAACCTCCCTGATACAGCGTGCGGGATACAATGCCTCATGAACTGAAACGATTGCCTGCCGCTGCAAACGAATTACAAACCTGAGAGGTGCATCAATTGAAAACTAAAAACATAATGATAGTCGGGGTCGGAGGACAGGGCAGCGTGCTGGCGAGCAAGTTGCTCGGGCGTCTGCTGACGAACGAAGGATACGACGCAAAGGTTTCCGAAGTCCATGGCATGAGCCAGCGCGGCGGTTCCGTCGTGACATACGTGCGATATGGCGACAAAGTCTACTCCCCGGTCATCGACAAGGGGCAGGCGGACATCATCGTCTCGTTCGAGCTGCTGGAGGCGGCACGATGGCTTAGCTACCTCGCCCCCGACGGACAGATAATCACGAATACCCAGCAAATCGACCCGATGCCCGTCATAACCGGCGCCGCCGCATATCCCGAAGACCTCGCCGCAAAAATGGCGGCTGCAGGCGCGAAAGTCGACGCGTTCGACGCGCTCTCGCTTGCGGAGGAGGCAGGCTCGTCAAAGGCGGTCAACATCGTCCTGATGGGGAGATTGTCCGGCTACTTCCCGTTTCCGAAAGAAGCGTGGGCGAAGGCGATCGATGAGACGGTCCCCGAGAGGTTCCTGGAGATGAACCGCCGCGCCTTTGAATTGGGAGCAGCGACCGCTCATGCCAAATGATATCACGCATCCCCGCCGCGCTCCCCCCCCCCTGTCATTCTATGGGAGCCCGCGACCGAAGA
>WRMX01000153.1 GCA_009776905.1 Oscillospiraceae bacterium
GGTCAGTTAAGCGAAGTTCCGCGCAGCGGGACGGAGCGTACTGACCGCGCAAGCGGCCCCCCGTTAAGCGGAAATGTAGCGTAGCGGAATTTCCGCTTAACTACCATATATACGCAATTGGTGGGCATATACACGCCATAGGCTTCTTTTTCTGAAAAAGGCTTCAATGCATTGGAATATGGTGGTTTTTGTGATCATTCTATTTAAAAAGCGCAATTATGCGAGAGCAATTCTATTTAAAAAACGCAATGCTTTCTATTTAAAAAACGCAACTATAGCCGGACCGGCAGATATAACACCCGCCGGCATCAACGCTCGCTTAATCGCAACCCTGCCGTCACCCACGCCCGCTTGAACGCACCCCCGCATCCACGCCCGCTTGAATGCACCCCCGCCGGCACGCACGCACACACGCCCACTCAAACACAACCCAACCAGCGCCGCAGCCCGCGCCGCGTCCTACGCCCGCTTGCCTGCCCTGTATTCTCCGACCCACCTGCAGATAGTCTCCAGGAGCAGCCTCGGCATCAACGGCTTCGTCACATGGTCGTCCATGCCCGCTTCCAGAGAGCGCTCCCTGTCTCCCTGCATCGCGTTCGCGGTCATCGCCACGATCGGCAGCCTCGCAAGGCTCTCGTCCGATCGAATGATGCTCGTCGCCACCAGTCCGTCCATCTCCGGCATCTGGATGTCCATGAGAATGATGTCGTATTCGTTATCGCGCACCTTCTCCACTGCCTCGATCCCGTTTACTGCAACCTCGACGACAAAGCCATAGCTGCTCAACATTTCATCCGCGATCAATTGGTTGATCTCGTTGTCCTCCGCGAGCAAAATCCTTGCTCCGAAGCACTCTGCCGGCACGACAAAATCGCCGTCGTCAAGCCCATCGGAGCCTGAAAGGTCGCGCTCCGGCAATATTCCGACCCTCACGGTGAAATAGAACGTAGTCCCGACCTCCGGCGCGCTCTCCAGCCACACTTCGCCTTCCATCAGCTCCACCAGCGCCTTGCAGATCGCAAGTCCCAAGCCCGTGCCGCCGTACTTTCTCGTCGTCGAGGTATCCGCCTGCCCGAATGCGTCAAAAACCTTCGCGGCCTGCGTTTCCGTCATGCCTATGCCAGTGTCTTCGACAGAGAAAAGGATAAGCGCGGAATCTCCATTCCTCTCGGCGACGTTGACGTTAATGTCGATATGCCCCTCGTTCGTGAACTTCACAGCGTTTCCCGTGATATTCAGCAGCACTTGCTGCAAGCGCAACGAGTCGCCCAGCAGGTTGAACGAGATATCGTCTGATATCCTTGCGTTAAATTCCAGCCCTTTTTGCGATACGGATTCCGCTGTCAGGTTGCGAATCTCGTTAATGACCGATTCGACGCGGAATTCCGACTGTTCAATCTCCAGCTTCCCCGCTTCAATCTTCGAGAAGTCCAAGATATCGTTAATAATGCGCAGCAGCAGCTTCGCGGATTGCTCTATCCTCAATAGATACGCTCTTTGCGACGGAGATGTCTCGTTCTTGATGGCAAGGTTCGTGATGCCCATGATTCCGTTCATCGGCGTGCGTATCTCGTGGCTCATGTTAGCCAAAAACTCGCTCTTAATCTTCAAGCTCTCCTCCGCGAGCTCCTTGGCTATAATAAGCTGCTGCTCCGCTCGCTGCATCTCAGCCAGCACCGCCCTGTGCTCGCGAAGGTCGCGGAAATACCCGGCCAGCCTATAGCTCCCGCCATATTCGACCCGGATGAAAGTGACATCAACGGGCAATTCGGCTCCGTCCGCAGTGAGATGGTCCCATTCAAACGTCAGCCGGCCATCGTTGAACGCCGTCTGCATCTTTGTCCTGTAGCTGTCGGACGAAAGCGAGCCGTCTGCCTGCAGTTCGGGGCTGAAGCTGTAAAACCCTGCGGCGAACTCCTTTGCCGTCGCCACCCTGAACAGCGTGAGCGCGGCGGGATTGCAATCGACGATATTAAAATTATCGTCAAAAAACACAAAGCATATCGGCGTCGCATCAATCATTAGCTTATTGCGTTCCGTTACCTCTTTGGCCTCCGCCTGCGCGCTGATTTCCGCTCTGAGGTCGCGGATGTATACGATTATGATGTAGGTGTCGTCATAATCGATCCTTTTTAACGTAATCTCGCAAGGGATCGCATCGCCGCTCCTGTTCTTATGCTCCCAATCCCCGATATATTCGCCGGCCTCGACAGCCTTGCTCACAAGCTCCCGCGCATATGCTCCTGCGAACACGCCATTGGGCTGGATTGACGACGAATACATAAAGAAGTCTTCCAGCAAATGCATTTTTGTTGGAGCTTCAAACAGCCGCAGGGCGGCGCCGTTGCAGTCGACGACGTTGTTCTGCTTGTCCAATACAACGACGGCAAGCGGCATCGAATCCAGTATGAGCTGGCTCATCATTGTGCCAGTGTCATGCTCGACAGCGCTGGATATAAACCCGGGCAGCGCCATGTTCTCGTTGATATCACTCATGTCCATTGCTCCAAGTGTGAAGATATGCGGTGTGGTACGCGGCCGTGCGTTCATTATCCAAAATGCCCGCCAGCTCGCCGATCACGGCCTCATCTTCCAGGATACTTGCAACGACAGGCGAATAACGCTTGCCGGCCCCCTCTTTGATCTCCGCGCAGACTTCTGCAAGGCTCTTTGCCTTTGCACGTGTTTTCCCGACGCTGTCCGTCGCAGCGTCTATCGAGTCCGATGCCGTAATAATGTGGATTATCGCCTTATGCTTCGATGCGTTGATGTCAAAGCTCTCCGGGTATCCGTCGGAATTATCATAATATTTGTGGTGCCCCAAGATGATGTCGGCAAACCCCTCGTTAAGCAACGAATCGTCTTCGCGTTCCAGCATCATTTTGCCATCAACGGGATGGTTTTTTATGATGTTGTATTCCTCCACAGTAAGGCCCCTCGCGTGCATATAAGGGTTAATGACATATGATATCTTCCCGATGTCATGGCATAGTCCGCCGGTTTCGGCAAATTTGCATAATTCGTCGATTCGCCCGGCAACCTGCCCCGCTTCCGTAATGTCCGTGAACCCGATAAAGCTCTCCGGGTATTTCTCCGCAATGTGCCTTGTCAGGCATGATGCGATCTTCCCGACTATTATCGAGTGCGCGTATGTCGGAATATGGCGGTACGTCGTCATCTCCATCACAAAATCCAGCTGCTCTATGGGGTTCAAGACGTTGCTGAGATGCTTTGCGGCGTTGAGGAGCTGCGCCGTCACGTCCCGCGGGTTGACGGATTTCGGGATTCTTGTGAAATACTCGATGGTGTCGGTCGCAAGCGCCGTCACGATGCTCTCCTTCTTGTCGCTCAGCCGCTGCATGGTTGATGCATAAAAAACCAGGTATATGCTGCAGTCCTGCTTGATGTACATCGCGTCAGGCGAAAAGTCGTCGTCGGCAAACTCCGCTTTCTTCTTTTCAATGTTCTCATAAAGCATCTCAAACGATATCAGGCCGTTGAGGAACTGCGCTTCCCATAAAATGAAGTCATACCGCGACCCGCCGAAAACGCTGAACAACTCGCGATGGTTCCGATATAGTTTATGCATCGTAATCGCCGTCTCCAGAATCTTTACGAGCACATCCTTGGTCTCCTCGTCGGGGTTTTCATGGACGAGGCCGGTCAGCTGCGCATGCCTGTGGGTCAGGCAAGACATGAAGTAGTTCAGCCACGGAAAGTCGAGATCCTTCCCCGCAAACATGAGGCCGTTCCAAAAACTGAAAGCAACCTCGTCGACCTCTCTGGCCAGTTCAGGCTGCTCCAGAAAATAGTACACCATGCTCGTGTTGCCGAGGCATCGATGGATGTATTTGCGCGTTTCCGCGTCTTCAAACGAAAAGTAGCGGTCCTTATACGAAGCGCCCTCTTTGAAATATGCCAATATCTTCTCGCACTCGTTTGGCGAAAAGAAATGCAATGTGATCCCGCACCAATAGCAGTATTTCAGTATTTTGGCATCGTTGCCTATTCGCCGCGCCCATCCGAGCAATCCTTCATAAATCTTCAGCGCGAGCCCCGGGTCCGTTCTGGTCTCATAGGCGGAGATTTTCTGCGCCGTCTCAAAAAGCGCCATCTCGTCATTTTCAGATATATCGTAGATACTGTCCAGCATCGGATATAAGTTCACCCTGATAATGCTCTCGGTGGCCTGCCGGAACGTGCTCATGGTTTCTCCCATGTCCCTGCACGCCGATATCACCTCATCCGCAGTCAAACCGGGCTGAAGCAGATCGACTTTGTTCTCGGCGATCAGGTCATATTCTTTTTGCAATTCAACAAGGAAATCATGCATAATATCACTCGGTTTTGGTGTATTTTCAACATATATATACAATTTATCACACAATTATTCACTAGTCAACTTTTTCTTGTTCTTTCGCGAATACGCTAGATACCATATGTAGATCCATGCGCCCCTGACGCCGCCGCCTGATGCCAGCGCAATCCAGATGCCAGTCAGCCCGAGAGAGGTGAACCTCGTCAGAATAAATGCCAAAACGACCCTCAGCGCATTCGTCGTCCCGCTCGAAATCGATGGCGGCACGGTCTTGCCCTGCCCCCTGAACACGCCGGACGACACCCCCTCGAGACAGCTTGGAATCTGTATGATCGCCAGGATTTTCATGTACTCGGCTCCGATTTCGACGACCTCAGCATTGTTTGGGATGAACAAGGCGAAAAGAGCCCTCCCGCCAAAGAAAAGCACGGCTGTGACGAGCACTCCCCAGCATACCATAAGCCCGGAAGCGACCTTGAAGCCTTTATGGATCCTGTCCCATTTCCCCGCGCCGTAATTCTGGCCGGTGAATGCGGTAAGCGCCGATGAAAACCCTCCCGCGATGAGCCAGTTCAGGCTCTCGACCTGCGAGCCGACGCGCGAGGCCGCGAACGCCCCCGAGCCATATGCTGTGATCAGCGCGGCCACTATCATCGTCAGGAACGTGAAAAGGAAGCTCTCGATGGAAATCGGCGTGACCCATTTGAAGACCTGCCTAAGCACCTGCCTGTCCGCCCGCTTGAACAGGTCGATTTTCTCGAATGGGCGGCTCTTATGCCGCATCAAAGCAAGCAAAGACAAGCAAGCCGCGACCGCCTGCGCGATAATTGTGGCGATGGCCGCCCCGCGAATCCCCTGCCCCGCCGTAAAAATCAATATCGGGTCCAGCGACATGTTTATGACCAGCCCCACGCCGTTGATCAACAGCGAAATGCGCGTATTGCCGGCGCCGTTGAAAATGCCTGATACGGCGGCGGTGATGAAAGTGAACGGTATTCCAATGCTGACGATCGCCAGATAGTCCCTCGCATCCTGCTCGACGTTCGCCTCGCGGATGCCAAAAAACCCGACAAGCGGCTTGCGTCCGAATCCATATACCATGGCGAGAGCCACGCC
>WRMX01000154.1 GCA_009776905.1 Oscillospiraceae bacterium
GCCCGCCTGTCGGCGGGCATACGCTCCCAAACAAACCGTCTTAGTTATATTTTGCCATCGCGGCGTCTATACCGCTTGTTATCATTACATCGAGCGCATCAGCGGCACGAACCGCAGCCGCCGTGACGAGCTTCTCATCATCGCCGGACAGCTTGGTAAGCACCCATTTCGCCATATCATATTCACTGTGCGGCGGCGAACCGACGCCGATTTTTATACGCGCGAAGCCATCGCCTCCGCACTTGTCAATGATGTCTTTCAATCCATTATGCCCGCCTGCAGACCCGCTACGCCTAATTCGCAGCTTTCCGGCCGGCAATGCAACATCATCGGATATCACGATAACATTATCTAGCGGCACTTTATAAAACTGCATGGCCTGCCTGACCGCATTGCCGCTCAGATTCATGTATGTCTGCGGCAGCATCAGCAATGCGCGAACGCTCCCGAATTCACAAACCGCAGTCAAAGCATTGAACTTCAGCTTATTAATTGCAATTCCATGTATCTGCTCGATAGCTCCCGCAGCAGCAAACCCCGCATTATGCCTCGTGCCGGCAAAGCGCGGACCCGGATTTCCGAGAAACGCGACAATCCACGACACAGGTTCGGGTCTTCGTCTAAACAGCATGATATAACCAGCCTTGCATTATTACCTGAACAATGTCGAAATTGACATCTCTTGAAAAATTCTCTCAATCGCTTCCGCAAACAGCGGCGCAGCAGTCAGATATTTGATCTTGCTGCAAGGGTTTTCCCCCCGATATGGAATTGTGTCAGTAAAAAGCAACTCCTTAACGGGACTTTCTTCTACACGTTCAATAGCTTTGCCGGATAAAACCCCATGGCTTGCGCAAGCGTAGATTTCGCTGACCCCATCGATCCGTATCAAGGCCTTCGCTGCTTCAAAAAGGCTGCCCGCAGTATCGACCATGTCGTCATACAAGATTATTTTCTTGCCCTCGACAGATCCTATGATATTCATAACTTCGGCCTGATTGGCTTTTTCGCGGCGTTTATCGATGATCGCCANATTTAGGCCCATCTTGAGCGCAAATGCGCGAGCGCGCGCAACAGAACCGATATCGGGCGAAACGACGATNACATCATCTGATGCATCGCCAAACTTTTTGTGGTAATAGTCGGCAAACAGCGGGCTGGCATTGAGGTTGTCAACNGGGATATCGAAGAAGCCTTGAATCTGCGCAGCATGCAAATCCATTGTCAATACGCGATCCGCTCCGGCAGAAGTGATNAGATTTGCCACAAGCTTCGCGGAAATNGGGTCGCGCGACTTCGCCTTTCTGTCCTGCCTGGCATATCCGAAATATGGCATGACAACCGTAATTCTGCTCGCAGAGGCGCGTTTGCATGCATCGACCATTATGAGCATTTCCATAAGGTTATCATTGACAGGATAACATGTCGATTGAATTATGAACACATCGGAGCCGCGAACCGTTTCATGAAGAGAAACAGATATCTCCCCGTCTGAAAAGGTCTGCACATCCGTATTATTCAGGCGTAGCCCCAGATTTCTGCATACGTTCTCCGCAAACGGGACGTTCGAATTCCCACAGATGATTTTTATATCTTTCCCATGCGACATGACATATTACCCCCAATAAGTATTTATACGCGGGCTTCCGTCCCGGCTTGTTAAAATTCAGGCGCAATGCGCAGTTCCGCTTTGGCAGCCGGCGATATCGTCAGCTTGTAAGGCGTGGCTCTCGCATCAAAACAATGCTGCTTTTTCCAAGTCTTCTTTGATAACAATTGTCAAATCCTCGCGAGTGTGCGTCTCATGCCCCGAGACCCTGTCGGAATGGACCGATACAATATTCTCAAAAAAGTTACGTACATGGCGCGCATTCCCAAAGTTATCGTCACGATAATCATATATTTCCTTAAAATGCTCTCGTGCGAATTCAATCGCATCGTCGTCAAGAACATACTCGCTTTTCTTGCACATTGTCGAAAAAATATCAAACAATTCTTCGCTATTATAATCCTCAAACATGAAGTAACGGTTGAATCGGGATTCCAAGCCGGGGTTGGACGAAATGAATCTTTCCATCTGATCGCTATAGCCCGCAACAATCACGATTAAATCATCGCGATGGTCTTCCATGAGTTTCAAGAGCGATTCTATCGCTTCCCGCCCGAAATCATTGCCGCTGCCGATGTCAGGAGCAAGGGAATATGCTTCATCGATGAATAGAATGCCGCCAAGCGCGCTGTTTACGACTTCTGTCGTTTTGATGGCGGTCTGGCCGACAAACCCTGCTACCAGTCCCGATCTGTCAACTTCAACCAACTGCCCTTTTGATAATACTCCAATCGCGCGGTATAGTTCGGAAAGAATGCGCGCCACGGTCGTCTTTCCTGTCCCCGGGTTCCCCATGAAAACCATATGGAGCGATAGCGGAGGATTCGGAAGTTTCTCTTCGTCGCGCAATTTACGAATTTTCACGTAGTTTATCAGGCTTTTGACATTTTGTTTGATTTTCTCCAGCCCGACAAGCTCATCCAGCTTGGCCATCAGCTCTTCCACGGTTTGCAATTTTTCCTCCGGTTCGCTGCTTTGCGAGGCGTTCTCGCCGGTGGTGCCGGAGGCGTTCTCGCCGGTTTTCGCGGCGTTCTCGGTGGTCTTCGCGGCGTTCTCGGTAGTTTTCGCGGCGTTCTCGGTAGTTTTCGCGGCGTTCTCGGTGGTCTTCGCGGCGTTCTCGGTGGTTTTCGCGGTGTTTTCGGTCTTCGCGGCGTTCTCGCCGGTCTTCCGCGAACCGGTTGATGTTTCCTGCAACAGTTCCTTTGCAGCGTCTTCCGCTTGCCGAATCGAGCCGAGAAGATCGGCAAAGCTCGATAAGCTGTCGAGATATGACCCGGCAGGTTTTAAGTTGCGCTCAAGATCCTCTTTTCTGGGATTTTTCTCCATAAGTCTCTCCGTCAATAACGCGACAGTATTTAGCAGCATGTCCGCATGTCCGCAACCATCAACAAGTAAAAAATAAACGGCCATTAGCCGCCCATGCTATTCATGCCGTTCATCGCTAAAAAAACCACACCACCATAATATGTGGCGTGTTCTATTCAGCGACCCCGGCGGCGGGCGCCCTTTTTATCAGAATATTGTTTGAGCCCGGAAATTTTATTATCGGAATCCTGCATAAATCGTTTCAGTTTGTCCTCGAAAGAAGGCTCGACATTGGACGCCACAGCAGATTGCTTGATCTGCTGCCCACGAGAATCATCAGCCGGCGACCTATCCTGTTGTCTTCGCGAATCGTCCGATGGCTTTGCGTATGAACGCCGCGTATCNTTNTTCTGCTGCGCCGCTGCTTTTATTGAAAGATTCAGCCTCCCGGACTGNTCAACTCCAATGATTTTGACCACAACCTCCTGCCCTTCCGCAAGATGGTCGCGGACGTCNCTGACATACGAACTCGCAATCTCCGATATATGCACGAGCCCGGACTTTCCCGGCGCTAATGTGACAAAAGCGCCGTATTTTGTGATGCCGGTAACCTTCCCGGCACAGATAGATCCCACTTCTAAATCCATAAGAAATGAAAAACCCTCTCTGCGTTAGCACAATTCTTCTTGTTATATAAATGTTATTGAAATTTTTATGCTTGCCATAATGCTATCATCACGTTTAATTTGCTGAGCTATGAGCGCTTGCATCCTCGTATAAAACAATTTCGCCCGGCAGTATCAGCCCGAGCCTCGATCTTGCAATGTCGGCAATAACAGCAGGGTCGTTATAATGATCGATCTCATATTCAAGCTCGGCATTTGTAATTTCCATATCGGCGACTTGCCTTCTGATGTCGCTGAGGTCCCGACGTGCGTTCTCAATACGTCCGCGCAAAGAAATCAGGCTTGCTCCTGCATATATGACAAGAGCGAACACTATGATCTTCGTGATAAGTTTAGAGCGTTTCATCTTATCCTCTCTCCCTCATGACTCCCCTGTCGGAAATCAATGCCATATCGAGTATGTCGGGTTTGGGCGCGAACCGTGCCAAATGTGGCATGGACTATTATATACTATCCTTTCTAGTATTGGAAGAGACTTTTTGCATTTTTCTTATGATTTCAACGTTTTTTTCACATTATTTTCCAAGTTTTTCGGTTTCGCAAGGTTTTTACATCGGCTTCGAGCTAAAAAGCGCGCGATTTCACATGATTTGCACATGTGATTTACCGTGCGATTTGCCGTGCGATTTACCGTGCGATTTACCGCGCGATTTACCGTGCGATTTACCGCGCGATTTACCGTGCGATTTGCCGATTGTGAAATCTTGCTTATTGCTTTACATATGGCGCGTAGTTTGATATAATGCGTCTGCTGCATGCGTGGATTCATTCGTATCATCCACATGCTTCTCGATATCCCCATTTATCATGCGCCCGTAGCTCAGTTGGATAGAGTGCCGGACTCCGACTCCGGAGGTCGCGCGTTCAAGTCGCGCCGGGCGTGCCAATGGAAAGCCTTGCAACTACTATGTTTGCAGGGCTTTTCCTTTTTGGTACTTGCTGTGCAATAAGTGCAAAGTTGGTATAAAATTATTCCCAGAACTATTGCATTATTGGCTTATTCGTGATACATTGGGTATCATAAGGTATATAAATTCTCCCAGAGGTAAGTACAATGCCGAAACAAATTCATTTAAGGCTAGATGATAATGCGTATGCAACGCTTACAGATTATGCTTCTTCCGCAAATAAAACCCGGCAGGATTGCGTAATGGAAGCTTTGGCATACTATTTCACATTATTTAAAAAAGAAAGAAACGCTTCCCCGAGATTCACGTTCATTGACCTGTTTGCGGGAATAGGCGGTATGCGGATAGCATTTGAAGAACACGGCGGCGAATGTGTTTTTTCTAGTGAATGGGACAGATATTGCCAGCGTACATATTTCGACAACTTTGGAGACATGCCGTTTGGTGATATTACGCAAATAAATGAGCATGACATACCAAACCATGATATATTGGTTGCCGGATTTCCATGCCAACCTTTTTCTATTGCCGGGGTATCAAAAAAGAAAAGCCTTGGCCGGGAAACAGGTTTCCTTGATAAGACGCAGGGAACATTGTTCTTCGATCTTGTGCGAATTATTGACGCTAAACGGCCACGCGCGTTTTTATTGGAGAACGTAAAAAACTTAAAAAGCCATGATAGGGGCAGAACATGGAATGTAATCACTGAGGCTCTGGATGAACTCAATTATGAGATATTCTCCTGTGTACTTGATGGGCAACTTTTTAGTCCACAACACCGTGAAAGGATATTTATCGTTGGCTTTGACAGAGATTTGTATGGAGAGCATATATCTTTCGATTTCCTGATACAAACGCCTGGAAAACCGCAAAAAGTTATGGATATACTTGATAACGATGTTGACGAGAAGTATACT
>WRMX01000155.1 GCA_009776905.1 Oscillospiraceae bacterium
ATGTCACTGAGCGGGGCGGCGGGGGGTTCGGCTCGACGGGGTGATGGGGGCGCTCAAAATGACACGGAGGGGACGAGGGAAAGATTCTTCGCTGCGCTCAAAATGACGCGGAGGGTGTAGCGAGGGGACGATGTGGCATCGTCCCCTGTGACTTATGCGGTTTCGATTGCCGCGGCTTTTTGCAAGCCTAGCTTTTCGACCGCATCCTCGCGCATTTTGTACTTCAAGATTTTCCCCGCAGCGTTCATCGGGAAATCGTCCACAAAATCGACGTAGCTCGGAACTTTGTGTTTTGCCATGCTGGCGAGAACGAAATCCTTAGCTTCCTTATCTGTCATCGTTTCGCCATCTTTCAGGACGATGCAAGCCATTATTTCTTCGCCGTACTGCTCGGACGGCACGCCAATGACTTGCACGTCTTTTACTTTTGGATGCGTATACAGGAATTCCTCAATTTCCTTAGGATAAATGTTTTCGCCGCCGCGAATGATCATATCCTTCAGCCGCCCCGTTATGCGGAAGTTGCCATCGGGCAGCCTGCACGCAAGGTCACCCGTGTGCAGCCACCCGTCTTTGTCGATGGCAGCGGCGGTCGCTTCAGGCATTTTATAGTAGCCCTTCATCAGATTATACCCTCTGGCGACGAATTCGCCAGTCACCTCGTCCGGCAGATCCTCATATGTATCGGGATCGACTATTTTGCATTCGACGCCGGGGAGCGGCCTGCCGACAGTACCGACGCGCACCTCGACGGGGTCGTCCGTGGAGCTTTGGGTGCAGCCGGGCGAGCTTTCGGTCTGCCCGAAGACGATCGTAATCTCAGAGACGTTCATTTTTTCGATGACATCGCGCATGACGGATATGGGGCATGGGCTGCCGGCCATGATGCCCGTGCGCATGTATGAAAAATCCGCAGGATCGAAGTCTTCGTGTTCGAGCATGGCTATGAACATTGTGGGGACACCGTTGCAGACCGTTATGCGTTCCTGCTTGACGCAGGCGAGCGCCGCTTTTGGCGAAAAATATGGCAGGGGAGACATTGTTGATCCGTGCGACATCGCGGCAGTCATCGACAGCACCATCCCGAAGCAATGGAACATCGGCACATGAATCAGGAAACGGTCGGCGGTTGACAAGTCCATGCGGTCGCCAATGCATTTGCCATTGTTGACGATGTTGTAGTGGGTCAGCATGACGCCTTTTGGGAAGCCTGTCGTGCCGGAGGTGTATTGCATGTTGCACACATCATTGGGATTTGTCTGCGCGGCGAGGCGGCCGACCTCCTCAGCGGGTATGCGGGAACCCATTTCGAGCGCTTCGTTCCATGTGAGGCAGCCCTTTTGCCTGGAAGAGACCGTTATGATGCGCCGCAGAAACGGCAGGCGTTTGCAGTGCAGCGGGTTCGCGGGGGAGAGATACTCCAGTTCGGGGCATAGTGTTTTTACGATGCCAACATAATCCGAGTCCCTGTAGCCATCGATCATGATGAGCGTGTGGACATCAGCCTGCCGCAGGAGGTATTCGGCCTCGCGGATTTTATATGCGGTATTCATCGTGACGAGCACAGCGCCGATCCTGACCGCAGACCAGAAAGCGATGTACCATTCCGGAACATTTGTGGCCCATGTCGCGACCTTATCGCCCGGTTTTACGCCAATAGCGATGAGGCTTCGCGCGAATGCGTCGACATCGTCGCGAAATTCCGAATATGTCCGGGTGTAATCGAGCGTCGTGTATCGGAATGCGTATTGATCCGGGAACTCCTCCGCAACGCAGTCCAGCATTTGGGAGAACGTGAGATCCAGCAGCTCGTCCTTTGGCCAGATGTACTTGCCGGTTTTGCGCTGGTTGTCGAAATATCTGTCCGCTCTGACGCGGGTTTCAGCGAGGCGGTTCATAGCGTTGACATAATGCGGCAGGATGACGTCGGAATCGCGCAGGCCGGAGTTGTCGCCGGACATGTCGAGCGTCAAATGGCCTTTATAATCGATCGAGCGCAGCGCGAGAAGCATTTCGCGCAATGGAACATCGCCGTCGCCTGTGAGGCAACGAACAATGTCACCGCCGGAGCGGAATGAGTCGCATACATGTGCCATCCTGACATATGCGCCGAGGTTGCGTATCGAGGCATCCGCAGATTCATCGCCATATCGGAATGTGTTGTGCAGGTTCCACAGCGCGGCAAGATTGTCGCTAGCGAAGCGGTCGAGCACGCCGCACAAGCGGGAGGTGTCGGCATAGGAGTCTTTCGATTCGATTAACAAAACGATGCCTTCCGCTTCGGCTTTCGGGAGCAGCACGCCGATGAGGGAGATGATGCGTTCTTCGTCGGCATCAGTCACGAAGGGCATATCGAGGCAGACATATGGCGAACGGAGGGCTTTTGCGAGTTCGATGCAGGAGGCGGCGTCCCTGAGAGCGGGCTGTATGTCGTCTGTTCCGGAGACATCGACTGTGATGCACGCTGCTTCCAGCAGTTTTTCGTTGAGGAGGCGCAGGAAGTGCTGCCTGTCTTGGATGTTATCGAGCAAGCGCGATGCCTCGCTTTGCGCATAGAACAGCTCGATGCCGTCCAATTCCATTTTTTCGGCCAGATTGCAGTGTTCATCCCAACTCAGCTCCGGCCAGACGTCCGCTTTATATGATAATTTCATCACTGATTACGCTCCTCATATACTATTTTATTGACCGCGCTTAAGAAGGCGCGGATGCTGGCGCCGATGACGTCGGTCGATACGCCGCGCCCGGAATACAGTTTCCCGCTGTGGCGGAGCTTGACAAGCGCGTCGCCGGTGGCTTCGCGCCCGCCGGTTACGGCTTGGAGCTGGAAATCTTCCAACTCGAAATGGGTTCCGAGTATTTGTTCAGCTGCTTTGAATGCGGCGTCAATCGGGCCGTCGCCTGCCGAAAGCGATTCTTTTGAAACGCCTTCTTTTGATAATTCGACGAATGCCGTGGCCGTGATGGCGCTTCCGCTGTTTATCACATAGTTGCGCAGTTGGTATGTCGGAGCTGCCTGCCCTGCCGTTTCGGCGACAAGAGCGTCGATATCGCGGCTGACCACTTTCTTATTGCGCGCGATTTCTTTGAACTGCGCGAAGATATGGCCGAGATCGTCTTCGGACACGTCATATCCAAGGTCTGATATGAAGCTGCGAAGCGCATTAATGTCCGCATCTTCGGGAATCGCAGCGTCGTCGCTCCTTTTTTCCGAGGCATCCGCAGCCCGGATGGCTCCGCCGGCACCGGAGAGCGCAAGGAGCTGCGCGCTGGTGCGCTGCAGCGCGGTGTCGTTGATGTTATATGAAATGCCGAGGGTTTCGCCGCGTATTTTAATGACATTCAGGAATTGCTCGAGCGAAAGGGTGGCGGACTTGTCGCCTGAGGAGACTTTGACCTGGCGCGCTCCGGAGTTGACGCATGCCAGCGCGGCGGCGGAAGCGAGCCCGATGTTGTCGTGCAGATGTATAGAGAGCGTGACTGCGTTCAGCTCTGGCACCGCTTGATAGACAGAGTCGATGAAGGCGGCCAGCTCTTCGGGAAGCATCTCGCCGACGGAGTCGCAGAGCGTTATGTACTTCGCGCCCGCATTGATCGCGGCCTTCAAGACCGAGGCCAGGAAATCCTTGTTGCTCCTTGTGGAGTCGACGGCCGTGAATTCGACTTCGGAGGTTTTTGCAGCGCAGTAGGCCGTGATTTCCGCGACGAGCGGCAGCAAGGTGTCGGGTTTCATTTGGCGCCTGTATTCCATCTGGACTGTCGATGTGGGAGCCGCGACGTTCAGCCTTGGGTTTTTCGCTTTGGAGAGGGCGTCCCATGCTTTGTCCGCTGCTGCTTTGTCGAGGGCGACGGAGACGCTGATCGTGCTGGTTTCGATCGTTGTCGCAAGCGTGCGGATGAAGACCGCGTCGGCGGGAGAGTCTGCGTCGAAGCCGGTTTCGATGACGTCGACGCGGAGCTTTTCGAGCAGTTTGGCGGTTTCCAGTTTTTCTTTGAAGCTCAGCCGCGCGGCGTTGTTTTGGTCGGATTCGCGCAGCGATATGTCTGCTATTGCGATTTTTATCATTTGGTTCATTTCCTTTCGGGTGTATTTTATATGATTGGGGGAGCGCGGAAGGGGTGGTGGAAAAGCGGACATTCCCGGCGGTGTCTTGCCGGTCATGTCCGCCGATTCATGCGGGTCATTTCGACAAATACTGCCTAAACCTCTACGATCCAATCCATCTCGTCCTCAAGCTCGCCTGTCTGCAAACCATAAAGCGTGTTATAAAGTCGCTCAGCGAGGGCACCCACGCTGCCGTCGCCGACTGTGAGTGTCTTGTCATTGAACATAAGCCTTCCGACAGGCGATATTACTGCCGCCGTGCCGGATGCGAACACCTCCTTCAAGCTGCCTTCTTCCGCAGCCTTTATTACGTCGCCGATCCTGAGCCGCCGCTCCGATATCTTTATGTTCCACTTTTTGAGCAGCGCGATGACCGAGTCGCGCGTCACGCCCGGAAGGATCGTGCCGATGAGCGGCGAAGTGATGACCTCGTCGCCGATCATGAAGAAAGCGTTTGAAGTGCCGATCTCCTCGACATAGCTGTGCTCGATTGCATCGAGCCAAAGGACTTGCTCGCAACCGCGCTCGTACGCCATCTGCTGAGCCTTGAGCGACGCCGCGTAATTGCCGCCGACTTTTGCGAAACCGACCCCGCCGAGTGCTGCGCGGACATATCCCTCCTCGACGAAGATGCTCGTCGGGATGAGAGAGCCGCCCGGAGTATCGTAATAAGGGCCGACGGGCGAGCAGATGATGACAAACTTATAGTGGTCTGCGGCGCGGACGCCGAGGAATGCGTCGTCGGCGAAGAGGAACGGGCGGATATACAGACTTGTGCCCGCTTTTTCCGGAATCCAGTCGCGTTCGATGTCCACCAGGGCTTTCACCGCCGCGACATAGAGGTCGGGGGGGAGCTCCGGCATGCACATACGCTCGCATGACGCGACGACGCGCTGCGCGTTCATATATGGGCGGAAGAGCTGGACGCGCCTGTCGGCGGTGCGGTATGCCTTCATGCCCTCGAATATTTCTTGGCCGTAATGGAAGACTGCGGCGGCGGGGTCCAAAGCGATCGGCCCGTAGGGGATGATGCGGCCGTCGTGCCATCCTTTGCCTGCGGCATGGTCCATGATGAACATATGGTCCGTGAATGTCGCGCCGAATTTGAGCGTGTTTGGGTCCGGCTTTGGTTTCGGTGCTGTGGTTTTTTGTATTGTGAATGTGTAGTCCATGATTGGCCTCCGGATTTGATTATTTATGGGTAGCCCGGGAGTGGCGGCAGATTGCCGCCGCTACAAGGGTGCGGGGTGGTGCGGGGTGGCGGCAGATTGCCGCCGCTACGGGGGGTGCGGGGTGGCGG
>WRMX01000156.1 GCA_009776905.1 Oscillospiraceae bacterium
TGCCGGAAAAAAGCTGTCGACGTGAACAGCTTTGTGCTGGGAGGACGTAGTATCGGCCCTTGGATGACGGCGTTCGCTTACGGCACGACGTATTTCTCTGCTGTAATGCTTGTGGGCTATTCCGGCCAATTCGGATGGCGTTTCGGCGTTTCCTCGACCTGGATTGGTATTGGTTGCGCCGTAATCGGCTCACTGTTGTCTTGGGTAGTCCTTGCCCGGCGTACCCGAATTATGACGCAACATTTAAGCAGCGCTACAATGCCGGATTTTTTCGGTTCCCGTTACAACTCCAAACCATTGAAGCTGGTGGCTTCGGCAATTGTATTTATTTTTTTGATTCCCTATACGGCGTCCCTGTATAACGGTTTATCGCGTGTGTTTGCAATGGCGTTTAACATTGATTTTGCTATTGTGATCGTTATCATGGCTGTACTGACCGGGATTTATGTTATAGCCGGCGGGTATTGGGCTACCGCTATAAACGATTTCATTCAGGGGAGCGTCATGCTGATCGGCGTTATCGCGCTCGTAGGCGCGGTGCTAAATACCAACGGTGGGTTGATGCCGTCAATGGACGCGCTGGCTCATGTATCCGACCCGGCGGTATCCGATTCGCCCGGCGTGTTTGCTTCGTTCCTGGGTCCCGAACCGGTCAATCTCTTGGGTGTGCTCATCCTCGTATCATTGGGTACTTGGGGATTGCCGCAGATGATACAGAAGTTTTACGCCATTAAGTCCGAGAAGCAAATCGCAAAAGGTACTATTATTTCCACATTTTTTGCGATTGTCATAGCTGGCGGCGGCTTTTTCATTGGCGGATTCGGCCGCCTGTTTGCGGACAGCACCGCGTATCGGTCGGACGGCGGCGTGATTTATGACTCCATCATACCGGGCATGCTGTCGGGATACTCAGACTTGCTTATGGGTGTCATGATTCTTATGATACTGGCAGCCTCTATGTCTACTTTGGCGTCGTTGGTTATGACCTCGGCTTCCACCCTTACCCTTGACTTCATACAGGGAACCGTCGTAAAGACGATGGGCGAGAAAAAGAAGGTGCTGACCATCAGGCTTCTGATAGTCGTATTCGTCGTTACCTCCGCGGCTATCGCTATTTTTCAGTATAACAACAGCGTCGTATTCATAGCACAGTTAATGGGTGTTTCATGGGGTGCGCTGGCGGGTTCGTTTCTTGCCCCATACCTCTATGGATTATACTGGAAACGCACTACTAAGATCGCCGCATGGTGCAACATGGCTTTCGGTACGCTTTTCAACATAATTGTTTTTTTGACAACCGTTAACGTGTTGCCGAAAAGCCTGTTGCCGGAACTCTTACGTTCGCCCATCAATGCCGGTGCGTTTACCATGCTGTTCGGGTTGATCCTAGTTCCGGTTGTCAGCCTGCTGACGCCAAAGCCGGATAAAGAGCACGTGGACAAATGCTTTTCGTGCTATGATGAAAATACCGTGATAGTAAAAGACACTCTCGCTATTAACTGACAGACCACAGTATATCAGAAGCCATTTATAAAGTCCTAGTGGTCAAGTCCATTCTTTCATTTCTCTTACTATATGTATCTCTTGCTACACATATCTCTTGCTATATGTATGTATCTCTTGCTATATGTATTGAATCAAAAAATTCCTGTGGTATACTGGATTCATTGGAAATCTACGGAATACTCTGCGCTTGAAAAGTGAGGCGTCCAATGAAAGCCAGTTATGAAATGATGTACACAGGAGGTCTGAAGACCAATGGAAGACTATTTGTTGTCGGCAGAGGAAGTATTAACCGGACTAGATGCTACAGCAGAGGGTCTGCCTCATGATGAAGTAACAGACCGTCAAATGAAGTACGGGCCTAATGCCCTCAAAGCCGCGCCGAAGAAACCGTTGCTTCTGCGCATATGGGAGCAGGTGCGCGATCCCATGATACTGATACTCGCCGTCGCCGCGATCGTCTCCGGCTCATTGGGCGAGGTTCCAGACATGTGCATCATCTCTGTGGTCATCGTTGTCAACACTGTCCTCGGTATCATACAGGAGAGCAAGGCGGAGGCGGCAATCGAGGCTCTGCAAAAGATGTCCTCGGCCACCTCCAAGGTTCGGCGCGGCGGTACCGCGGTATCCGTTCCGTCTGCCGAGATCGTCCCCGGCGACATTGTTTTGTTTGAAGCGGGCGACGCTGTTCCCGCCGACATTCGGCTGATCGAAGCCGCTTCGCTCAAGGTAGAAGAAGCTGCCCTCACGGGAGAGAGCGTGCCGTCGGATAAATCTGTTGACGCGCTGTCGCTCGCTGAGGACAGCCGGGAAGTACCCCTCGGCGACCGCGTGAACATGGCATATATGGGCACAAGCGTGGTGTACGGGCGCGGCGCGGGCGTGGTCGTCCGCACGGGCATGGACACCGAAATGGGCAAAATCGCGGACGCTTTAATTGAGCATAAGGAAGAACGAACCCCGCTCCAGATGAAGCTGGCCCAGTTATCAAAGAACCTTTCCATAGTTGTATTGGGCATTTGCGTTGTCATTTTCGCGCTTGGCTTTGCCAGAGGCGGCACGGCAAATCTCTTTGCATCCTTCATGACGGCGGTTTCCCTTGCTGTCGCCGCCATACCCGAGGGCCTGGTGGTCGTCGTGACCGTCATGCTATCTGTGGGCGTGAAGAACATGGCGGAGCAAAGGGCGATCATCCGTAGGCTGACCGCAGTGGAAACCCTTGGCTGCGCCGGGGTCATATGCTCGGACAAGACCGGGACGCTCACACAGAATAGAATGACCGTGGTGGAGCATTTCGGCGATACGGGCAAGTTGCGAGATGTTATGCAAAACTGTAATGACGCTACGTTCGACACTGGCGACCCAACCGAGATCGCGCTCAAAATATTTGGCGCGGACGCGGAAGATTTGCCCCGTGCCGGGGAAGCACCGTTTGACAGCGACCGCAAGCTGATGTCCACCGTCCATGCTTTGCCGGACGGCAGGTACATCCAATTTACAAAAGGCGCGCCGGACGAATTGTTGAAATGCTGCGTCAATGTCGATGTGTCCGACGAAAGCGACGATATTTTCGCATTATCGGCTGATATAAATTCATTGATACGGGCGGAATACAAGAATATGGCGGACCGCGCCCTGCGCGTCCTCGGCGGCGCGGTGCGGCATTATGACGCTCTGCCGGGCGTTTTTTCGCCTGACGCTCTCGAAAAAGACCTCACTTTCGTCGGTTTGTGCGGTATGATCGACCCGGTTCGCCCTGAAGTGAAGGCCGCGATAGACGAGTGCAAGTCGGCGGGGATCACGGCGGTAATGATAACAGGCGACCATAAGGATACGGCGGTGGCCATCGCAAAAGAGCTTGGCATAGCAAACGACGCGGCGCAGGCATTGTCAGGGCAGGAGCTTTCCGCTATACCCGAATCCGATTTCGATGTCACAAAGTACCGCGTGTACGCCCGCGTACAGCCGGAGCATAAGGTCCGCATCGTAAATGCATGGCGCAAACTAAAAAAAGTCACCGCCATGACCGGCGATGGCGTTAACGATGCGCCCGCCATAAAATCAGCCGACATCGGCGTTGGGATGGGCATTACCGGAACCGATGTCACCAAAAACGTGGCGGACATGGTATTGGCAGACGACAATTTTGCTACCATCGTTGGGGCAGTTAAAGAGGGCCGCAGGATCTATGAAAACATCCGNAAGGCAGTCCTGTTCCTGGTGTCTACCAATGCGGGCGAGGTNCTCGCCGTATTCGCNGCCACAATCGCCGGGTTCACGTTGCTGCACCCCATCCACATTTTATGGATAAACCTTGTGACNGANACATTTCCGGCGCTGGCGCTCGGCACGGAGCGAATGGAGGACGACGCAATGTNAAAGCCCCCACGCGAATCGGCGGAGGGCATTTTCGCAAATGGCACGGGCTTTGTCTCAGTTTTGCAGGGCGCGTTTATCGCCCTCTTTNCCGTACTCAGCTACTTTACGGGCGGAGGAGGCGAATACGGAATCACAATGGCTTTCGTGACCCTTTCCATATGTGAGGCGCTCCAGTCGCTCAATATGCGTTCTCGAATCCACTCCCTTTTTGCGATGAAACGCCAAAACTATATGCTGTGGGGCGCTGTGGCTCTGAGCGTGGCGCTTACCCTCTGCGCCGTATATGTTCCCGGCATAAACTATGCCTTCTCTCTTGAAGCGTTGACAGGAGCGCATCTGCTGATAGCCCTCGGATTTGCTGTATTGATTATCCCTGTTGCGGAAATCATCAAGCTCATCATATGAAGCACATATTGGTTTTTGCTTTAGACGATATTGGCAAAACCACGATATATGGACACTATATTCCATAAACACACTATATTCCATAAACCAATTGACATTATGTCGGTTATCCGATATAATATATGGGAGGTGAATTGAAATGGACATCAACACGTTAATCGCCCAACGAGGCATTACGAGATATAGGGCAGCAAAACAGGCAGGTATACCGCAAACCACGATGACGGACATATGCTCTGGCAAGGCGAAAATTGAAAACTGTTCCGGCGAAACGATTTACAAACTTGCGAAAACACTCAATGTTACAATGGAAAGCCTTATTTCTGACGTTATGGAGTATCGACCGCCGTTTGAAACATTCAGTTGTCAAAGCAATAGCAACTGACGGACTCAAAACGCAAACAAAAGTAGGGAGGGGCTTGGATTGGATGTAACTGTCTTTCACGGAAGCCCGCGAAAGGGTAACACATACACAGCGACGACGGTGTTCACGGAAGAACTGAAAAAACTCGGGAATGTGAATATCACGGAGTTTTATCTTCCAAAGGCTTTGCCGGAGTTTTGCACGGGCTGCCAGAAGTGTTTAGGCAACCCAAATAGCAGTTGCCCCCATGCTGAACATGTCGAACCTATTTTAACATCAATACTGAAGTCCGATGCCATGGTTTTCACTACCCCGCATTATGCCTGCAATATGTCGGGGGCAATGAAGAACCTGCTTGACCATCTGGATTTTCTCACCATGAATGTCGCTCCGCGAAAAGAAGTATTTCAAAAAAGAGCGTTCATTATCACTACAGGTTCAGGCTCTTCGGCAGCAATAAAGCTCATAAGGAGATTTTTGCATAATTGGGGCGTGAACCGCGTCTATTCGATTGGCATAAGGTTGTTCACGGACAAGTGGGACAAAATGCCAATGAATAAGCAGAAAGGGATTGACCGAAGACTCCGAAAAGCTGCAAATCACTTTCGCGGAACAAAGGTCAAACACTCACGTATATCTTCTGTTTTCATGTTTTACGTTTTCAAGTTTATCATCAGAAGATACATCGGCGAAGGCAGTTATCCGTTCGAGTATTGGAAAGAGCAGGGTTATTT
>WRMX01000157.1 GCA_009776905.1 Oscillospiraceae bacterium
CAAGCGCAAACGAAGTGCGGCGCGAGTCCGCAGTGAAGTGAGAGGTGCGGTGCGAAACTGAGGCAAGGATGCCTCATTTGAGCACAAATGAAGCAAAAAAAACGTCTGCCGAGCGCAAGGGCGTGAATTGTATGCGGTAATTAATATAACGAAATTGTCACAAAATTGCTTGTTGACATTTCAAACGCCCGGGTATATACTCACTTTTAGTAAACAGCCCGAAAGGTAGAAAATGTAGAAAATGGATCATATTTTTGCAGCAGAATATTACTATTACTTTTACCGACAAGTAAAAGTGATTTCATCTGCAAAAAAATAAGCCACACCTCATAGAGCATCGGAAGGTAGAGCGCCCGCAGTGAAATCGCTGCAGGGCGCTTTTTGCATGAGCGACATTTTCGCAGTCATATCGCCACATCGGCCTGAACGCCTCCTACAGCAACGCTCCCTTCCATGGCCGCTTCCCCCATGGCCGCACTTCTCAAACAGCGTTCCCGCCCAAGAGCTCTCCCCCGCTCCATGGCCATCCCCCCCCCCAAAAAAAATGCGCTCCACCTCTCCAAGAGCGCTCCATAACAAACAACAGTCTCCAGCACAAAACGAAAGGAATGACAAAAATGGTAGCAGTCGTAAAGCATGGCGCAAGCAAGCAGCAAGTCGAAGGCCTGATAGCATGGTTTCACGCGCGCGGCCTCAAAACCCACTTATCAGAAGGCGAATTCCAAACAATCATCGGCCTCATCGGCGACACGACGAATGTGGACATCGACCTGCTTGAAAGCCTCGAAATCGTCGAATCGGTCAAACGCATCACGGAACCGTTCAAAGGAGTCAACAGAAAATTCCACCCCGACGACACCGTCGTCAACATCGGCGGTCTGAAGATAGGCGGCGGGAGCTTCCACATAATCGCAGGCCCTTGTTCCGTCGAATCATCGGAGCAGATATCAAGCATCGCAAAAAGCGTCAAAGCCTCCGGAGCCACCCTCTTGCGCGGAGGCGCATTCAAGCCGCGCACGTCGCCGTATGATTTTCAAGGATTGCGCGCCGACGGCATCGACCTCCTCCTGGAAGCAAAATCCATGACCGGACTGCCCGTAGTCACGGAAATCATGAGCGCCACGCACCTTCCCCTTTTTGAGAACGTCGACGTCATCCAAGTCGGAGCCCGCAACATGCAAAACTTCGAATTGCTAAAAGAGCTGGGCCACATCAATAAGCCGATATTGCTCAAACGCGGGTTTATGAATACCCTGACGGAGCTGCTGATGAGCGCGGAATACATCATGGCAGAAGGCAATCCAAATATAATCCTATGCGAAAGAGGAATCAGGACGTTTGAAACATACACCCGCAACACTCTTGATTTATCCGCCGTGCCCGTCCTGCGCGAACTAACGCACCTCCCAATTATAATCGACCCCAGCCACGCAATCGGAGTATCGCGCTTTGTGAAGCCGATGGCGCTGGCCGCTGTCGCAAGCGGCGCGGACGGGCTGATCATCGAGGTACACAACGATCCGCCCAACGCTCTATGCGACGGCGCGCAATCGCTCACGCCGGAGCAGTTTGCCGATATCGCGGACAGAGTCTTGCGGATTCGCGAGGTCGTCGTCTCGTTGTAGCGCCATGCGCCAAGCGCCAATGCGCGAATATGCCACGTCAAGTTGCGACACCCCAATGCGCGACACCCCAATGTGCCAATCTGTCAACGCATCAAGCACCGACCCGCCAACGCTCAAACGCCCAAACGCCCAAGCGCCAAAGCATCACGCACCCCACATCACAGCCGCTATCAAGAAAGGATCTGACGCCATTATGAACGTAGGAATAATTGGACTCGGCCTCATAGGCGGATCGTTCGCCAAAGCATATAAAGCATCAGGGCACACGGTATATGCCAAGGAAATCGACGAAAGCATATACGAGTTCGCTCGGCTCTCGGGAGCGGTGGACGCGCTGCTTGATGATGACACCATCACCAAATGCGAACTGATCCTCATCGCGATATACCCCCGCGCGGCAATAGAGTTCATCCAAAGCAACGCAAGCCGGTTCTCGCCGCAAACAACAGTCATCGACTGCTGCGGCACGAAGCAAAGCATATGCGCCTGCGGCTTCGAGGCAGCGGCGCGATATGGGTTCACATACGTCGGCGGGCATCCGATGGCCGGCATAGAACAGTCCGGATTCAAATACAGCAAGGCGAACCTCTTCAAAGGCGCATCAATGATAATCGTGCCGCCCAAATACGACGACATACTCTTCTTTGAAAAAATCAAGGAGCTGCTCGCTCCTGCATGCTTCGGCAACATGACCATCACAACGGCAAAAAGGCACGATGAAATGATCGCATACACCTCGCAACTGGCGCATCTCGTGTCGAACGCATATATAAAAAGCCCGACAGTCCGCGAGCATAAAGGCTTTTCGGCTGGCAGTTACAAGGATTTGACGCGAGTCGCATGGCTGAACGAATCGATGTGGGCGGAGCTTTTCATGGAGAATAAAACCAATTTATTGTCAGAATTGGATTTATTGATGGCCTCGCTCGCTGAATACAGGGAGGCTCTGCAAAATGAAGAATACGACAGGCTGCGCCTCCTTCTCCTGGACGGCAAGCGGCTGAAAGAGGAGGTCGATCGCAGATGAGAAAAGTTAGCGTCGCAGCGTCAAAATCTTATGAAGTCCATGTCGGCGAGAATCTACTCGCGCAGATAGGCCAAACGGTCGCGGCTGCGTGCGGGGGAGAAAGAGTTTTGATAGTGACGGACGACATGGTCGGCGGCCTGTATGGAAAAACTGTTGAAAATGCGATGATAGAATCGGGCTATGCCGCTTCTGTGTTTACATTCCCGCGCGGCGAGCAGTCAAAAAGCATGGACACATATATTGCGCTCCTGTCCGCAATGGCAGCGGCCGGGCTCACGCGCTCCGACATCGTTGCGGCGGTGGGAGGCGGCGTCGTCGGCGACCTTGCCGGGTTTGCAGCGGCCACGTACATGCGCGGCATACGATTCGCGCAAATCCCGACTACACTGCTCGCGATGGTAGATTCATCGGTAGGCGGCAAGACGGCCATCGATCTGCCATCCGGCAAAAACCAGGTCGGCGCTTTCTACCAGCCTGACGTCGTCGTCTGCGACATCAGCACGCTGGCAACACTGCCGGAAGAAACATTTACCGACGGCTGCGCGGAAATCATCAAGCATGGAATAATCCTGAGCGAGGAATTATTCAACCTTCTCAAACGTCCGATCAAGCCGCAGCTCGAAGATATCGTCACGATGAATATAACGATCAAAAGCGATATTGTCATGGCCGACGAACGCGACACAGGGATACGACAGATATTGAATTTTGGCCATACGATCGGACACGGCATCGAGGCGGGCAGCAATTATATGATGACGCACGGCAGAGCCGTCGCAATCGGAATGGCCATCAGCGCGCGCGGGGCGTATCGCATGGGGATTTGCGGCGAGGATTGCTATATGGAAATCGTCGATATGATAAGGCGGCATGGTTTGCCAATAGAGACGGATATTCCTCCGGACAGGCTCATTCAAGCCGCCTTCGTCGATAAAAAGCGCAATAGCGCAGGAATTTCATTGATTTTGCCGGAGAAAATCGGCAAATGCGCCATAAAGAGTTTCAGCATGGAGGACCTCGCCGCTTTCATCCATCTCGGAATGCAGGATTGATGAAATGGANATAAGAATTGAGCCAAGGGAGCTGTTCGGAAACATACGCGCGATTCCGTCCAANTCACAAGCGCACAGAGCCCTCATCTGCGCAGCTCTCGCAGAAGGCAAGACGCATATCCAATGCGAAAGCGAATCCGACGACATCGCAGCTACCGTCGACTGTTTGACGGCGCTTGGCGCAAAAATCATGCGCAACAGCGATGGATATCTTGTCGAACGAGGCATTGCTCGTACAACGCAAATGGCTTCCCCCTCCCTGCCCTGCGCAGAAAGCGGAAGCACGTTCCGTTTTCTCCTCGCGATAACGGGCGCGCTCGGGCGCAGCGCCTCCTTCATGCCGAAAGGCCGCCTCCCGCAACGCCCATTGTCCCCGTTATACGAAGAATTGGCAAAGCACGGATGCAACCTCTCCCCGCAAGGCACCGTTCCATTCAACATATCCGGGCAACTCACGCCCGGCCGATACATGCTGGATGCCGGGGTATCTTCACAGTTTATAAGCGGCCTCCTTTTCGCCCTGCCTTTGCTCGACAAAGACAGCGAGCTCCATCTGACGGGGCGCGCTGAATCATTCTCATATGTCGAAATGACGCTGAGCACGTTGGAAGCATTCAATATACTCATCAAACGTTCCGAGAATGCTTTTTATATACCCGGCAAACAAAAATATGTTTCGCCCGGACATATCGAGGTCGAAGGCGATTGGTCAAACGCAGCAGTATGGCTTTGCGCGGGAGCGCTCAGCTCCAAGGGAGTCACATGCGAGAATCTGAACCCGCGCTCGCGCCAAGGCGACCGTGCTGTCACGGAGATTCTCTCTCGATTCGGCGCAGACATAAAAATTTCCGATTCCAGCGTGGCCGTCTCGCGCGGCGATTTGCATGGAATCGAAATAGATGCGGGCGACATTCCCGACCTCGTCCCCGTGCTTGCCGTCGTAGCCGCAGCCGCTGAGGGCACGACGGTCGTACACAACGCGCAGAGGCTGCGCGCCAAAGAAAGCAACAGGTTGGAAGCCATTACAGCGACCTTGCGCGCCCTTGGGGGGGATGCTTGCGAAACGGATGACGGGCTGACAACCAACGGCGACCCCGCCCTGTCCGGCTGTCAAACAATCAACGGCAGCCCCGCGCTATTGGGCGGCGCCGCCTCATCCTTTGGCGACCATAGGATCGTAATGGCAGCCGCTCTAGCTGCATCAATATGTACATCACCAATTATCATCAGCGGAACAGAAGCGGTGAATAAATCGTACCCCGGATTCTTTAACGATTACCAATCACTTGGCGGACAATTACAATGGGAAATACCAAATTAGCAAAAGCACCGTAAACCCCTTGGCCTTTTAAGGGTTCTAAACGAAGTCAGGCGGAAAAAGATGCTGCAAGGATTGTAAGCTTTTAGGTGCTACAGGCTATTATGTCGAATATAACGTGTAGAATACTTCATATGTTTTGGCCATGCCTTCTGTGAACGGCGTGTAGCTGAAATCGAACGTGTCTGCAAACTTGCTGCCGTCGACGAGCGTGTCGCCGGCCAACGGGAATGGGAGCGGGATTCGTTCCTCTTCGGATTGAGCTATCGTGATTTCCCTCTTGGGAAATGAGCCGCCGGGGGTTGCGCTGTCGGAGTCACCGGAGCCGCCGGAGCCGCCGGAGCCGCCGGAGCCGCCGGGG
>WRMX01000158.1 GCA_009776905.1 Oscillospiraceae bacterium
CCTTCGCCGTCGCCCGATCCTTCGCCGTCGCCTGTTCTCACACCGATGCCTGACGCACCGTGCCCGTCCGATCCTTCGCCGTCGCGCTCAATGTCCGAATGCGCCTTCCCCTCCATCGCCGTGAGGAAATTCCCGCTATAAAACTGCAAGCCGGGCTGGGTCGTCGAGCAGACCATGCGCAAGCCGCCGCATTCCAGAACGGCGGCAGGCGCCAATTCGTGGTACTTGTCACGCGAAAGAACGAAATTATGGTCATATCCGCCGCCCAAGGCAATCTGTGGATGCGCATCAGCCAGCCCTTCGCGTATCTCCTTGGCAACGCGGAGGTCAAAAGGCGTCCCCGCAACGCCATGAACCTCCCCCGTCGGTATGAGCAAATCGTCAATCGGGGTATATTCATCGGCGTAAATTGTAATACTATGATTTTCAACGCTTCCGGAATCGTGGCCGCAAAGGTTGAAATAGCAATGGTTCGTCAAATTGACCGGCGTATCCTTGTCGCAAGTGGCGATATATTCGATGGACAGCGTCGAATCGCGCAAGCCATACCGTACCTCAACCGACATGGTGCCGGGAAAACCGCAGTCTCCGTTCGGGCTGGACAAAGATAGCACAAGAGCGTCCACATCGACCTTCGCCGCCCAAACCCGCTTGTCAAAGCCGCGAACGCCGCCATGCAGGCAATTCGGGCCGTCGTTGGCCTCGAGCGAATATTCCTTATCATCCAGGGAAAAGCGGGCATTTCCGACACGGTTGGCCACCCTGCCGATGAGCGCCCCGATATAACAGCTTTGCGCCTCGTATGACGCGACATCATCGAAACCAAGGGCGATATCGCGCCGTTCGCCGGCCACGGGGACGACAATGCTGCGGATTATGCCGCCAAGCGTCAAAATTTCCGCAGACATATCGCCGTCGCTGAGCCGGTAACATTCGACGGCTTCGGATTCGGCCGTGTAGCCGAACAGCCGCTTTTCAATCGTCATAAAAACTTCACAAGCTCGTCGAAAGGCTTGCGCGGGGGCTGCGCGCCACCCTTGTCTTTTGGAATGCCGACAGGCAGCACCGCTCGCACCTTGGTATCTTCCGGCAGCTCCAGGATTGCGCTGATTTTCTCCTGGAAATCCTTGTTGAAGTTCGTCTGTCCATCAGTCCAAACGGTCGTATAGCCAAGATCGGCAATCGCAAGCAACACGTTCTGCGCCGCTGCGCCGTAGTCTTGTAGCTCAAAAACGCTGTCTCGCCCCTCCGGGCCGAACTTCAACAGTTTGGACACCAGCAATATGAGCGCGGGGGCGGTATCGACGCCCTTGTGGTTGAAAACCTCGCGGATTTTTGCCAGCATCTCATCGCTCGTCACGATATAAAAGCGTTGGCTCTGGGCATTGCCCGCGCTGGGCGCATGAATGCCGGCAGTAACGATTTTCTCCAAGTCCTCTTTTGGCACCGGGGTAGATTCAAACTCGCCTCTGTAACTATAGCGCGCTTTCACGAGATCAAAAAATTCCATGTGTAACCAATCCTTTCCGCTGCGGCTGCAGCGATACTGTTGGATAATATTACCATAATAATCTCAAAACGACAATAGGAAAAAAACAGGCAATATCGTTTGCGGCCTCTCTGCCACATATTGTGCACGTATTTCCAAGGTACAAAGGACTACGCGCCGCCCTGCCCCACCCCGTCAGCGCTTGACTAATCCATAAAGCTAATCGCCCGCCCCGGCAGGGCGACGCATACCAAGCCTCGGTGGAAACTCAGCGGTTCATTATCGTATTCGGTTGTCGCCCGTAGCTATCCGGCGCGCGGCATGTCCAGCCTGGTCAGCGCCGCGAAATGCGTCGTGGCCCCGCCCTTTAACTTGCCAAGCGCCATTGCGTTCGTGTTATGGAAAAACACTCGCCTTTGACGTACCGCCGCAGATTGTGAATAGCAGGACGATTGTTCCAGTTCGCGCCATTTTCGAGGAAATGGGCGCGGAGATAGAATATGATGGCGCAACACAGACCGTTTCGCTACAAAAGAAGACACCGTCGTCGTCCTGACCATTGGGAACGCATCGTCCACTATGTTCAAGCATCAGGTGCAGGTGCAGCTTTTCCGAATCTTCGGATACCTCAGGTTCATCCCGGACGACCGTATCCGTCGTCGGCTCTTGATCCCCTGACAGCATCCGTTCTCGATCACTGTTCTTCATTTTTCATCTCTCCAATGCTCTCATGGCCAAGTGGCGTAATGGTAAATAGCTGCGCGACCACAAAGCAGATCAAAGCTGCCCTGGTGAACCAGACTGTTGTACGCGTAGTCAAAGATACCATGGCAGCGGATCACAAAAATCAAGCGGGGTTTCCGACTAGCAATATAGCACATCCAGTTTATATATCCATAATTTTCTATTGCACATAGTTTTGAGTTTGTAACTCAAAAACTTCTGATATATTTATAATTTTGAGTTTCAAAATTCAAACGGCAACCGCACCTCGCATTNGTGCGGCTCCGCGCCTAGCTGGATGTTTGCAGGAGTTCAAANATAAACTTCTCTACAGCTTGCGGACAATCGCGGACAGAGAACAGGCACACGAGATAATCTGCGCGGAGCTTGTCTATGACTAATCCCCATACTACCACATTCGGCAACACAGCACCGTATCTTGTGCCCATGTCTTTATTGGCGTACCTGCGCAGTTGGCCGGCGGCTCGCGGGGCGGGCGGGGAGCAAGTCATGTCGGCATGATTGGCGTTTGGGGGTCGAGGCGCCGGGTGCGCCCAACGGAATAGGAGGCGCTTTTCGGAATAATGCTTGCTTTTTGCCTGTTCTTTCACGTTTATGGGGGCAATGATTATTTTTGGGGGGTCTGTTAGTCCTTGCTGCACAAAGGACGCTTTACAAACGAATTTATTCAACAGGCATTTTCAATGCCTGCCGATGTGCCGCGCCGCAACAAAAGCGGACGACGTCGCAAACAGAATGTTCGCGGCCTTCCGGCACTCCCCCACCATATGAAAAGCCCCGGCACACTTCTCAAAAACAAGCGCGTCATCCCAAAGCGGCCTCATACCCACAGCATAAATGACAGTGTCCGCACGAAAAACGACCTCGCTGCCACGAGCATCAGCGCCATCGGAGACACCACGATCATTACCGCTCCCAACCTCGCCGCCGGGAGACGTGCCGCCAGGCCCCTCGCACACGACGCCTGCATCATCAATGCGCACTGCCTTGGTATGAAAATGCAAAGGAATCTCGTGCTGCTCCAGCATATCCTCAATCGTCCACATATGATGGTCGTTTCCGCCATCGCTGATCTCGCCGCCCATTTCGACGATCTCCACATCGATTCCAAAGCAGCTCTTGAGATAAATCGCAAGCTCAGTACCGACAAAGCCTCCACCGAGAATCATGGTCTTCCCCTTTGCCAATGAAGGATTAGCAAAAACATCGACGGCCTGATGGACATTCTGCCCGTCAATGCCCGGCAAATCAGGCACGACAGGCTCGGATCCAATGGCAGCGATGATGACGTCGGGCGACTCCTGCAGAGCGTAATCATACGTCACATCCGTGTTCAAGCGCACATCGACGCCTGCCTTCGAGAGCAGCGCGCCTTGCTGTAGAATGTAATCGTGCAGGTTCTTCTTGAACGGCACTTCCCTCTCGCAAAGGATCCGCCCTCCGAGCTCCGCACCCCTCTCGCACAAAACGACCTCATGCCCCCCGCGAGCTGCGGTGAGCGCGGCCTGCATGCCGGCGATGCCGCCGCCGATAACGAGCACACGTTTTTTCATTGGCGCGGGCAGCGAATAATAGACCTCGCGCTCCCTGCTGACCTCCGGATTCAAAGCGCAGAAAAAGTCTCCATGGTTTATGATCTCGCTGTAGCAATTCAGGCAGCGCATGCATTTACGTATATCTTCCGGGCGCCCCTGCCGTACCTTGTTCGGCAAATCCGGATCGCAGATCAGCCCCCTCGCTATATGCACGATGTCCGCCTTGCCGGAAGCGAGAATCTGTTCCATATAATACGGATCGAATAACCCGCCCACCGCTCCCACAAGCGAGGAATTCATGTGCTTTTTTATTTCAGATGCATATTCGACATTGCGTCCCTGCGGATAAAACATGCTCACGTGCGTCCGCGCGAACGACTCCGCGCTGTCGGTATCCGGGCCGCCCACGGATACGTGGATGATGTCGGCATGCCCGTCGAGCTGCTTTGCGATGAGGACCGCTTCGTCGATGTCATATCCGTTCGGTATGACCTCCGTCGCGCTGATGCGGACCTCGACCGGGAAGTCGCGGCCGCATTGCCTGTGGATCTCATCAATAGCCATAACGGTGAAACGGCAGCGCCTTTCCGTATTGCCTCCCCATTCGTCCGTCCTGGTGTTTGTGAACGGGGACATGAACTGCTGTAGCCCCCAGCCGTGGGCGGCGTGCATGCAAACCATCCCGAACCCGGCTTTTTTAGCTGCCAAAGCCGCCTTGCCAAACCCTTTGATGACTTCAAATATTCGCTCGTCTGTCATCGCGACCACGCGTTGCCCGTCATGCAGAACTGTGTCGATGGGCCCCCACGGCGGGTCGTCACGCTTCGCTCCCCTCGTTCTCGAGCGAAAGCCCGTGAATGCAAGCTCGACGACGGGGACCGCCCCATGTCCCGATATCGCCGTTGCCAGGCGGGCAAAGTTGTGGTTGCTCGGCATTGTGATCTCGCACGGCCATCGTCCTGGGAAAAACTCATCCGGATCGACTGCAACCTCGCCCGATGTGACGGTCGCGGCGCCGCCCATCGCCTTGCGTTCATAATACATGATCGCATCGATGCTCGGCTGCCCGTCATATATGATGTCCGTGTGGCCCGTCGGGGCGCAGAACATCCTGTTTCGGAACAATATATTGCCGATTTTTAGTGGCTTTAATAAGTGCGGGAACGTCTCAAACGCTTCTACCATAAATTACCTCCATAATCTGTTAAACGATCACGTCGAATATACGCTTGCCTGACCCATTATATCATGTCTTGCGGTTCTGCCGCAGGCAGGAGCAAGACGATATACATAAAATTAAAATATGATGATTACGAAGTAATCATTATATCATGTCTTGCGGTTCTGCCGCAGGCAGGAGCAAGACGATATACATAAAATTAAAATATGATGATTACGAAGTAATCATTATAACATATTGTTGTTGAAACTCAACATATTGACCTGTTCTTTTCGTGGCCATTGCTTAGCGCTGGTTACAATTCACGCCCGGTGAGGTGGACGTTTATTTTTGCTTCATTAGTCGTCATCGCGGACTGCGTATCATTCGCTTCCGCACAAGTGCGAAAGCTCACT
>WRMX01000159.1 GCA_009776905.1 Oscillospiraceae bacterium
GCCGTTATGTAGGGCGCGGCATCCTTGACGCGCCGGTATGTAGGGCGCGGCATCCTTGACGCGCCGGTATGTAGGGCGCGGCATCCTTGACGCGCCGTTGATGCAAATGCCTACCTTCGGCGCGTCTGGGAAGCCGCGCCCTACAACGAATTCATGCATATTGCCAATCGGTCTGGCCCCTATGCCCTGAACGAGTCCTTGTTCTCCTCATCGCGCCGCGCGTAGTCTCCGCCATTCCCCCCCGAAAAATGGAAAATGGACTGATCCAGCCTCGGCACGAGAATCGGGCTATGCATTATGTCGCGCGGTATATACGCCACGCAGCTCTTCGTAAACCCGACGGTCTCGCCGTCGATGTAAAGCGTGACCTCCCCATGCAACTCGTCCGGATTTTGCGGATCCATTCCCAAAAACCCGATCAACTCGTCGAAGTCATGCGCGTGCATCTCCGGCCCTTCGTCGTTGCGCGTATGGAACCTCACGGCCTCCATGTAAGGCGCGCCCGCGAGCTTGACGCCGTCGAGCCAAATCAACCTCGTCAGGAACCCCTCCGGAGCGGGCGGCAGATACCCATCGACAGGCTCATATTTCACGACCACGTTACCCGCATAAGTGCCGGCGGGGGCAGATGCCTCTGCCGGCTCCGCTTGATAGAAACTGGAATTCATCAAGCAGAAATAATTGATAAATGGCCGTCTCACGTTCTTGACGGACATGCGCCCATGCGCGACGCCCTTCGGCACAAACACGACGCATGTCTCCGTGAGCGTCAGCTTGTCATTTTCGAGCCATAGCTCGACATCCGCCCCGAGCGCCTCATGGTCGTCGGGGTCGGTCCCGAGGAAAACAAGCAGCTTGTCCGAATCGTGTTTGACAAGCCCCTCCTGCGTAAGCGGCTCCATGATCCAATCCGCTTGATAGTAAATGGTGCCGTCAATGCTGCTGCCGTCAATGCACACGATTGGCTTAATGGCGGACTTTGGCTCGATCCTCAAATCTGCCGGCTTGCAGCCGTGATCGAGCGAGAAAAACTTCCTGCTTGACATGATAAACTTCCTCCTTGTAATACTTTGTGTATGGTGTGTATGTAATCCTGATTCTAGGTCGCTCACTATTGTTATTGTCAATTATTCAAAATGAGCCTTTGAATAATCACGTTCTAGAAATTTATAGTCGTCAGTAATAAGCTTGATGCATACATCACGATAAATTTCAACTTGAATTTGGTTCCATTCGCTTCTAAAGGCATTTCCAGTTATATAGCGTTCATCAGGTTTTACTGAGTAGAAATCTAATTGCTCTAGTAGCAATATCCGGTAGTATTCATTAATGAAGTCTTCAACGCTATTTTTAAGCAATCCAATATCTTCTCTATCTTCCGGGTATACGCATTTGCTATCGAGCCATTGAAGAACGTTATAAAATTCTTCTTTCCATACGCCTCTATAGGAATCCTGATAATCTCGGCATTCAACTTCTGAAGTTGATTGATTAATTTTTGGCAAAAAATATTCGTCAATTGGGTTAAAGTATTCTTCATTCTCTGTTGTGGCCGCTATGGATAGAGCCGGAGAAATACGATTGCAGCTTGCAAAAATGGGGATCATTAGAACTGTAACCACCAATAATACTAAAGAAATGGTTTTCTCTTTCATAAACACCTCCCGCAAGAGTTGTGTGAGTAATGCTCATTCATATCTAACCAAGATTTTCCACGTAAATTGCCAAACAGCGGGAAAACAGCGGGACGGTTCTCGTGTTTCACCATGCTGTTATGCGCGTTGTATTGTCCATTATTCTCGTCAGAATTGAAGCGGCTTCTCCTCGCGTTATCGTATCATACGGATAGAATGACCCATCATCGACTGCCATCAAGCCCGCGCGGCAAAATGCGTATATTTTTTGCGTGATGGGAAAAGCTGGATCGAGATTGATGTCTGTTATTGAGCCGTCTCCGATTTCGTTGATCTCTTCAAGCTCGCTTTCCGGAAGCGCATTGTATAAAATGTTCACGAAATCCCTTCGCGTTATCTGTTTGTTCGCTCGGCTGCTAATGTCTGTGAGTATTATACCCACTATCTGCGCCATTTCCATGAAACTCTTGTACCAAACCGGGCTACTGTTTTTCACATTTACCAACCCGGCGCGAAGAAGCTGCCATACACATACTGCGATTTTTACTGCCTCTGCATAAGTGATATTTTCATCAGGGCAGAATAGTGTCCTCGCTCTTCCATTCATTAAATAATTTTTGTATGCTAGCTCGACGTCCTTCCTATACGACGCATCTATTGGAACGTCAGTGAATGGAATGAAGTACGGTACCTCATATGATTCGACTCTTTCGAGCTTGTACATGAACATATAGTCCGTATACAGCGCAGTATCATAATCAGCAAACCAAATCTCCCTATATGGCGATTTATACTTAATGTCAATATCATCTTCATAAAATGCGGCTAACATCGTATGCTCTGGAACAAGGTCACAGAAAAATTTTGTCCCTTCCGGCGAAAAGCGAAATCCCCAGATATAATTTCTACTAACCGGCATAAACTCCATTGCTATATAGTGCAAAATATTAATGTCCTTTCCCGGGTATGGAGCAACCTCAAATGTTTCCTCTGTTATGACGATGCGCTTGCCATATTGCAAGGGCGCATCAGGCCAAGGTTCTGCCTCAGGTGCGGGGTTTTTTTTCGCAATGCTGCTATCGGTTATCTCCCATATGCCATATGGATTTAATTCTCTGTACGGGTTATAACCGACACCTTCAGTAGCGTCCCTAAAAACTCCCTCATGCTCGCTTGTAGCAGCGCACTCCGGAGCGCTGGCGGGTGATGCGCTCATAATAGCGATTACTACCATTACTGCTGAAACAAATCTCTTCATCTAGTCTCTAAATAATTCTTGCTTCCATTGATTGAATTCTACATTGAAACTAATTGTCTCAAAGAACGAATCTCTAGATAATTGGTTATCATCGTAGCCAATAGAATCGTATACTTGGCATCCACAATTGCACAGCGCTTCAGTAGTCGTATTTCTTGCATTTGCATGAAGAGCTATTAAGTGTTCATGCGACTCCTTCATTGATATGATGCTGCTGTCATCGACCCATCCATCTTTGCTGTGGTATAAAAATCGTACTTGGCAGAATAACCGCTCCTTTCGTACGTAAACCAATATATCATCATAATCAATCTTACATACTCGCAGTTGCTTCTCTATACTTTGAATGACGGCGTGGGCTAATCTATTTTTATGGTCTTCGATATTGCCATCTTCGCAATCATATTTGATTATCTGATTATTGTCTTCATAGCTTCGTAGTTCTTCATCGATAGCGTATTCCCTATCATGATCCAGGCATCTTTGTATTGATGCAGAAAGAAATCTTATGTATTGGTTCAATGCTTGCTGTCTAAACCCATAACAGCGATAAAATAACGTCCTCCCGGATAATGCACCTTGCAGGGATGCTGACTGAGTATGGAGAAGCCAATGTTGTAACTCTTTGCTCGGCATATAATCAATTGCTATGTCGCGACCAAGACAATATCCACCAAACATATGATCGATATAGTCTAAACGATCAACGCCAACATATTTTTTTGGTCTCCCCAAAATAGATTCTAGCAAGGTATATGCTTCGATGTCCTTCTGTGCAATTTGTTTTGCAACACTATTTATATCATCCAATACTAACACACTTGCTTTCTATTGAGGTATTTCTGATAAACAATACCTAAAGGTGATTCATGGTTAGAAATATATCTCATCTACCTTTTTTACACTGTAGCTATAAAATCATCAATCCAGGAATGAACTGCTTCTGTATTTCAATCATAAGCGTCGAATTATGACGCGATTATACTAGATACCATAAAATTAGTCAATCAAAATGTATGTAAACAGCATTTAGGTCTAAACGCATGGTTACATGTCATGGGGGTCTCCTTGTTTTGAAATTCTGAGGGAGCTTGCGACCGAAGAATCTTATTTACGCGGGAAAATCGGTGCAGAAAGATTCTTCGCTAAATCTCAGAATGACAGCGGTGAAAACTAATGGATGTCATGGGGGTGGGGGTGACCAGTTACTACGCATGTAGCCAGTGTATAGGTATTCATTGTCGTATGCATATGTTGTGAAACAACAAAACGTTGACAATACTTTTCGACCATCTAGCGTGAGGGTCTCTGTATTCTTTTACTTTTTTCACGCTTTTATGCCTCTAAGTTGCTCTTGTAAATCATCGGCCTCAATGATATACTTTCAAAAAAAGACAAGGAGCTTACGAAAATGATCCATGAGATTTATCCTAAAAAGTACAGCGTCGAATACGAAAAGACGACGCCCGCGCCCGGCGACACGATACTCGCGTTCGACGGCGACACAATTTGCTGCCATATGGACGGCGAGCAAATCCGCTTTCCGAAATACGGCGAACTAAAGACCGCTGCCGATGCCAACAACGGCACCGATACCGGAACCGACCACGCTCCCAGCTCCGACCACGCCTCCAGCACCGACAAAACCCCCAGCTCCGGCGAGTTCTTCTACCTCTTCTCCATCGACGATGAAAAATTCTTCATGCCCTCGACATATTCCCAAAACAAGATGACGCCCCCCGAAGGCTACGCATGGCATGACTGCGGTATATTCCGCATGGCCGCCCCGCGCCACCTGGCCTTCGCCGCCGTGACGGCGCAGGAACTATACCTATGGTATAAAAGCAACAGGTACTGCGGAAGCTGCGGAGTCGAAACAATACATTCCGAAACAGAGCGCGCCTGCATATGCCCCAAGTGCGGCCTCGTGATATACCCCAGGATTTCTCCCGTCGTCATCGTCGCCGTCACAAACGGCGAATACCTGCTCGTGACGCGGTATAAGGACCGCCCCTTCCGCAGATACGCGCTGGTGGCGGGCTTCGTGGAGATAGGCGAGTCCTTGGAGGACACCGTCAGGCGCGAGGTGTTTGAAGAAACGGGAGTGCACGTCAAAAACATCAGATACTACAAGAGCCAGCCTTGGGGTTTCACGTCGACGCTCCTGTCGGGGTTCTATTGCGACCTCGACGGCGACCCTACCATCAGCATCGACAACAAGGAGCTCTCCGAAGCCATCTGGATTTTGCGCGAGGACATCCCCCCCGCCGACAGCGACATTGCCCTCACGTCCGAAATGATGGAAAACTTCCGCGTCTCAGGCGACGATGCTACAATTCACGCCCGGTGAGGTAGACGTTTATTTTTGCTTCATTTAGCGCAGCAAGGATGCGGAGCGGTGCGAAACTGAGGCAAGGATGCCTCATTTGAG
>WRMX01000160.1 GCA_009776905.1 Oscillospiraceae bacterium
GCAGGTACACCTTTTCCGGAGACATCGGCTATGACCACCGCGAGTGTATTATCGTCGACCAGGAAAAAATCATAGAAGTCTCCGCCGACCTCTTTTGCGGGATCCATGCTTGCGAACAATTCAAACTCGCTCCGTTCGGGGAACGGCGGGAAAATGGACGGCAGCATGCTGGCCTGTATCTTTGTCGCGACGTCCAATTCCGCGCCTATGCGTTCTTTCTCAGCGGTGACCCGTGCGAGATTATCAATATAATTGCGCAGCTCCGCCGTCATTCGTTCAAAGCTTCGGCTCAAACCCTCCACTTCATCGCCTGTATGTATTTGAGATGTATAAGAGAAATGCCCGTCCCCGATTCTTTCCACTTCGTGAGTCAACAGTGAAATTGGTTCGGTGATTTTTGCTGATATTCGGGCGGTTATTATTATGACGAAAAGGATTGCCGCCGCAAACAAGGCAATCAGTATCAGGTTGGAGTATAGTATCTGCCTGTCTACATTTCTGGTCGTTTCGTCCGCCAGCAATTCAATCTCTTCACGCTCAGCATAAGCCGGGGCGAGTATGTCGGCGGTCGGCAGCGCAAATACAAGATTCCATCCGGTAAGCTCCACCGGCGACCAGATGATGTATACATTCTGATTTCTTCCTCTGCGAGGGATAGACGATTGCATTACACCTTTTGGCAGAGTTCTCATTGCCATGTCGATTTCACTGTATGCGCTTCCGAGGAAATGCTCCATGTCCGTTTCGTTTTCCGGGGTAAGCCCGGGCGCGGAGATGATTTTTTCATCGCCCTTTAACAGCATTGCGTAACCGCTTGTCCCCACGACTGTGCGGAGAATCATGTCATTCATATCCTCGATTAGAATATCCAATCCGGCGACGCCAATGAATTCGCCGTTTTTCCCGTAACAGGGCGCAGACATAGAGACCGTCAATCCGCGCCCAAAAACATCCTGATACGTTTCAGAAATAACCGGCGCACCTGTGTCCCTGGCATTTTCATACCAGGGCAGGTCACGCCCCTCAAAAACGTCTGTCTTTGTTTCTGCGAAAGCGTCGTATCCGGAATTGATGCCGGTTTCGCTGCTGATGTAAATGCTATATATTGCGGGACAGCTCTTCATCACCGCCTCGTATACGCTTTGCATATTCCCGTGCAGATAAAGCTCATCCCTCACGGCCTCCTCTGATACGCCGGGCGCAAGCCCCCATTGCATGACAAGTACGCCGGGCGGGCATTCCGATGCTTTGTTGAATGGTATGGGGGAGAATTCTTCCGCATTAACGTACAGGTAATTGATATAATGGGTGATCATTTGCATGCTCGTTGCTATTTGGGAGATTTCTCCGTTGATGAAACGCGCATTCGCATCGGCAAGTCCGGCAGCATTCGCAACCGCCTGATCNATCAGCGCGGTTTCGCTGCTGTCGGCAGCCTGGCTGCCGATTTGCTCGTTGCTGTTTGTTGCTGCGTCGCGCAGCCTGAACATGCTTATCTCGGAAAACAGGCTTGTGAGAGCAAGCGAAATCACTGACACGGCAAGAAAAGACCGCAGTATTCTTGTTTTGATGCTCTTCATCGAAAATCCTCCCAAAACACACCCACGCTACTTTTGTCCAAGGCGCGACTCAGCATAGGCAATACTTTTTCGTANCACAATGCGAAAACCTGCGGCGTTATGGTTACAGTCAAATCCCCCGCTTTTATGTCACGATTGGGAAAAGCCCCGATAAATCTGCCGCCCATGCCGGAAATCGTATTGAACCCGCCTTTGTTCAGCATGCCGGCTTGCATTTCCAGATTTCCTNTTCTATAACTCAAAACTTTATAAACCTCGCCCAGAGAACAGGTATATCCATTCTTGTCTGCAGNATNAAAAACTGNAAAGCACAAAATATCNGCTATGCCCTCACCCCGATATTCCGGCGCAACNATGATTTCTCTCGGNAAAGCGACCTTGCCGGCTTTCAGCGCATTTCTCATTTCGTTGTACCTCTTGCAAGAAAGCGACGGGAAAAAGGCGGGATCCAAGCGCAGAAAGTCCGGGTCTGAGNCAGAAACCCAAAGAAAAGCGACGATATTGCCATCATCGGTTTTTATTGACGCAAAAAACGAATTCCCGGCCGCAAGCTCTTCCCGGATGCTGTCCTCGCTGTGTATGGCAAACATGCCTCCGAGCCTCTCAAAGCTGTTTGAGCCGAACGGTTCGAACCGCTCTTTATAATTCCCGGAGTGTATGGCGGTTTGAGCGTACAATTCGGCAATCCGCCCGATGTCTTGCCTGCCGGCAGGTTCAAACCGAAGGCGCTGCCCGCTGTNTACAATCTCGCCTTTGTAGTGCTCAAAAAAAAGAGAATCCATTTTCACCTCGCTGTTATCCATNCTCCCTAAATGACAATCGTCACATTGTTCACGCCGAAGGTATTGCGGTAATCCACAGTTTCGGCAAGCTTCAAAACCATCCCTATACCAAGGCTGTCCGAAAAGATATCCGGCTCGTAGTCTTTATCGGCAGCGCTCTGCCGCTCGTAATACTCCACCGGATTAAAAGCCTTGCCGCCGTTGCGGATTCGCAGGACAATCATGCCGTCATAAATCAGAATACGGACATTCATTGTATCATTGCTGCTTTTTGCGAAGCTGTGCCGGCATATCATTACGAGCATTTCCTCGATTGAAAGCGAGATAGCCATAGTTTGCCCGGGGCTGAGCCCGTTTGCGTCGCAAAAATCGTTTATACTTGCGGCGCTTTCAGTAATGGACTCTATCGAATTGTTCACCGAAAAAGATTTGTATATCCCCTTGACCTCGGCTTCTGTGTCCAGAAGGAACAGCCTGGACCTGTATTTGTTTTTGTGTCGGCTATACGCACTGAGGATAACAGCGAAAGCAAGCGCAATCAGCTCCGCAATCCAGAAACAATGCCACACGCCGGCGACCCCGATACGCTTAGAGAGCATAAGGGCGGCAGGGACAACCCACAGCAATGAGCGGCTGAAGGTCAGCGCGTTCGCCATAGCTGTAAGACTGCCGGCTTGATACAGGCAGACCAATATGTTGTTTACCGCCGCCAGTGGCAGGCTTAGGACGAACAAACGTATGGCAGGGATTGCGATGTTGAGATTGACACCGTCCCCCATTCCGAAAAGTCCGGCTGCCCTTTTTGCAAAGATCAGACAGCTTGCCGTAAACGCAAGAATTAAAAACCCTCCCCATTTGAAACCTAACGATAGAAGCTGACGTATACTGCTGGTGTCTCGCTCAGTACTTAGCACCCCGACAAAAGGCATCATTGCGCCTGCCACTCCCGCGATGATAATTTGAGCGAAGCTGTTTATCGAGTCAGTCACTTTATAGGCGGACAAGGCTGTCATATTGCGGAGCATGGAAACAAGTATCCAGTTGATAATTAGGGTGCGAGCCAGAATACATAGGTTTTCCAGTGCGCTGGGGCTGCCGGAAACAATTATATCCAGCGCCATCCGGCTGAATTTAACCGAATTTAGCTTTTTCTTGCCCATACCCTGTGGGACATGGCGAAAACTCCTGTTTCTCGTGAACAGCAGCGCCGCGCCCAGTATTCCCGAAGCTCCCGCGCCGCACACTGTGCCCACAGCAGCGCCGGTAATGCCAATACCAAGCGAAACCACCAAGAAACAACTGACGATAATGTTTGCTCCTGACATCACAAAAAAAATTGAGGCGGTGGCTTTGTAGCGCCCGTCAAGGCGCAACAGGTTGAATGCAGGATAGATGCTCATGATGAACAATCCGCCGGCAGACAGTACCCGCACATATTCCCTGACCTTCGGGAATACGTCCATATCGGAGGACAAGCCTAATAGAACTGTGGTCTGATTTGCAAAAACGAATATTCCGGCGCTCAGGACGGCGGCTGTCGCCAGTGTCATCAGGTAGGTAGCGATAAATGCGTGCCGACTCTCCTCAAAACGGCTTTGCCCGATCAGCCGGGCGCAGACCGCCGTGCCCCCCACTCCCAAAAGCGCTCCTGCAGTAGCAAATACATAGTAGACGGGCAGTGTAATGCCAATAACAGACAGTTCTCCCGGGCCAAGCGCGTGCCCAATGATGACTGCGCTTACGATTTGCCCGAGTACGCTGCCCAATATTGCAAGCATTGATGATATGAGGTGTCGCCCGTATATGGAGCTTATGAATACATTGTCGTCGCTCATTTCAGTGCAAACCTACACAATGTTCAGCATCGCCGAATAGCCGGTGATGTCAAGAATCTCGCGCACAGCTTGATTGGCGCCGGTGATGCTGAAAGCTTTGCTGTTTTTTATACACTTTTTGTGGGCGACCAGAAAGACGCGAAGCCCTGCGCTGCTGATATACTGCACCTGATTGATATCCAGAGTAATGTTTTGGACGCCGCCTTCAAACTCTGCTTCCAATTCGCTTTCAAGTTCCGGGCTTGAAACTGCGTCAAGCCGCCCTTCGAGCGCATAGATGATTNCGTTTTCTTTTACGGTTTTTGTAATGGTCATAACGTATNCTCCTTAAAACAACTGCTGCAGTTCATCAGATGCGACGACGTTGACATAAGTGCGGTTGCCCGGGCTTGTGACGACAAACGCCTGCCCGCGCCCGTTGTTGATTATTTCCTCCTGCTCACTCTCGTTGATAGCCCCCGCCTTTTCATAGAGCTTGCACAAATCGTGCATGTCGTTGGGCGCCAACGCAAAAATAAAAGAGTACTGGCTGGCATTGATGATTGCCGTGGATTTCCTCGCGATTTCCTCGCTCCCCACGAAGTCTTTGATATTCTGCGTGATGACAATCTGCATGCCATTGTATTTTCGTATGCGCTTTGCCAGTTGGAACATAAAATCCAGCGCGACGGGGTGCTTTGTGTCGATGAAAACATGCGCCTCGTCGACGACTATTATGATTTTCCTGTTTGCTTTGAATTTCTGGTTGTAGTCGCGGTTTTTGATGATCTCGTTATCCAGCCACCTCAAAATCAGCAGCATTTGCGCATTAGCGACAGTTTGGTTTCTGTTCGACAGCAGGGTTTGGAAATTGAAAACGACGAAGTTTTCTTTTGTTGCCAGAGTCGCCTCCCCGTTCCACAGGCGCGCGTTTCGCCCGTTCCCCGTGAATTTTGAAATATGTGTAAGCAGTATCCTCAGATTGTTTTTGCCGAATTCGCTTTGAGTTGACTGGAATGTCGCCAGCAGATTATCGTATAAATCGTCAAAAATCGGGAAATCACCGGG
>WRMX01000161.1 GCA_009776905.1 Oscillospiraceae bacterium
ATTCTGCCGCCACATCTTCGTTAAGCACCCGGACGTTTCTCGTAGCGGCGGCAATCTGCCGCCATTTCGCCGCCATACGCAAAAACATCAGACGACGGCAAGCGCGATAATGCCGCAAAGCTCGCCCACGACCAAGGAAAACCCCGCCAAATCGCCCGAAACCCCTTTGAACGTCCTGCACATGCCGGCGATCGTCAACGCATAACCGACGAGCTCAGCCGCTGCCGCAATTACTCCGCCCCAACCAACAAGCAAATACATCGCGCCGACCGCGAAAGCCGCGAGCACGCATACAAACGCTATGCGAAAACCGCCGGTTTTCTTCCTGAACATATTTGCATAACCGCTGTGCGGCGCGGGTTTCAAACACATCATCGATATCGCTGAACAGCATCTCGAGACGACAGGCAGTAACAAAAGCGGCGCAAATGATCCATGCGTGTCCAACAGCGATCCGTTCGCGGCTGCTAGCGCGCTTCTAGCTCCCATCAGCGACCCGTTCGCGGCCGTCAGCACGCCTCTAGCGTCCAACAACGTAAATATCGAAGCGAATTGCACGACAAATAATCCAACAAGCATGATGACCGCGAAGGAGCCCGTATGCGAATCCTTTAAAATGCGCACCTTGTCCTCTAGCGGCCGCCTCGAAAGCACCGCGTCGCACGTGTCCATAAACCCATCAAGATGGATCAGCCCCGCAGCGAAGAGCGTGATGACAGTCAGCGCAGCAGCGGCCAGCATGACATGGATGCTGATATAAGCCAAAAGCTCTGCAGCGCCCCACCAAACCGCGCCAATAATCAGCCCAACGACAGGAAAGCAAGGCATCATCAAGTCCGCGCAGCTCTCGTCCCAAAAAAACTTAGGCAGAGGTATGGCGCAAAACATGCCGAATGTCATATAAAAAGCCTTTAAAACCTTTTTCATATATCCTCGACCATCCGCCCCGGCTTGCCTTTATGCACAATAGCTCCCGTATACGCTATTTCCAGCACGACATCACACAGCCGCGCTGCTTCGCGGTCTATCGCTGCCAACGATTTCCGGTATAGCTCCGTAAGCGGGTCGTATATCGCGGCATCGCTATAAATGTAGTCAGAAACAATCACAATATTTTCTGTTTCGCGCAAAACCCGGCGCAGCCCAAGAATGATGTCTTCCGCCGCACCAGCGTTAGCGTTCTCATAGGAAGGGAACATCTCGTTGGCGAGCAGTGCGGTCAAGCTGTCAAGCAGGAACGAGCCCGCATGGTCGCATTTGGACAGTATCTCTTCAATATTCGTCGGCTGCTCAATTGTAATGTAACCCCAGCCGTCCCTCTCTGCTCTATGCCTCTCGATGCGCGCGTCGTCTTCGCTGTCCACAGACCTCATCGTTGCGACGTAATAGAGGGGGTGCGCCCCCTGCTCGGAGGCAAGGCGTTGGGCGAAATACGACTTTCCGTTTTTGCAGCCACCCGATATTAAAATGCGCATTGATGGCCGCCCCCCTACACTAATCTCGCGTAGCCAAACCGCAACCGGCGGCTCCCTAGTAGTCCATTTCCAAAATAACTGCACAAATCTAATAATGAATTTTTATGGATGCCAAGGCGAAAAGCCGCAGGAATACCACTCGTTCAAGTACCCGATGAATTGCAGCATCACACCGTAAACATGTCGCCGCGCGTCAGCTCCTCGACATAATCGTCGTTGATCTCCGCTTCTTCAAATGTCGCCATGTTACGCATCACCGCGCAAGCCGCATCGACCACGGCGAACATGATCGGACAGCCGCTCCCCTCGCCGAGCCGCATCTCAAGATCAAGATAAGTCCTCATCTCTAGGGCGTTCGCCGCGTGCGCGAACCCCTGTTCATATGATGAATGCGAGGCAAGCATGTAGTCTTTCGAAACCGGCGCGAGCCTTGCAGCGACAAGCGCGGCGACCATTGAAATAAACCCGTCGATAACCATCGGGATGCCCTTCAAAGCTCCGCCGATATAAACCCCCGCCATCGCGGCGATGTCAAAACCGCCAACCTTGGCCAAAACGTCGATCGGATCGCGGCTATCCGGCTTGTTTACATCGAGCGCGGTCTTGATCACGTCGATCTTGTGCTTATAAGCATCCTCGCCCAGCCCCGCGCCCTTCCCTGCGGCTTCCTCCGCTGACACTCCGGCCAACGCGCACAAGACCGCCGCGGAAGTCGTCGTGTTGGCGATGCCCATCTCGCCGACGCCTATCATCTTATAACCGTTCATAGCAGCGACGGCCGCAGTCTCGATGCCCGCAAGCACCGCCTCCGCCGCCTCGTCCCTCGTCATCGCCGGTCCTTTTGCGATGTTCCATGTGGATTTTCTGATTTTTCTGTTTATAACAAGCGGATGGTCGATATCTGCATTCACCCCGACATCGACGATGATCAAGTCTGCATTGAACTGCTTTGCTATGACGGCGACCCCCGTAAGCCCCTTTGCAAAGTTGACTGTCTGCGAATATGTGACCGACTGCGGCGTCGATGCCACGCCTTCTTCATAGACCCCGTTGTCCGAAGACATGACGATGACGCAGCGCTTGCTCGAATCATAAAACATCTCCCCGCTCATGCCCGAGAGGAGCGCGGCGATGTCCTCGAGCCTCCCAAGGCTTCCCGGAGGTTTTGCGAGAGCGACCAACCGCTCCCTCGCACGAGCCATTGCGTTCGCGTCGAGTTGCTTGATTTGCGACACATACTGTGAAATTTTTTCTATAGACATAAAATTCTCCGTTCCCGGCTACAGATCAATGTCCGGCCATGCAAAAAAGCGGCATATTCATGCCGCTCGCGCAAATAGACCTAAGTCTACGATGACCACAACGGCCCCATTCACTGTGGGAACATCATGAGAAACGGCGCAAGCCGCTAAAATGAGGCAGGTCTTCCGGCTCAGACAATATCGCAAAGGCTTCGCCTTCTCGGGCGCTGGTCGCCCAATGGCCGCGCAAGCTGAAACAGCTGGCGCATGAAACCTGCATTGTCATTACGGCAGCAGGACTGCTCAGGATTTACACCTGATTCCCTATTCTCGCATGGCGGGTGCTATATGAAACTTGCCCCGCAATGCGCACCATCATTTAATATTCAATTTGCGATTCCGATTATACAGCGGACAAACAAGGCTTGTCAACAAGAAATTTGTGACACCGGAAATCTCTGAAACAGTAAAGTGGATAATCTGCTGCTGCAGCCGTCCCGGCTCACACATTCGGGAACCTGTTTCCGATACTATAATCCTATAGTAATATTCTTAACGAAAAAGCATTCATACGTAGAAAAAACGTAAAAAAACGGTGTCCCAATGATAGGTAGAAATATCCGTGAGGCTATGGTATACTGCCTGCTGTGGCAATGACAAGTTTTGGCGAGCGGATAATGCTGGAGGGCCGAGCGATGCGGAGAATTTTTGGGGACAGGGCACGAATCAATCTGAGCAGCAGCGAGTTTGAAAGGTTTATTGAGAATGGGAACTTATATGTAGACAAGACGAGGTTCATCGAGCACGTCCTTGACGAAGCATCGAGCGTGCTGCTTATCACCCGTCCAAGGAGGAACGGGAAAAGCCTGAACCTCGACATGTTGCGGATGTTCCTGGACTGCAAGCAGGACACTAGGGAGCTGTTCAAGGGGCTGTACATCGAAGGAAGCCACGCGTTCGGGAGGATAAACAGCGCTCCCGCTATATACCTGAGTTTCAAAGACCTGGGCCGCGCAGACTACGACGAGGTCCTAAGGGAGATAATAAGGAAGAACGCTCGCAAGTACCTGAGGAACGACCAAGTTGGAGAGTCTCTGCAGCCTTACCTGAGCGGCACCACCAAAGCATCGCCTAGAGCGCTCTATTCTCTGATTGAAGATATCCATGAAGCGTATGGCATAAGACCCTACGTATTGATCGATGAGTATGACAAGCTCCTGATGGACAACATCTCTTCCTCCGAATATGAGACGATCAAGGAATGGTTGAAAAGCGTGTTCGAGATTGCCTTGAAAGACAACCACCATCTGGAAAAAGGCATTATTGTAGGCGTCAGCAGGATTTCCCAGGAAAGCCTGCTGAGCGGGCTGAACAACCTTGACGTCTACGACGTGTTCAGGCCAAGCGCGTTCGACGGCGACTTCTCCCTGACAGAGGAGGAGGCATGCGAGCTGCTCGACCATGAACAACTGGATGCAGCGAGAGAATGGTACAACAACTACCGCGTCGGAAGCTTGAAGCTGTACACGATGTACTCCGTCCTGTCCTATGTGAAGAACGGTACGCTGGATAACTACTGGGGCATGAGCGGCTCGATGGAGATGCTGGCATACGCTTTGAACGCGGAAAGGGTGTACGCGATCACGGACTTGCTGTCGGACGGCAAGGAGATAGAGACCGTTATCGAGCGTCGTCTGTCCCTGCGGCAATTGAAATTCAACGAGATTAGCGACGGCGCATTTTATTCGTTCGCGGTGCAGGCGGGGTATCTGACTTATGAACTGCACAGCAAGAGCGATATTGCCGACATATATAGGCTGAAGGTGCCGAACAAGGAATTAGCGCGCGTATGGGAGGAATTCATCCTGACTAAAGTAGTACGGGAAAAGCATCGAGACCTCCGCGACATTTTCAAGCGCATATCCGACACTGAGGAGTTCAGCAGCAACTTCCGGGACTTCGTAAGCTTCCAGCTGTCCTCGTACGATATGGGGGTAGAGCTTGAAAAGACGTACCATGTGCTGGTCTTTGGCTTGATCCTCGGCGCGGGGTATAAATGCAGCTCGAACAGGGAGAGCGGATACGGCCGCTATGACCTGTGGCTGGAGGGCCCGGACTTCAATGTGATCATCGAGTTCAAAAAGGCCCGCAGCGAAACCGACGACCTGGAAAAACTGGCAGATAAGGCTATAGACCAAATAAACAGCAGAAAGTATTACGCGAAGTTCCCGAAAACCGTGCCACTGTACAAGGTAGGTGTAGGATGCTACAGGACGGAATGCTTTGTGACGACGGTGTTACACGAATTTTAGTAACTGACGGACTCGCAACGTAAACAAAAAACAAGTTATTTTGGTCAGTCAGTTACTAGCGTGGGCTGCGCCCACAACCCATCGGGACAGCTCGCTTACGAGCGAAATGAATTCGCTCTACTCGCTTGTCCCTCACGCAGCTACGCTGCGCACC
>WRMX01000162.1 GCA_009776905.1 Oscillospiraceae bacterium
GAAGAGGGCGAATACCCATTGGTATTTAACCGATGAGTAACGAAGTATTGCGGAAAAAACAGCGTGAGATTGGGCTAGGTATTTGGAATGCGAAGCACTAGCATCACGCATGGAAGAGACCTCCGCGATGTCGGTGAAGCCCTCGCATATGGTTATGAAAACGTGTTGACAACCCATGCCACGTTGTCCACGTACTCGGCAAAAATCGACATCTCAATGCCGCTGTCGAGAATGCTGTCGCCGATGATGTCCGCGGCTTTGTCATTGATGTTGTCCGCCAAGACCTCCAGCATGATGCCGATCTCATCTGCGTACTTTTTGATGCTGCCGCTGCCGGAGCAGATGATCGCCAATGCTCTGAGCTCCGCGGGGCTGAGCGCGTTGCCAAAGTCAGACCACTCATCAGCCATGCCCTCGGTAGCAGTGTCGCCAATGTCAAAAAACTCGGACGACGCGTCCTCAACTGCAGCGAGCTCAAACTCCGCCTCCGCCGCAGATTGCTCGACAGCAGCGTGCTCAAGCTCTACCTCCACCGCAACGCCGCCCGCCTCCGCCGTAGCTCCATCCAACTCAACGAAAGCGCCACCGGCCTCCACGACAGATTCCGGGACGATGAGAATCTCCTGCGTGCCCAACGCTTCGCGCCGGATACGCGCCAAGTTCGCATGATCAATAGTGACAATGGTGCGATTAATGTCTCTATAGTAGCTCGCGACAGCCCGCTCAATTGTCGATTCCAATGCGCCCACCCCGCCGCGAATCAGCTTCAGCTCGTTATGAGACCGCGCATGCCACGAGCCGACTTCCGCGCTCAGCTTATACTTATAGTTCACCGTTTTCCTCAGACACGCCTCGGTTTTCTTTAGGACGAAACCGACAAAATCCTTCTGCGTCGAATAATATATCGGCACGCTTGCCATCCAACGGTTGTTCTTGCAAAAATAGCTCTCACCGCCCGGGAAATTCACCACGCGGTCTTGCTGCTTCCTCCAGTTATAAAACAAGGCCTGCTTGAAAGGTCGCCAAGGAGTGCGATTGCTGACTTTATAAATGATCAAGTCTACCAATGATTTGTCGCAACTCTCGCACAGCTCCTGCATCGCAGCCAGCACAGTATTAAAACAGTCCCTAAATAGCTGCTCGTTCCCATCGAGCCAAAACTTCGATTTCATGACATTGTATGCCGATATGCTGTTCCAAAGACGTAGCTTATCTTCAAAATGGTCGTCGAAAAGGTGCATCTCGGAGAAATAATTCATCAAGCCATGCTCCATGACAAAATCGGAGAAGCTATCGGGCTGGCCATAAAAGATGAAATAGTCCTTGAACCATTGAGGGAGGTATTTTTCAAGTACGGGCGCAAACCTCATGCATTTGTCCCAGACATCGACAAGCTTATTCAGCCCATCTGCAGGATTTGCTACTCCGATATTGTTGAGCAGTTCATAAGCATAAAGAAAAACATATGAGCTTGAGATCGGAGCGATAATGCCCTTGCGGACTTTTGTGCGCCATGAAAAATATGTGCGGAGCTGCTCATAACCCATGGTTTGGTAGTTGATGTAGTACATGGAGAGCTTGGCATCGCCGTCATAGTCGTCGGAAAACTCCTCCATGAGCTTGGCCTGCCTGTAAAAAAGCTCGGAATTGTCGCGGGCATAGGGCCTGCCGATGCCTAACCTACGCATTTCAAAAAACTTCATCCGCAACGGATCGAGCGGCTTTTGCTCTATCTTCGCGGGTTGGGCTGTCGGCGCAAAAAGCCGCAAAGCTCTTTCGTTGGCAGACATTCGCCCGTCATCAGGCTCGATGTCTATCTCTGCATACTCAGATGCGACTATCGGCGCTTTTGAAGTTTGCCCATTCATGCCGGAAGCCGTCCCCGAAGGCTGCCCGTTCATGCCGGAAGCCGCCATGTTAGCGCGGCCGGCGCGAGCAATGTCTTCGGGAACATCTCTTCTTTGTAATTTGAATGGTGAATATTTCTTCTGCTCGTCCATCCGGCCCCCCCGAGTGCACAATGAAGAACCAGACCAATCTGTCCGCACTCGCAGAGTATATTATAACTCATATCAGGTTAAAATCAACAGCCATTACACAGCTTTGTCGAACTATTGAAGAGCAGAATGTTACAATTCACGCCCGGTGAGGTGGACGTTTATTTTGCTTCCGACCGCGTAGCAAGGAGGCGGAGCGGCGCGAATATGCGCATGGATGCGCATCTGAGCGAAAAGGAAGCAAAAAAACGTCTGCTGAGGAGTCTGGGCAAAAGTCTAAATGCTCGGATTTTGAACGAGATTTTTGACAGGCTAGGCAAATTTCCGAAGGAATAATTGCTTTATTGCAAGGAAATTTAACGACACATGGCGAAAATCTCGCCAAAAGACGAGTGTTTGGGACTTTTGCCCCAGACTCCTTACGCAAGGGCGTGAACAGCATTAGCGGCTCAGCTGCCAATATGCGGAATGATGATTTCGTTTTCCTATCTCTTGACGCCGCGCCTCTTGTAATCCTCGTGGATGTCTTTGCTCCAATCATCGTTGATGCTTGCGCCGGGTGCCGCACAACGATAACTCGCAACGGTCTGGCTGAGGACAGCATAGTTGAGCCCGATCCCCTCGCTGTCGTTGTGGTAGGTCTGGGCACGGTTTTCTGCGACGCCAAAGCGGTTTGCGACTTCCACAGCGTCAATATTGGCGCCGAGGAAAATAAACTCCCAGCCATACCTGGATTTCTGGTGTTCAACCATCGACTTGATAGTTTCGTAGCTGAACTGCCGGCTCGAATTCTCCATGCCGTCGGTGGTGATGACGAACAGTACTTTTCCGGCTTGGTGCTCCTTGGCGGTGTTCCTCTGCACGCCGATGATCTTGTTGATAGTCGTTCCAATTGCATCGAGCAGGGAAGTGCTGCCGCGTACGAAATACTCTTTGTCCGTAATTGGGCTGACAGCCTTGATGTCAATGCGGTCGTGCAGCAGCTCGCAGCCACAGTCGAATAAGACAGTCGTGATCCGGCAGTCGCCCGGCACTGCCTGCTGCTTTGAAAGCATGGAGTTGAATCCGCCGATCGTGTCGTTTTCCAGACCGCTCATAGACCCGCTGCGGTCGAGGATAAAGACCAGTTCCGTAAGATTGTTGTTCATTGTAATAATTCCTCCGTTCTTTGTTTGTGAACGGAGGATATCATCATTTTGCGCGCAAAAGGTCGCATAGCAAGCGACAAATTACTCGCGTATGTAAGTCGTGCGCGTAATTGCATGGAAAGCGTCGAGCATAATAAAGACCCGAGACATCGCGCTTAGATGCGCCCGTCGCCCGCCCGGGAGCGGCCCGTCGCCCGCCCGGGAGCGGCCCGTCGCCCGCCCGGGAGCCCCCGTCACCCGCCCGGGAGCAGCCCGTCACCCGCCCGGGAGTGCCCGTCACCCGCCCAGGAGCGGCTGGTCATATGTGAACAGCACTTCGTTAATCGTGTAGATGTCATATTTACGGCTTCGAATGAAATATTCGATTATCACGTCAAACTTCCGGCTGTGCGACAGCGCGAAGCCGGCCCGCTCCAGCAAGTCCTCCGTTTGTTCAAGCGACAGCTCCAGCGCGACGGCAAAGGCAAGCACGGTGGGCTTGCTCGGAGCATAATGCTCGTTGCTCCTTATCTTTGAAAACAGCCGACGGTCGATGTTTGCGCGGTTGTATATGTCGGAGTCTCTTTTCCCGGTCGCGTCAATGAGCCGCAGAAGCGTTGCGGAGAAAGGCTCGTCGAGGTTTCCAACGGCGTCGTCAATGCTGGAGCCGATCCGCGATTCGCTCCGTGCCATGTTCGCCATGGGTTCCCGCGCCTGCTGCAGCGGCATGTTTAAGCCAATAGTATCAGCATCTGCCAGTATTCTGCTTTCAATATCCAGAAGCTCACGTCGCCGGCTTCTTTGTTCATCGACATAATATTCATCAATATAGCTTTCCACTTCGCCGAGCAGCTTTTCGCTGATCGCAAACGCCGCCATGTCAAAAACCACAAGGACGACGTCTATGTCATGCTCAATAATAAAGCTGCGGATGGCATCGGTAGCGACTCGGAGCGCGTCCGCTTTCGGATATCCGTATATTCCGCTGGAAATGAGCGGGAACGCTATGCTCCCGCAATTGTTTTTAACCGCAAGCGCGAGGGAGTTAATATAGCATGCGCGCAGCAGCGATTCCTCCCCATTGCCTCCACCGCGATATACCGGGCCTGCCGTGTGGATGATATATGTGGCCGGGAGATTGAACCCAGGCGTGATGACCGCTTCTCCTGTCTCTATCGGCGCCAGCTTATCACAGGCGGCCTGCAATTGATCCGCGCCCGCCGCCTCGAATATCGCGCCGCAAACGCCGCCGCCCATCAGGAGGTATGTGTTCGCGGCATTGACGATGGCGTCAACTTTGAGTTTTGTTATATCATTGCGTATTATGGTGAATGGCATCTAATTCACGTCCTTTCATAAGTGATGGTCGCAGAGAAGCCTCGCCCTGCTAGCCTCACCACTTTGTCCCGATACGCAGCAGACGCTTCGTCCATGAGCAGTCGGTCGACGATCTGCAAATCATTGCCAAAGTGCATAGGCACGACATGGCGGACATCGGCGGTTTGCATCAGATGGTTTATGCCCCATGCGTACTGCTTTTCCAAACGCGGATCGACAGGCACAAAAGCCAGATCGACCCTTTTATTGCCTAAACGCGCAATTTCCGTTTTATAACTATCCGCCATGCCCTGGTTATATTCGTCCGGCTCGCCTTCCCAATGCCACCAGTTGAGGTCGCCTGCATGATAAATGCACATGCCGTCGATTTCGACGACGAAAGCGACGCCTTCGTCATTTGAAGCGAGCGTTTCGAGCGTAAAATCGCCTTGCGAGAGATGTTCCCCCGGTCCTACCATCAGCGCTCCCGGAGTGTTTGGTATGTCATTTGACAACACAATACGGAGCTTTGGTATATAGTTGCCCCATCTCAGGATTTCGCTGTTNTAGTGGTCTCCGTGGTTGTGCGAGGCAAAGACTATGACATCTTGCCCGCTCAGGGCAGATGGATCGACAACGCCGCTCTCAAGCCCTTTCCCTTTTGGCCGCTGCTTCCAGTA
>WRMX01000163.1 GCA_009776905.1 Oscillospiraceae bacterium
TGTGAAAAATATGTTGAAAAAAATGCTTGACAAATGCAGGCTGCTTTTGGTAAACTTCCAATATAACCGATGACCGGGAGTGAGTACCCGGCGATATGGCCGATTTAGAGAGCTGCTGATGGTGGAAACGCGGCGCGGTCTCGCCGAGGAATGGACCCGGGAGGGCGAGCTGAAAGGCGCGGGCGGATTTACGCGGGCCGAGTATGCGAGACGGGGGTGGCTCTCCGTTATAATGGGCCGGCACATGTAGGTGTGCGATGAGTGGGCGCATGACGCGCCAAGCCGGGTGGCACCGCAGGAGTTTCCTCCTGTCCCTGCAATTATTTGTAGAGGCGGGAGCATTTTTATGTGCAAAATACATTCCCGTCTCGTGAAAGGGGAAAAATAAAATGGCAGACCAAAACATTCCGTACAAAATCTATCTGACGGAGGANGAGATTCCGCGCGCGTGGTACAACATNCGCGCGGACATGAAGACGGACCATAGGCCGATATTGAATCCCGGCACGTTGAAGCCGATGGCTGCGNAGGAGCTGATGCCCGTTTTTTGCGAGGAGCTCGTGAAGCAGGAGCTCAACGACAAGGACAGGTTCATCGAGATTCCAAAGGATATCCGCGATTTCTACAAGATGTACAGGCCGTCGCCGCTCGTGAGGGCGTACTGCCTGGAAGAGGCGCTGCAAACGCCGGCCAAAATCTATTATAAGTACGAGGGCGGCAATACGTCCGGCAGCCACAAGCTAAATTCGGCAATAGCGCAGGCGTATTACGCGAAGCAGCAGGGGCTGCGCGGCGTGACGACCGAGACCGGCGCGGGGCAGTGGGGCACGGCGCTCGCGATGGCGTGCGGGTATTTCGGGCTGGACCTCAAGGTGTTCATGGTCAAGGTTTCTTCCGTGCAGAAGCCATACCGCAAGGCCGTGATGGAGACATACGGCGCGACGGTCACGCCGTCCCCGTCCAATACGACGCAGATCGGGCAGAAGATTCTTGCGAGCGACCCCGACACCGGCGGCAGCCTTGGGTGCGCGATCTCTGAGGCCGTCGAGGCGGCCGTCACGACCGAGGGATATCGCTATGTCCTTGGGAGCGTGCTGAACCAGGTGCTGCTGCACCAGAGCGTCATCGGGCTGGAGGCGAAGACGGCGTTCGAGAAGATCGGCGTATATCCGGACATGATCATCGGATGCGCGGGTGGCGGCTCCAACTTGGGCGGGCTGATGTCGGCGTTTATGATGGACAAGCTCGCAGGGCAGAAATCGCCATATTTCATCGCCGTCGAGCCCGCTTCTTGCCCCTCCATGACGCGGGGTAAGTTCGCGTATGATTTCTGCGACACGGGCATGGTGACGCCGCTGGCGAAAATGTACACCTTGGGCGCGACATTCATTCCGTCGTCCGACCATGCGGGGGGGCTGCGGTTCCATGGCATGAGCCCGATTCTTTCGCAGCTTTACCACGATGGCTTCATCGACGAGGCGAGGGCCGTCAAGCAGACCGAGGTGTTTGACGCGGCGACGCTGTTCGCGAGGGTCGAGGGGAACCTGCCCGCGCCGGAGTCTGCGCATGCGATCCGCGTCGCGATCGACGAGGCGATCAAGTGCAGGGAGACGGGGGAGGCGAAGACCATTCTGTTCGGGTTGTCTGGGACGGGGTATTTCGACCTTGGCGCGTATATGCAGTATAACGAGGGCAAGCTGATTGACTATGTCCCGACCGATGAGGAGCTGGAGCTCGGGCTGAGCAAGATTCCTGTGGTTGAATGACCGGTGCTGGGGCGCGAGCCTAATGCTAAAACAGTCATCCTGAACAAAGTTCGGGATGACTGTTTTATGAAGGTGAAGATACTTCGCTGCGCTCAGGATGACACGCAAGGGGTTATGTGTCGAAACGGAATGGTTGTCATTCTGAGGGAGCCTGCGACCGAAGAATCTTTTTCTGCCGGAATGGAAGCATGAAGATCCTTCGCTGCGCTCAGTATGACACGCAAGAGGTCATGTGTCGATGCCGAGGCTTGTCATAAGCTTCTCGAGCGAAGGCATGTCCGGCAGCAGAAGCACGCTTGCCCGCGCCGTCTCGCCGGAAATTGTCATCTCGTTTTGAATGAGGAGCAGGGTGTCGCTCATCTGGGCAAAGTATATCGACGGGACGCTCATGATGGAGCCCAGCATGTCGAGCGTCGCCTCGGGCGGGGAAATGTCGATCAAAAGCTCGGACATATCGGCGATCGCGCCGACGAATGAGGCGGACATGATGTTGGAAATCTCGTTGATCGCGGAGAAGCCCATCTCGTCAATCTCCTCATAGCTCTTGATGTCCGTATACATCAGCATGTTCACGAGCTCGCAGGCGACATCGACGGGCAGCAGGAACATGATCATGCCCTGGAGCGCGCCCGTGAGCATGAGCAGCGTGCCGACCATGATGGCATCGGCGCCCCCGAGGGCGTCGTAAGCCTCGTTGAAACCTTTGATGCCGATGTCCGGAATCTCGATATTGACGGGGCGGTCAATCATCCGCGACAGCGACGAAGCGGCGTTGCCCGAGCCGATATTGGCGATCTCCCTCAACACGTCGATGTGGACAGCGTTGATGTCGTTAAAAGACCTGAAGCTCATATTGGTCATTCCTTTCGTTCACCGGATTAAAGGGCTTTTAGCCCATATGTTATACCTTGACGGCGCGGAGTTTGCCCCCGGGGTGCGGTTCTGGGGCGGAGCCTCACGTTAGTGCCTTGACGGCGCGGAGCCCTCACAGCTAGCGTCTTGACGAGGCGGAGCCTCACGTCAGATACATTTTGCGCAAAATATACTCAACGAGCCAGTATGGGAGCAGCCTGCTGAGGAACGCGAGCGCCTTGTAATCAAAACCGACTATCCTGCGCGCCGGGGGATTCTTTGCGTTGCAGAGCTTGAAAATCGCGCGGGCGGCCGTGATAGGCTGCTTGCCTTCGACTTCGTCTTTCTCCATTTTTTTCACAGCTTTGAGGCAGGTTTCGTAATAGACAGAGCTGTCATCGATCACATATGTCCGGGCGCTCGTGAAGCCCGTGCTCGTGTCGCCGGGCATCAGGAGGCTGGCGCGGACGGCAAAATCGCGAAGCTCCATGCGCAACGCGGCGGAATATAGATCGAGGGCGGCCTTGGAGGAGCAGTAGTGCGACTGGAACGGCACGGGAAACATGCCCGCGACCGAACCCGTTGTGACGCAAAGGCCGTTTCCGCGCTCTCGGAGATGCGGCAGCACCTGGCTGTTGACGCGCAGGACGCCGAGAAAGTTTGTGTCGATCTGCCTATCGACCGCGTCTGCGGGGAAGTCCTCGGCCGGGCAGGCGATCCCCATGCCGGCGCAATGGACGACGATCCCGATGTCTGCCTCGGAAAGAATGGCGCCGACCGCCTCTTTGACGGAAGCTTCGTCGCGGACGTCGATTTTGAAGGGGCGCACCTCGCCGCCTCCGGGGAAAGGGCGGACGTCAAGCGACGGATCGCGGGAGCCCGCGTAGACGACATAGCCGTTGGTGGCGAATAAATCGGCTGTAGCAAGGCCTATGCCCGAAGAGCCGCCCGTGAGAAGCACATATTTTCCATATCGAAACTTCATGTTTATGAGCATTCCTTTTACTTCGCTCGGGCACAAATGAACCATGATAAAATACGGCCATAATGTGCATGTTTGCGGCTGCTCGCAGGGCGAACAAATCGCTTTGGTATTTATTCTGCTCAAACGTCAAGCCCTGGAGAGGACGTCTTTGAAAATCGCGACGGCCTCGTCCAATTGTTCTTTTGTGTGGGTGGCCGTGCAGCTCGTCCTGAGCAGGCATTCGCCCTCGTTGACCGCCGGGGCGATGACAGGGTTGCAATAGACGCCCGCCATCAAAAGCATGTTGTGGATTTTGAACGTGCGGTCGGTTTCATAAGTCATGACAGGCACGATGGCAGTCTCGGAATCGCCGATCACAATGCCAGCCTCGCGGAACTTGGCGCGGAGATAATCGCCGTTCTCGCGCAGCTTGCTGGGGCGCTCGGGCTCGATTTGCATGATGTGCAGAGCTTCGAGGGCTGCGGCGCAGCAAGCGGGAGGGATCGACGCGCTGAAAATGAACGGGCGCGAGTTGTGCCTGATGTAGTGGGTGACTGAATCGGAGGATGCAATGTAGCCTCCAAGGCTGGCGAGCGATTTTGAGAACGTGCCCATGATTATATCGACATCGTCCTCAAGGCCGTAGTAGTTGGCGGTGCCCCTGCCGCAATCGCCGATCATGCCAAGGCCGTGCGCGTCGTCGACCATGACGCGGGCGCCATATCGACCGGCAAGCTCGACGATCTCCGGGAGGCGCGCGATGTCGCCCTCCATGGAGAACACGCCGTCCGTCACTATCAACTTGCCGGCATTGTCGGGGGCGCGCTCGAGCTTGTCGCGCAGCTCGGACATGTCGCTGTGCGCGTATTTGATTGTCTTGGCAAAGCTGAGCCGGCAGGCGTCGACGATGCTTGCGTGGTTGCCCCTGTCGGAGAAGATGATGTCGTGAGGCCCCGTGATGGCGGAGATGATGCCGAGGTTAGTTTGGAAGCCCGTGCTGAACGTCAGGGCGGATTCTTTATTGAGGAATGCGGCGAGCTCGCGCTCGAGCCGGTTGTGCAAGACGAGCGTGCCGTTGAGGAATCTGGAGCCGGAGCAGCCGGTTCCGTATTGCCGCACCGCGGCGGCGGCGGCATCCATGACGCGTGGGTCGCATGTCAGGCCCATGTAGTTGTTCGAGCCGAGCATTATCGTGCGTCTGCCTTCTATTGTGACGACGCTATCCTGGTATGTGGATAATTCATGGAAATATGGATAGTTGCCGGCGGACATGATGTCTTTGGCAGCGGTGTAGTTGTCGCATTTTTCGAATAGGTCCAAGCGTTGCCACGCCCTTTCAGTTTTGCCGTTGTAGGCCGCTTAACATGCATTGTATCATAAATTGCTCTTGATTAAGCAGTTTTGAACATGTCCGCGCAATTTATGATACTCGCCATGCGCTGTCTCTGACAGCGCGGCGATTATCAGATTGTATGAGCGCGTGTCCTCTCAGAGGACACATGCGCGTGATACA
>WRMX01000164.1 GCA_009776905.1 Oscillospiraceae bacterium
GTTGCGCTGTCGGAGTCACCGGAGCCGCCGGAGCCGCCGGAGCCGCCGGAGCCGCCGGGGTTTGCGCTATCGGAGCCGCCGGAGCCGCCAGAGCCGCCGGAGCTGTCAGAGCCGCCATGACCCACAGGGCTGCCGCCATAACAAAGCTCCAGCTCCTTGATCAGGCTAGCATACGTCACAGCTTCGGGCGCAGCGAGGTTAAACGCTCCTCCAAAAGCCTTTACATCGCCGATGCAAGCCATTAGAGCGCGCGCAACGTCGAAAACATAGACAAAATTAAACCGCGAAGAAGCATCGACAGGCACAGGCACAGGTTGTTTCTTCGCGATCAGACTGATAAAGAATTGCTCGCGTGGAGCATAATTAAACGGGCCGTATATGAACGTCGGGCGCAGAATTGTATGCTCGATCCCCGCTGCCGCGCAAGCATTGATAAGCTCGCTTTCGAGCTCAATTTTTTTGCGAACATATGCAAGCGTGGGGTCGCCATCGCTTTCGGGAATATGCAGCAGCGGCGAGTTTTCGTCGAGAAAACCGTCGCCGGGGACATATACGCTGGCGGTGCTGATATAAATGTAATGCTTGATGTGGCCGCCAATGGATTCTACGATCGGCCGAATGTCACCGGGCTCGTATGCGCAGAAATCAACAAGCGCGTCGTATTGCATGTCAGGCACGAGAGTCGCGAATGCTTCCGTGTCGTGCCTGTCGCACTTGTATTGATGGACGCGTTCGAGGTTCAGTGGGAAGTTCCCTCTGTTGACGACATGGAGCTCAAATCCGCCGTCCCGCGACGACAATATGGAGAACACCCGGCCGGTGAACATGCTGCCGCCTATAACTAATACATTTTTCATAAAGATTGCTCCAAATACTGCATGTTGTTAATATGTCAGATGGCGGTGCCAATATCGTCCCGCCTCGATTCCTCACCTTACCTGGCCGTTGCCATAAACGATGAATTTCGACGATGTCAGCTCATTCAAGCCCATCGGCCCGCGGGCGTGCATTTTTTGCGTCGAAATCCCTATCTCCGCGCCCAAACCAAACTCGCCTCCGTCGGTGAAAGCCGTGGAAGCGTTGACATACACGGCGGCGGCATCGACCTCTTCTAGAAACCGCTGGGCATACGCATAATCGCTCGTGACTATCGCCTCCGAATGCTGCGTGCTATACTTGCCTATATGAGCCACGGCCTCATCGAAACCGTCGACGACCTTAACAGCCAGGATATAATCCAGAAACTCCGTGTAATAATCCTCTTCGACGGCAGGCTTGACGCTTTCCCCCAATATTTTGACTGTTTCAACGCATCCGCGCAGCTCCGTGCTCTTCGTATCCAGCAGCCCCTTTGCCAATGGCAGGAAATCGCCGGCCACTGCCCTGTCCACGAGCAGCGTCTCCGCTGCGTTGCAGACAGAAACACGGCGGCATTTCGCATTGAAAACAATTCTCGCCGCCATATCGAGATCGGCGCTCGATTCCACGTAAACATGGCAATTGCCGACACCCGTCTCAATGACGGGCACCTTCGCGTTTGCGACGACATGGTTGATTAGCCCCGCGCCGCCGCGTGGGATCAGCACGTCGATATATGCCGAAGCGTTGAGCAGCTCGTCAACGCTGCCCCTAGTCGTGTCTTGGACGAGCGATACAGAGTCCGCAGGAAGCCCCGCGCTGCTGACGGCTTCGCGCATGATCTCCGTAAACGCGTTGTTGGAGTTGAAAGCTTCCTTCCCGCCGCGCAATATGACTGCATTGCCCGCTTTGAGGCATAAAACGGCAGCATCGACGGTCACGTTCGGCCTCGCCTCATAAATTATCGCAATCACGCCGAGCGGGACGGACTTTCGCCCTATGACCAGCCCGTTCGGCCTTGTTTCCATCTTGCTCACGACCCCCACAGGGTCCGGCAGCTCGACGACCTCCCGCACGCCCTTTGCAATCGCATCTATACGCGATGCGTCGAGCGCGAGCCTGTCCTGCAACGCCGGGGACATGCCGCTGTCTGCGGCGTTTTTCATGTCGATCGCGTTTGCGTCGATAATGCGTTGCTTTTGCGCTTCCAACGCATTGGCGATACACAGCAGCGCTTCGTTCTTTTTTGCGGTTCCGCATCTTGCGAGCATTGCCGCCGCGCTCTTTGCGGCCGCTCCCTGTAAGTCAATCGCAGACATCTGTAACCTCCATATTGTCTATAATGTGGTAATGTAGTCCATCATGTATATTTTTCTCTTAATGCAAACCGAGTGCCGACCTCGCCCCCATGCACCGCTACATAGAGGTTCTGCGGCTGCGACCCATTCATGATGACGGTGTCGATACCGCATTCTCCGGCAATTTGCGCAGCGGCGAGCTTCGTGACCATGCCGCCCGTGCCGAGGCTGCTCTTCGTCCCGCCGGCGAGTGCGATGACATCGTCGTTAATCTCATGCACGACCGGGATCAGCTTCGCATCCGGGTTCTTATGCGGGTCGCTGTCGAACAAACCGTCAATATCGGACAGCAACACCAGGAGGTCCGCTCCAACCAGTGTCGCAACGACTGCGGACAAAGTATCATTATCGCCGAATATCTTATGCTCTGACTCGATCTCCTCGATGCACACGGAATCGTTCTCGTTGACAATGGGAATCACCCCAAGCAGCAGGAGCGACTCGAACGTGCCGCAGAGATTCTGCTTCACGTTCGGGCGGTCGACGTCGTCCCTCGTGAAGAGCACCTGGCCGACAGTCGCGCCGTATTCGCCGAACATCTTATCATATATGTGCATCAGCTCCAGCTGGCCGACAGCGGCGACGGCCTGCTTCATGCGTATTTCCGCGGGGCGTTCGGGCAGCCCGAGCTTGCCGACGCCGGCGCCGATGGCCCCCGATGAAACAAGGATGACCTCGTTCCCTTCGTTTTTTATGTCTGTGAGCACTCGCGCCAGGCCGTCGATATTCTTGAATTTAAGGCCTTTCCCGCCGTGGCATAGCGTCGATGTGCCGACCTTGAAAACAATTCTCTTTTTGTCCATGTATAAGTTTCCTCTTTCTTTTTCATAGGGCTCCGCTCGGGCTCCTACAACTGCAGCAGATAGACTTCGCCATTCTCAATAACGAAAGCGACTCCCTCCGACAGATAGCTCTCATCAAGTATATCGACCATTTCAAATAGTAATATAAAAATTCCGTCGCCAAGGAAATCATCGTAAATGCGCGTCTCATCAGCAAAAACGATGCTCTCCAACGGCATGACAGTAAGCTCCTCATCAGGGTCGTTCATGTCGAACTTCAAAAAGAACACGGGCTCGATGAGGTCCCCCGGCATAAGCAGCCGCAAATTCTTGTCGGCCATGCCGTTGTCGTCGATGCCGCGCCTCGCGCCCAAGATCTCATATTCCTCGGTCGCATAAGTATATGCCACGCTCATGGAATACTCCTCGCCATTGAGCATGATCGGCACGTTAAACAGCTTATAGCTCTCGGACTCTTCCACAAGCTCCAGGAACACCATAATGCCGTCGATGCACGCCCAATAACCATAAAAATTATCCGAAAAAACGCCGCTGTCCCAATCCGCGATTATATCGTTCGTCCTGCCGAGCATTATTACGAAATCATAATTAACGTCGTAATATGCCAGCCAGACGTAAACGCCCGTCAGCTGATCGGCGTTGGCGGAACCGAGGTCCAAAATGGCATAGCCATCGTCGCTTGATATGACAGGATGATTCTCAAGTCCCGCCATGCTCGGGATGCTCTTGGTCTTTATCTCCTCCGGCTTATCGAGTCTCCCCAGCAGCCCATCGACGTAACGCGCTCCCTCGTCGGAAAGCTCGCCCGTGATCTTATATTCATAGAACCATCGGAACGGCGAGTCGCTGTAGAGCGTCGCATAATCGAAAAAATCGAATAAGTCGCTGTTGTAGCTGTAATAGCAAGAGATCCCGCTAGCCCTATCGCGGAACTTTCCCCCAACGGTATATTCAACGCAATCGTCGAGCGCGTCCAGCAAGGCTTGGCCATATTCCGGCAAAAGGTTATATGAATACCGAACAAGGTCGCCCAAATCGACCATGTTTGAATAGCCATACCAAGAATTGTTGCCGCCGTAGTTGACGGCGCTGCGCGCTGCACGGCCGAATTCGCCGAAAAACGCAATGTTTTCGCATGCGGAGATGAGCGATTCAACGCCAATATTCTCATATGCGTCGAGCAGAGCGTCAATGCGGCCCATGTTTATCAATGAAAGCGTCGCTTCGTCGGCAAATCCCTCCTCCTCGCAAACTGCGAAGTATGAGTCGCAGATGGCGACGCCAAGCTCCCTGCCGCCAATGTTGGTATCATCGGCGAGCGCCTGCAGCAGCCCGGAGTAGTTCCATCCGACGGCCGGCTCCACCTCTTGGGAAGCCACCATCCAGCGGGCAAACCCATTAAGCGTATCCGTCATCTCAACGGTCGCCATAAGGCAAGCGTCAAAACCGATCAGTTCATATGGCGGGTCGTCCTTCGATGGAGGCGTAGTCGCCTCGAAAGCCGTGCGCATCTCGTCAAGGGAGAGCGAATCATATCCATAACGTTCGTCGAACATAAGCCCGGCGACGCTGCCGCCGCCATGGTTCCAGAAGAAAACGGCCCTGTTGTCCGCAGGGTAATTGTCATTGCAGTACCGCAGAAATGACTCCAAAGTGGCAGCATCGCCCATGTTGGCCCCGGGCATTTCGTTGATGATGCGCAGCCCGTCGCTGTCGTAGACCAGCCTGCAGTTGCCATCAATGCCTATATCTTCCCTTTGCCAACCATATGAGCCGCCTGCCTCGATGACAATGGTGACGTTTTCCGGCAGCTTGACCGCCAGCATCTCGTCAAGGTCGCTGCTGGCGAATCCCCCATATGTTTCCAAATCGCTCCCGCAGAGATACCAATAAATAGCCCAAGTCTCGTCAGGATCGGGCGGCGGCGGCTCCGGAGGCGGCGGGGGCGGCGGGGGNGGCTCGGTGTCAGGGATATCGGGAGATATGTCAGG
>WRMX01000165.1 GCA_009776905.1 Oscillospiraceae bacterium
GCTAAGTTGAAAGGCTAAAAGATGAAACGATACGTTAAAACCTGTGTCTTACTAATAATCATAGCAATCCTATTGTCGGCATGTACTTCACTGCCGGACAGTGCAACTACAAATCCAGCCGGCACGGAACAAGAATTAGGCTTCACGGTTTATTACATCGACGTTGGGCAAGCAGACAGCGCACTTGTTGTTTGCGATGGTAAAACCATGCTCATCGACGGCGGTAATGTTGCCGATTCGAGCCTCATTTACTCATTTTTGGAAAAGCACAGCGTATCGGAACTTGACTATATCGTCGCTACTCACGCCCACGAAGACCATGTCGGCGGGCTTGCGGGCGCGCTGAACTATGCGACGGCCGGTGTTGCCTACAGCCCTGTTACCTCATTTGACAGCAAGGCTTTTGACAACTTTGTCAAATACCTTGGCGAGCAAAATGTCACCCTTGCAGTGCCGTGCCACGGCGATACTTTTTGGCTTGGCAGCGCCGGTGTCACTATCGTAGGTCCGATAAACCTCTCCAATGAACCAAACAATACGTCCATCGTGATCAGGATCGTCTATGGCGATACGAGTTTTCTTTTCACAGGCGACGCCGAACGCAACGAAGAACAGGACATCCTTGAAGCAGGGTACGATCTGTCGGCGACAGTCCTAAAGGTCGGGCATCACGGGAGCGACACATCGACGACCTATCCATTCCTGCGTGAAATCATGCCGCAGTATGCCATAATCTCCTGCGGGGAAGGCAACAGCTATGGGCATCCTAATGATGATTTGCTTTCCCGCTTGCGTGATGCTGACGTAACTGTCTACAGGACGGATTTGCAGGGTACGATAACCTGTACGAGCGACGGCAGCATCGTCACTTTCGTGACAGAGCGCAATCCGAACGCGCAGACGAACCCGACAGAGCCGTCTGCGCAACCTGGTTACTACATCGGCAATATCAACACCAAGAAATTCCACCTGCCGACCTGCTCCGGCCTGCCGCTGGAGAAGAACCGAACATTCTTCGATTCACGCGAAGACGCGATAAACGCCGGCTATGACCCATGCGGCATTTGCAAGCCTTAATTTGAACCTCCCGCGACTTTAGTCGTGGGAGGTTCAAAACAGTTCCTTTCGATATGATTGCAGCATTATCGTAAATCCCCCGATGTCTTCGGGCGTTAGAGACTTTTGTCCCAAGCTCCCAAGGAGCTATGCGCCCCAGACGGTGATGGGAAGCCCGCTGTGGCTCTCCTCGCACCGCCATATGCGCTCGTCCCACGTCCGCTCCGGGTCGCGGTCGAAAATCATCAGGTGCGCCTCGTCCGCACCAACGCGCCGCACGTAGTCCGCCGTCTGCTCCAACCCTTTCGCGACGACGGTTTCGAGGGCCGCCCCGCGCAGCAGCTTCAGCTCTATCACCACGCGCTGGAGTGGGCCGTGCATGCCCTGCTTCTCGTCAAGCGGCCATTCGATGAGCAGATCCGTCCGCTTGCGCCCCAGGCCGTACTCCCTGTTGATGTGACCGCCGCCGTTCACGATGCGCTGCAGGAACGCCTGCAGCAGGAGCTGCGGCCCTGCTTCCTTGTAGCTGAAACCCTCGATCCACGCGTCCGAGTGTTCTCGGAAGAACTGCTGGAACGCGGCAAGCAGCTTTGCCATGTCCAACTTACGATCCTTGGTTACGTACCACTCCGTCTCCTGGTTGCCGATCCCAACCTGCGTCGACCATGTAAGCTCACGCGGGATAACCTCCAAATAGATGCGGTTGCTGATGCGGATCGACGGCTTCAAACGGATCAACCCAAGGTCAGCCACGTACTCTATGTCCGCAGGCGGGGCGTGAACTATGTCGCTCTCAGAGGTGAGAAGTTCGCTGATCACGCTGTAGACGCGCGGCTCTTTCAGCTTGTCGGTAAGTTGATCGAGGTGGGTGGCGCGGGATTGGATCAGTTCCTCCCGAGCTTCTCTGTAGTCCATGAGCGTTATTTTGCGGCTTCGGTCGCGGTTTCGACGCAACTCCCATATGATTTCCTGCCCGAGCGCGTTGACGAGCCAGGGCTGTCCGTAGGTGTCTTCCCAAAGCTCCGGGAATATATCCTCATCAAAAACCTGCCCGGTTTCCTCCGTGTGCTGAAGCCATAAGGCTTCCGTTTCTTCCTGCGAGAAATTACCCATGCGCAGCGATTTGGTCTTTATGTTGAATGCGCTCCCGCCGGTGATGACCTCCCCATCGCCTTGGTAGATGCGGTAGTCGCGGACATCGCGAACGCCGCAGAGGATTATGCTTTGCGGGAACTCCGCAGGGCGCTGCGCGTATCCTGCGCGTATCTGGCGAAGAAGGGAAATCAAGGTGTCGCCGATAAGCGCGTCGACTTCATCTAGAAACAAAACCGTTGNTTTTTCAGATACCACAGCCCAATGGTTAAGCAGTTGGAACAGCCGGTTTTGAGGTTGTATATGCATACCTTCTTTCATGTACCATTGCCTCAGTTCAGGCTGCCGCAAATACTGCGCCAGATTGCTTGAGATTGTGTCACAGGCGATTGGTATGCCTTCTTTTACATCGCCGCGCACTGCCTGCGCCGCTTCAATGTTGGAATAAGCGCAGGCGAACTCGCCCTCTTCGTTCAGCTCACGCATCATCGCCAGCAGCGCGCTCGTCTTGCCCGTCTGGCGCGGCGCGTGCATGACGAAGTAACGTTCGTCACGGATTAGCCTTTGGATATCCTCCCAGTCGACGCGTGTCAGTGGGTCTATGCAGTAGTTGCGTTCCGGAATCATCGGCCCCGCCGTGTTGAAGAATCGTTCCATGTCGATCATCGCCTTTCGCCCTTTAGTCGCATTCAGTGTACCACAGCATCAATGGCGTAGCAAGTCAACTACCATCATATGTCAACTACCATCAAATGTCTACTACCATCATTGGACTGTGCAGGAGAATTGGCAGGCGGCTCTGACGGCGATGTTGGCGATGGCGCTGCGGGCGTACTTGGCTGTTGCGAAGATTCGGTTTGCGTCGGCGATTCAGTAGTAGGTGCTGCTGCTCCGCTTTGCTGATCACCGGCAGAACAGGCGCATAGCGTTATCACAATATTGAATGCGAGTAACATGATCATCATCTTGGTTTTGTTCATATTGGAAGTCTCTCCCCAAAACGTAAAAGAGTTTCTTATGGATGTAGTAAGTGTTTCAACTTTCTTCAGGAAACGAAACGGTGAGCAACATCTTGAAACGTTCCTCCGCAAAAACAGCATGGGGAACTTTTGTGGGCATAACGATGGCTTCACCTTTTTCGAGAAGCTGCTCTTTTCCTCCTATAGTAATTCTTCCGGTACCATCCAAAGCAAAAACCAAAGCATCACCTTCTGATTCATGCGAGCTTATTTCCTCTCCTTTTTCAAAAGCAAATAACGTCAAGCTATGGCGGCTGTTTTGCGCTAATGTTTTGCTGACGATCTGCCCATCCTGATACTGCACCTGTTCCGCCAATGGCAGTGCCACGCAATGCTCAATGTTCTTGATTAGTTTCCTCATCAGTTAACCCTCCGTTAGATTCATATTCACACAGGATGACAGGGAACAAATACACCTGTTCTTCTTCGGTCTTGTTGAGCATTTCTATACCTCTTTCCGCAGTTTCACGATCTGCGCGTAGCCGTCAACAGCTACGCTGTCAAATATAAAACCATGTGTATACGACTATAATACAAAATCATAGGGTTTTCAAGTGTTTTCCGTGAAAAGTGCATTGTGCTCTGCGAAAAGTGCGTTGTACATGTGCGTTGTGCAAGTGTGGGTTCATGCAATGAAGTGGCTGGAATACTGAATCCGCAGGATTTATAAGTCTGCGGATATTTTTTTCTTCACACCTTGACAACACGCTCGGGAGGCTGGAACTGTTCGGTGCGGACTGCGGCATGATCCACGTCATAGACGAGGATGAAAAGGAACTGACCCTCTCGGACGGGCGCATCGAACAGGCCATCATCGACACCGGCGCGCTCCTGTGCATACTCGACCCGATCCAAGCCTATCTCGGAAAAGCGAACATGAACAGCGCGGGTGGAGTTCGTCCATTGATGAAGCGGCTCGGCGCTGTCGCAGCGCGTCATGGCTGCGCAGTCCTGCTGGTGGGGCATCTTCACAAGGCGGGCGGCAAATCGCAGTACCGGGGGCTTGGCAGCGTGGATATATTCGCCGCAGCCCGGAGCGTCCTGACGGTCGGCAGGATTCCCATGGACGACCGTATGCGTGTGGTTATCAACAATAAAAACAACCTTTCCCCCGCAGGTGCGCCGCAGGCGTTCGGGATTGACCCAGCCGGCAGCTTCTCAGCTCGGCGACTATCCGTGACTTGCCGGGGTATCAAGAGCAGCAGTCAACGGCGGCATCTGGAGGAATGTAATGTTATTGCCATTCTTAATAATAGTTTTTGCCGAAGCGATATTGTCCATATCGCAACTGAGAAGCACTTTCTCAATTCCCAACTCACGGCATTTTTCCAAAGCCAAAGAGAGCATTTGCGTTGCATATCCTTTTCTCCGATTGGATGGGCGGATACCATATCCTATATGACCATACGTTTCCAGAAGGCGTTGATTCAATCTGTGCCGTATTTGGATAATACCGACTATCGTGCCATCGTGTATCCCAAAGTATAC
>WRMX01000166.1 GCA_009776905.1 Oscillospiraceae bacterium
TAAAGAGCGCAGTCCGTACCTTCCGTATTGCATCGCATCCCTCCCCTCCGGCTATGCCGCTGATTCTGCCACGAATAACCCGGCTGCCTGTATAATATTGGTAGGTTTTCTTAACCCACCTTCATAATATACACGCTCGCTCCCACGGTTATGTGCCGTCGGACAACTCTTCATATGGCGATGGTTCTATCGCAGTTGGAATGCTATCGCGGGGCGCTATTCAGGAAATGCCATCTCAGTCCAGAACTCATACCGTACCAGAAGCCCGGGTACGGTATCTTCTTTATAATCTGCGACATGCGAGTTCGATGCCTCCTGCACGGCGATGTAATACCAGGCATCCTGATCCATGTTATCTGACCAAGCGTGCATCTCGTCGACGAGCAAGTCATCAACAGTCTCCGGGACACGCCCGAGCATTCTATTGACCAGCGTGATGAACTCCGCGCGAGATATATTCTTACGCGGCCCGAATGTGCCGTCATTATATCCATTCACCCATCCGATTTCCGCTGCGTATATTATATCCTCTTCAGCCCAATGCCCGCTAATGTCGCTGAAACTGGGGTGGTTGTGCGGAGCCATGCGCATCATAAGCGCAAACCTCGCCGATATGACCGCCAGCTCTGCGCGAGTGATCGCTGCGTTCGGCCTGAATGTCCCATCGGGATATCCGTTGATGACGCCAAGATCGCTCATTACATCGACTGCCTCGCCATACCATCTCGTCAGATCGACATCCGGGAATGGAACCTCGTGCCGCTCGGTCGCTGAGTCGCGCAATTCGTCCGTCAAGAGCCTGTAAAACACCATTGCGACTTCGGCGCGGGAGATATCTTTTTCAGGCTTAATTGTGTTGTTTTCATAGCCGAAGACATATGCGATGTGCTCGCTGACAAACGGAGTTAAAACCGGCGTCAGAGTCGGGTCGTCGTCCGCCGCTGCATCGGCTGCCGCAGCATCCGCCGAGTATCGGTTGTGAAATTCAGGCAAACTATTGCTGTCCGGATATGATATTGCAGAAACAAGTTCATTATTGACGTCTGTGATGTCCACGACGATGGCAAAGTCTCTGCCATCCGCTATCCATCCCCTCCCGCTCTGCGTCGTCTCTGTCACATAATACTCATGCGTCCCCTCCTGGTCATATTCTATGGGGGCGAACGCGATCCCGCCGCTCGAATCGTTGGTCGCGGAGTCGATCAGATTTCCTTGCGCGTCATATAGCTCAAATGCGAACTGCTCCTGTTCGAGCACAGCGCCATCGCCGGAAACGATTTTCCGTGCCTGCAGCAATACTGAAATCGGGGTGTAGTTGGTTTCATATTCCATGATTGGTGGCACATATGGTACATAATTCGCCATGACTGTCACGTCATCTGCGGGCATGGTGAATGTGGTCGTTGAACTGAAGATGTTTGCGAAATTCCCTCCTCCGGTAGATGTCCAGTATGCGAACACCAGCCCTTGGGGCGGCACATCGGCAATGACAGTCACAGCTTCGTTATAATTATAAATTCCTATATCAAAGTTGGTACCATCGATTGTGTTCTCATACGAAAGAGTGTAGTCAGTCCATAAATAGTGTGCAGAAATCTTCGCATCGCTATCAGGCATTGTGAACTCAGCAGTCATGCTTTTTGCATCTACAAATTCCCCACCACCACTGTCGAATGTCCAGTCGCTGAACACTCTACCGGTTTGGCTCGGCGCTGTAGAAACAGAAACATGCTCATCTTTAATAAACGAAGTCCCATAAACAGAGTAACCTGCGCCATTTCCATAATCAACACTAAGCGAATACTGCTTATCGCGATATATCGCCTTAATTGCTATATTTTGATTAGGCATTGTATACCTTGTTGTTGAGGCAAATCTATTAAAAGCTGAACCTCCGGCTATGTCAGGGGTCACATCCCAATGATCAAACTCATTGTCAGGCGGGGGATCGGCTGCGACGATATTTAATCCTGTTCCGCTATAACACTCATATATAGGGGCGTTCACAGCAACTCCCCCGGAGGTAGTTAGAATTATTCCGTCACTAACAGTGCAAGTCCATTTTGCAGCACTGACCGGAGTACCCGTTACCGCTCCGACGTATGCTTTTCCCCCCGGCATCTTAAATTTGAAACTATAAGGTAGGCTGCCAGGGGCAACGAGTGTAAAATCGCCTGTATCCCAACTGCTAGTATTAAACGATGGATTGAGTCCTGTAACCGCTGCTGTTGGAGCTATGTCAAATTCTTCGTCTTCCGGAAACCAGTCATATGAAGGATGCCCTGTCCTCGGATTTTGATACGTCCCCACAATTCCCCCAAATATCTCAAACAAGTAGCAAGGAGCAAAATTTGCAGTTATCGTCACGTTGCTTGATGGCATCGTGAACGTCGTGATTTTGCTTAAATCATCGCCAAATATACCGCCGGACTCCGAAGTCCATCCTTTGAATACATTCCCATTTACCGGATAGAGATAAAGCGGCCCTAAGTTTGGATTTGTCGGTTGATCTACTGCAGGATCGACCTTAATATCCAATACTGTGCCTTCTTTAACTAAAAACGAAGTCTGATCCTGCGCTGTGCCATTGACGACAGTCAGCATAAACGCATTCTGAATCACTTCCACATCAAGCGGAAAAAAGCCATTGATGGTACCATATACATAGGAAAACCCATCATATGCTGCACTGGAATCAGGATTCAGCGCCCATTCCGCGGTTCCTGTCGAAAGTTTCGTAGTAATAATAAGATCGTCCAGATCACCTTCATTATATACCCCTGTGCCGGTTGTGGTATTCCAGGCGACGATAATGCCATCGTCGGTCAGATCTAGTTTTGAAAACGTATTTACAACCTTGCTCTCGTTGTTGCCCCAAGCGAACACAAACCCGCCGCTGATGTTAATAGGGGTCGTATCCGCGCCGATTCCCGTTCCCGGCTTCCCTGACGCATCAACGGCAAACCCTTGTTTTGCAGTTACAATTCCACCCGAAATGTTGACAGTGCTGTTTTCGCCCGTCACGCGTACGGCAGTGCCGGTACCTGTAGCGCGAACGGTTCCTCCATTAGAGATCTCAATACTCGAGTTTGTCACATACTCAGGCGTGCTTGTGGCGGTACATATTGCTGTGCCATTCACGGTCTCGACTGTTCCGCCCGTCACCGTTGCTTTTGAGTCCATCCCGACAAGGTTGATAGCGCGGCCATTCAATGCAGACACCTCCGCGCTGCCCGAAATGATCACGTTGCCCGTCGTCTGCAAGACATAGCTCGTCGTCGAAGCATTGATCGTATACACTTTTCCGCCGCTTATGTTTATGTTATCTCCTGTTCCCCCGTTCATATAAATCGTGGAGTTTGGATTGCTGCCGGCATCATTTTTCACTTCGCCGCCGAAAACATTGACGACAGAGCCCACTCCCGAAGACCTGATAGCGCACGCGCTGCCGGCCTCAACCAGTCCCCCGTCATAGACATTGATCACAGTATTATTGGCGTATGTTAAGCCGCCCTGACCGCTGCCGTCGTTGATTGCGTAACCGCTCGGTTTTGATATGACAGAACCGCCATCATTAATGTTGATGACAACTCCTACTATTTCATTTGTCACGTTGATCGCAGAGTTCGAGCCGGAGTTACTGACCGTGCCCGATATATTCACTTTTACATTTTCTTTTACAATATTTATGCTGCTACCATTGGCTGATGTAGACAAATATCCATTGATATTCAATTTCAGACCGGCCCCTTCGACATTGATCTGTCCGCCTGCACCGGTATTGTTGATATATCCCGAACTAAAGGTAAATACGCCTCCCGGTTCGCCCTTCAGGTTCAACAAAAATGCGCTCCGCACTGACCCTGTCAGGTTTGCCTGCCAATCGACGACCACTCCATTATCGATTTCCAGTTCCAACGTCGTGCTCCTCGTGGCAGAGCCCGTGACAGTCACGGTGCCGCCGCTTTCGACAGCTACCAACCCTGGAACATTCGTGTTGATATGTGCCGCCAAGCCAGAAGCATCCATCGCTGCCGCAGTGGGCGATGTCAGTCCGCTCCCGAGCATCGTCAACGAAATAGCCACTGCGCATATAATCGAAGTCAGTTTCTGTATATTATTTTTCAATATTTTCCACGCTCCTTATGCTGTTCTCTCCCTGATAGGGAGAATTATCGCACTCATAATGCCCCATGCATCATTTTGTTAGCTTGTTGTTGGTAGCATAATGGACGTGCCGGGCAAATCCTTTCGCCCAGCCCGTCATCTGCGATTGATGATTTCTTCTGATTGCATATACTTTGCCATTTTGCAGCCACTCTCTCAACACCTTGAATCAAACATTTATGAATCGCGAAACACACCCTATTACGATTCGACGAATCTTTCATCGTTTTCATCATTTTAGGTGCCCGCTTTCAGTATTTCTGCCTATAATGCTATAATGACAAATAACGCCGGCTTTGTCAATCAAACCGACGTTATTTTACACATTTATTCTTGTTATAAGTTACAATTGCGCGCCCGGTGAGGTAGACGTTTATTTTGCTTCCGACCGCGTAGCAAGGAAGCGAAGCGGCGCGAATATGCGCATGGATGCGCATCTGAGCGATAAGGAAGCA
>WRMX01000167.1 GCA_009776905.1 Oscillospiraceae bacterium
GACGATTGGCAACTATATAACCAATATACTGATAATGGTTTGGCGGATGTGCGGTTGCATGATGCGCAGAGCGGAAATGGCATTTATGCGGACGGGTTGTATCCGGGCTATTATGGCGGCGCTTATAAAAAAGCAGGCGGGTTGAAGCGAAACCTTTGGATTATTATTCTTGCGGTCGTCGTTTGCACCGCGATGGCCCTCGTTTTGGTTCGTATTTTACGCGAAACCAGCGAGGAAGAGGTTGTTAGCGTTTTTGAGGTCGGGCAGGTTCTCGGAGATTCGCCGGCGGAGCTGCTGCGCATTGCGGGACAGCCTGTTTTGCGTGAGTCGGAAGAGGTTGATGATGGCGATGAGGCCGGCGACATGTTTTGGAGGTATGACAGGCTCGGCGCTGATGATTTTGCTACGTGTTTTGTTGTCCGTGACAACAGGATTTGCGCCATTGATATTATGCCCGGCAGCAGCTATACGCTTTTTGGCGTGGCGGCGGGGGGCGGCGCGGATGCTGCGGCGGCGGTTTTGTCCGGGTGCGGGTTTTCGTGCGCCGAGGACGATGCGGGCATGGTAAGCGATGGCGTTATTGAGTTTTATTTGCCGATTGAGGATGGCGAGGCTTTGTCGTTGAGCGTTTTTGTCGCCGATGGGGAGGTTATTTGCGTTTCGGCCGTGTCGCGCTAGCGGTGCGTGGCGTTTGCTGCATTCGGCGTTATGATTCTTCGGTCGCAGGCTCCCTCAGAATGACAGGGACGGAGCATGGCGGCAGAATGCCGCCGCTACGAGGGGTGTCAAATCACCCGCCTACACCCATGGTGTTCGGGCTATTGCTTTTTTTGCGATTGGCATATATAATGCTGTGAGTAAAGATTCTTCGCTGGCGCTCAGATTGGCGGGGGCGAATGCATCCGGAACAGTGGGGGCGAATGCACCCGGAACGGTGGGGCGAATGCATCCGGAACGGCGGGGGCGAATGCGCCCGGACCATTGTGCCATATTGGGCGCATCATAATGGGAAAAATACAATATATAATATATAGGAGGGCGCGGTTGTGCTGACAAAAAGACAGAATATGCTCGAGACAATCAGAGGGGGGAATCCCGATCGGTTCGTGAACCAGTTCGAGGCAATCGATTTTATTTGGGCGACTCCATATAATAAGCATTCACGCGGGATGGTCAGGCCGGGAGGCGAGGCCGTCAATGCTTGGGGCGTCACGATTCGTTTTCAGGAAGGCACGCCCGGGCCGTTCCCGGTGCATGACGACGAGCATATTGTTTTGAAGGATGTGACGAAATGGCGCGAGGCGGTCAAGTTCCCCAGCCTCGATTTTGAGCAGTCGGAATGGGACGAGTGCAAGGTTGAGGCCGCCAAGATCGATAGGAACGAGAAATTCGCCGCTGCGCTTGTTGCGCCGGGCGTCTTTGACCATCTGCATTATTTGATGGGGATGGAGGAGTGCTTGATCAGTTTTTATACCGAGCCGGAGGCGTTGAAGGAGCTGATTGCGGCGATCACGGAGTGGGAGCTTGAATATGCGCGATTGATTTGCGACAATTTGAAGCCTGATATGGTGTTCCATCATGACGATTGGGGCAGCCACCGGTCGACGTTCTTGTCGCCGGAGATGTTCGATGAGTTCATCTTCCCATCATATAGGAAGATTTATGGTTATTACAAGGGGCATGGCGTGAGCGTGGTCGTGCATCATAGCGATTCATATGCCGCGACGCTCGTGCCGTATATGATCGATATGGGGATCGATGTTTTCCAGGGTTGCGTCGATACGAATAATGTGCCGGAGCTTATCAAGAAATATGGCGGGAAGATTTCGTTCATGGGCGGCATCAATAATGGCGTCGTCGATGTTCCGGGGTGGACCGATGAGTTGATTGCGAATTATGTCGAGAAGGTCTGCAGGGATTGCGGGAAGCTGTTTTTCATTCCTTGTTGCACGGCGGGCGGGCCGGCGAGTTCGTATCCGGGCGCGTATGATGCGGTGACGAGGGAGATTGACAGGATGAGCACGGTTATGTTCTAACGTGGGGGCGCCGAACAGGGTTTGGGACGCGGGAAAGATTCTTCGCTGCGCGCTGAATGACAGGGTTGGGGCACGACGGTAAGAGGAGGATGGCGGTATGTCGCCGAAGGCTTCGGGCGTGAAGTTGGTCGCGCAGAACAAGAAGGCGTACCATGATTATTATATACTCGAAAAATTTGAGGCCGGCGTCGAGCTTTACGGCACGGAGGTCAAATCGATTCGGCAGGGCAATGTGAACTTGAAAGATGCGTTTTGCTTCGTAAGAAATGGCGAGCTTTTTACGCAGGGGGTTCATATCAGCCCATATGAGAAGGGCAATGTTTTCAACAGGGATCCAATGCGAGCCAAGCGGCTTTTGATGCATAAGCGCGAGATTATGCGGCTTTATGGGCGAATCAAGCAGGATGGGCTTGCGTTGATTCCGCTGTCGGTGTATTTTAAGGATTCGCGCGTGAAGCTGGAGCTCGGTCTTGCGCGCGGGAAGAAGCTTTATGATAAGCGTGAGGCGGCTGCCGAGAGGTCGTCGGAGCGCGAGATGGAGAGGCATATTAAAGATAGGAGTATTTCGCAATAAAAAGATTCTTCGGTCGCGGGCACTTGGTATGGCAGACATGGCGATGGCTGCGTGGCTTGGTAATAAAAATTGAAAGGAATGACCGGTAATATGGCAGATGAAGTTATGAATGGCGAGGGCGCGCGCAATCCCGTGGTGAGGATCGAGATGGAGGGCGGAGGGGTGATCACCGCCGAGCTTTATCCTGATGTTGCAAGGAATACCGTGTGCAATTTTATTTCGTTGATCGAGGCCGGATTTTATGATGGGTTGATTTTTCATCGTGTGATTCCGGGGTTTATGCTGCAGGGCGGCTGTCCGTTGGGGCAGGGCGTCGGCGGGCCGGGTTATGGCATTCGGGGCGAGTTTCGCAGCAACGGAATCGCGAACGATCTTAAACATTCTCGCGGCGTGCTGTCGATGGCGCGCGCGGCTGCGCCAAATTCGGCGGGGAGCCAGTTTTTCATCATGCATAAGGATTCGCCGCATCTTGATGGTTCGTATGCTGCGTTCGGGTGCGTGACTGATGGTTTGGATGTCGTCGATGCTATCGCGGCTGTGAAGACGGATGGCAACGATCGGCCGAAGAAGGAGCAGAAGATGGCGAGGGTGACTGTGGAGACTTTTGGCGTCGAATATCCCGAGCCGGAGAAGGTGTAGCAAATCACGGAGCGATAAGCGATATACGTAACTCCCATCTTTGCCAACGTGAAGCCCAACGAAGTGGGTTCACGTTGGAGAGGACGAACAACATAACGTATAGTCGTAATTTCGTCTTACCGATGACGAGCCCAGCGTAGCGGGTCGGCATCGGAGAGGAGGAGCGACGTAGTGAAGTGAATGCCCGAGCTTGCGAGGGCGAAACGGAACGATATACGTAACTCCCGTCTTACCCAACGTGAAGCCCAACGAAGTGGGTTCACGTTGGAGAGGACGAACAACGTAACGTATAGTCGTAATTTCGTCTTACCGATGACGAGCCCAGCGTAGCGGGTCGGCATCGGAGAGGAGGAGTGACGGAGCGAGCGAGCCTTGGCGCTTGCGGCGAGGCGAGACTTAGCGAAGTCCACTCCGACGACGGGGCTGCAACGGTTTCGACGGGGGTGTGGAGGCGTGAATAGCGGGCGGAGAAGCCGACTCCTAAAAAGGCAAAACTTATAAATTAAAGAACAACGATTACGCTGTTCCGGTAGCCGCTTAAGGCTGCCCGTCCTACCCGGGGGGTCCACGACCCGGGCCGGGGCGTCGATTAGTGGAGAACGTGAGCGCGGAGCTGCTTTGTACGCGCCATGAACAATTGGAGCTACCGATTCATAATCGCGCGACGGTTTGCGCTGTGATGAGGGAATTGGGCGTAAGCCCGCAATAGCCGTCTGCGCCCGGAGAAGTTTGCGTTAAAGCGCTTTCGGACGGGGGTTCAACTCCCCCCAGCTCCACAACTAGCAAAAACCCTGTGATTGCAATGCTTTCACAGGGTTTTTGGCGCGTATTCACACTTCAACACATCGCATCACCTATGACTTGTCAACTAAGATTGACCGGTGTATAATTCAGGTAGAATCGAATCGAAGAATGGCATCCCAATCTTGCCGCCATATGGTATACCTATGGAACAGCTTGATAAAGTCCAGCAGGAAATCTTTCAGTATTGCAACATGATCGAGCCCCGATATGTACCAAAAATGGAAGTAATAGATTATAAAGATACAGGCACATTTATACTGTATCTGCGTTGTTCTGCGGGGGATGGTGGGCCATACCAAGCGCCGGTAGAGGTCTATTCCGGGAAAAAGGACGGTCAGAAAGCGGATAGAATCATGCGATACTGGATACGCGGGGGTTCAGTAATCGCAGGATTGGGGAGTTCCTTAAAGAGATAGAGCTGTCGGAAAAGCAGTGCACGGGAATTACGAAGATTTTAAATGCTCTTGAAAACAATGGTTCCCC
>WRMX01000168.1 GCA_009776905.1 Oscillospiraceae bacterium
GACGTTTTTTTTGCTTCATTTGTGCTCAAATGAGGCATCCTTGCCTCAGTTTCGCACCGCTCCGCATCCTTGCTGCGCTAAATGAAGCAAAAATAAACGTCCACCTCACCGGGCGTGAATTGTCAATTTTAGCAGGACTCTATATGTTTTGCTCGCGGGTATGTATTGTGATATTGTAACTTATGTGGTATATTCTCATTTAAGCGGCACAGAGGGGGACATTTAAAATGAATACGAAAAAGAGAAGCTTTAAGTTTAAAATCATAATACCGACGGTAGTCATACTTATCGCGCTGGTTGTTGTAATAAATGTATTTCAAACAATACGACTGGCGAATATCGGAAACTCGCTGATCAACGAAAAGTTATCATCCGTGACCAACGGGCTGAACTTCTACCTCGAGGAAAGCATGGGAAAATCCAACGTCGCCGCGCTCACGGCAGCGAGAAACCCCGACGTGATCAAAGCGGTCGTCGCGCGCGACACAACAAAGCTCGTGCAGACGCTCGCGCCGATATGCGAATCATATCTCATCGACTATTTCACGATTACGGATAAGGATGGCATGGTTCTTGCGCGGACATATGACGCGGAGAGCTACGGAGATTCTATTCTAAACCAGCAAAACATCGTTGATGCGCTGAACGGAAAAGTCTCAACATACTTTGAATCAGGGACGCTTATCATGGTGTCCATACGTACCGGGGCGCCGATACTCGATGAAGACGGCAAAATCGTCGGCGCGGTCTCCGCAGGCGTGAGATTTGACATTGACGACAAAGTGGAAGCATTAAAAGCGCTGTTCGATTCCGAAGTCACCATATTCTACGGCGACACGAGAATCGCAACGACGATCGTGAGAGATGGCAGAAGCATTGTGGGGACGACGCTCGACAAACGAGTCGCAGAAATAGTCCTTGGCGAAAAACGCGAGTATTCCGGAGACGAAGATGTACTTGGCGCAAAATACAAGATTTATTGCAAGCCGCTGATCAATCCCCATGACGAGGCGTTTGCCGCGATATTCGTTGCGATACCGCTCGAAAACCTTATGCTTGAAACGAATTCCTCCATTCGTAACGGGATAATCATCGGCCTGGGAGGATTGGCCATCGCAATCGTCCTTCTGTATATTATGATATCGTCGCTGAGCCAGCCGATCACGATACTTTCAGGCGATTTGCGCGATATTGCCAACGGAAATTTGGGCATCGACATCACGGTCAAAGGAAACGACGAAGTCGGCAACTTGGGCGAATCACTGCAAAAGGTCGCTGACATACTGCACAAGCTGCTCAGCGACATTAACCAAACGATCGAAGAACATGAAAAAGGCAACATCGATTTCTTCCTGGATACTGATGAGTTTTTCGGAGATTACCGAAAGCTCGCAGACAACATCATCGATTTGGCAGCATTAGGCATGAGGGACCAGTTGACAGGCATTCCCAACAGAAGGGCGTTCGACAATCGCCTTTCGATGGAATGGGGAAGAGCTATCAGAGAAAACAACTATTTAAGCGTGTTGGTCCTGGATGTCGATAAATTTAAAAATTATAATGACACGTTCGGGCATCAGCAAGGGGATGTCGCGCTGAAGACCGTCGCCAAGACCGTCAGAGACGCGCTAAAGCGCCCCGCTGACTTTCCGGCCAGATGGGGCGGCGAAGAATTTGTCGTGCTGCTGCCGTCGACAGACACCGAAGGCGCGGTGGTCGTGGCGGAGAATGTACGCAAAGAGATTGAGAATGCCGTCATCCCTTGTGCCGATGAAAGAGGCGCAAGAGTGACTGTCAGCATTGGCGTCTGTTCGCAGGTCCCCATGCGGGACAGCATCATAGAAGATTTCATATTATCTGCGGACGCGGCGCTCTATAGGGCGAAGGAAAACGGCCGAAACAGGGTAGAAGCAAATGATTCAAATCAGGCCCGGTGAGGTATCAAAAACATCTGCCGAACGTAAGGGCGTGAACAGCCACCCTCGCATGTGAAAAACGTCGCAATTCACGGGGTATGCTTAAAATGCTGTTGTTTTGGTGTACCGAAAAACTACTCAAGGTCATACCATGTCATGAGCAGTGTTCCATCAAGCAAAAAAGTCCGATTGAAATGCGTATCGTAATCCGGCTTTAAAAGAACATTAGGGCCGCGAGAATAATATCCATATGCACCCTCATGCCAAAACTCATGTAAAATATCCAACTCTCTGTCGCAAATCAACGTGGCCTTGGAAGTATAAATCATCACATATTCACCCAAAGGGCTTGCATAACTGAACACATACCGACCATCGCTCGGAGATACACGAGAAGCGATGAACTCACCATCCAACGTATAAGTATATACCGTGATGCCCGCATCGCCGCTCCATTCGTTCGTGACGAAATATTCACCTGCCATGCCCTGCGGGCGTCCTCGCAACCCGGAAGCAACAAGATTGCCGCCGGCATCGAATAAATCAGTATAAGTGTTCCCTTCTTCATCATCGGCGCTGCGCGTGAATCTATCTCCGGTCACGCCAAAAGCATCAAAACCGCCATCGGCAGGAGGATAAATATCCGATACGCTGTCCCTATTAAACGGAATGACAGTATTCCCTCGCAAATCCACCGCGCCCCATTTGCCGCCCTGCATGACAGCAAGATAATCTGCGTTCATAATTATATTGACCGGACCGATGTTTCCTTCAAATGGCATTGCCGCGTCAAATTCCTTGATCCAACTGCCGTCTACGGCAAAAAGGAGAGCGGGGTAGCGGTTGGTTTCATATGACCAACTATCATATGTGATCGTGACTTTCACAGGGTCCTTGTCGCTTCTGTAACAAAAATATGCATTGCTCCCCTTGCTGTCCGTCAGGAACAGAGGAACCGAATAGATTGGCTCTGTAACGATCTTCCCTTTTGCGGTGCATATCCCATATAGCTCAATATTTCCAAAACTCCATTCATCATATCGTGCAGCGCCAAGATAGAAATATAATTGGCCGTAATTGCTGTCTGCGCGGAAAATATAGGGGTCGACTCCGTGCAAATACTCCGGAGCCTCACCATTGGGGTAGAAAGAGAACCTGTCATCGGCATATTGAATGGACTCATCGGGATTTGCATAAAGCGCGACATACCTCTCTTGCACCATCAAGTTTTGGGCGTCATCGCTCAGCATCCACTCATGCAACGCGCGAGCCGGGCTGTCCGCCGGTTCGCTTTTTCTTATGACGGAGTAAAACTCGCTGACGAACGGATATTTGCCTGACTGAATCGTATCATAATTTGGATACACTCCATCTATGGACAATATTTTGATGAAGTCATTGCTGCGCATCTCCGTGACGTAATAATAAACATTATAGCCGATGCCTGTCGGTCCCCCGGAGAAATCCGCAACAGCCTCCACCAGCCCGCCCATGTCTCCGATTATTGGAATCCTCGCCGGGTCTGCCATGGCACTGCCGGGCATGACGAGCTTTTCCATGAGCGCTTGGCTGCCCGAACCGACCCCTCTTTGGTATGCTCTGATTGGCTCATTGCTGCCACCCAGCTCGCTCCAATTTTTATACACGCCGGAGAATATCAATCGTATCTGGTCTGTTGTGATATTGTCTATAGGGTTGCTTTGGTTGACTAGAAAGACTAAGGCGTCCTTGCCGATAGGCACAGTCTCGAATAGCTTGTCTGCATTGACTTGCTTGCGGGTCTCATCGCCTCCGTCATAAACCAGCAGCAGGTCAGCGTCATTTTCCGCGAGCGCGATATAGGCTTCGTTGGTTTTGCTGACAACCACGTTTGTCTCAGAGCGGGGCATTCCCAGCAGAGCGCTTGTGACAGCCTCTATCAGGGGAATTGTGGCTGTCGAGCCGTCGATGCGGGGAAAGTTGGCCTCGGAGAATGGATAGCTCTCGAGAGCGGGCGTTGCAGCCGGCGCCGTTGCAGGCGAAGAGGTCTGCGCATCGCCCGGCGGCGTTGCCGGCGGGGTCCACGGCGTTGCAGGAACGGTTGATGGAGCCGCCTCGGGCTCTGTTTCCTGCGCGATCTCCGGTGTTGTTTCTGATTGCTGCGGTTGTTCAATTGCCGGTGTGGAATCCTGCAGCGGCTGTGGGTCTTTCATCAATTTGCACCCTGCAAACGCTGCAAGGCACATTAGCATGCATAATATAGCGATAAGTATCTTTTTCATATATGGCTCACCTCTTTCTAACGTGGGGGTTCCACCCCCACAACCCGGACGCCGCGCGCTACGGCTAAATTCGCTCTACGGCCGAAATGAATTCGGCCTACGAATTTAGCCTCCGCGCCGGCGCACCGCGCTTCGCGCGGTGATAGTACCTGATGGGCTGAAAACTACTTGTTATTTATTGGTGTTGCGCGTCCGTCAGGTACTAACGTGGGGGTTCCGCACCCACAACCCGGACGCCGCGCGCTACGGTTAAATTCGCTCTACGGATTCTGTATCCATGATATCATTTTTCAGCTTGCTTGCATAGTCCGGGACGTAGTCATTTCGCAAAGCATT
>WRMX01000169.1 GCA_009776905.1 Oscillospiraceae bacterium
GGGCGGCTGCGGGGGGCGGGGCGGCTGCAGGGGGTGTGGCGGCTGCAGCGCGGAGCAGGCTCGATGAAAAGATTCTTCGCTGCGTTCAGAATGACATGGGGTGGCGGCAGAATGCCGCCGCTACAGGGGAAGGATTCTTCGCTGAGTTCAGAATGACATGGATGGGGGAAAGGCGGGTTGCGGGGCGGTCAGCGGAGCGTGTCGGCGGCGAGCTTGCGGAACGCAGGCAGCGAATTTTCAATCGTAGCCTTGGACACGCAATATGCGATCCTGACATACCCCGGGCAGGCGAACGAAGTCCCGGGCACGAGCAATATATTGTGCTTCTTCGCAGCTTCCGCGAACTCTTTGTCGTCGCAAGGCGTTTTCACCCACATATAGAACGCGCCCTGCGGGAAGACCGGATCGAAGCCGCATTCCTTCAGCGCATTGAAAAGCAGTTTCCTGTTTGCGTCGTATGAGGCTATATCAACCTGCGCGTCTAGGCACTCCGCAACGGCCTTTTGCATCAGCGATGGGGCGTTTACATAGCCCAGCACGCGGGTCGCTATGCCCGCAGCCTCGAAGATGAGCTTATAATCGTCGATTTCCGAAGGGATCAAGATATATCCGATGCGTTCTCCGGAGAGGGAGAGCGATTTTGACCATGAGTAGCACACAATCGTGTTCTTATAGTATTTCGTGAGGAACGGTACGTATGCTCCGTCATATGCAAGCTCGCGGTAAGGCTCGTCGGAAATGATGTATATCGGAGAGCCGTTCTCGCGAGACAAATCTTCGAGAGTAGCGGCGAGGCCCTTAATCGTTTCTTCCGAATATATTACGCCGGTAGGGTTATTCGGCGAATTGAGAATGATGGCTTTTGTCCGTTGTGTAACGCTTTTGCGGAGCGCGTCTGCGTCCGGCATGAATGTTTCCGCCATTGAGGGGACGACTACAAGCTTGCCGTCGAAGTTGTCCAAATAGTTGCCGTATTCGACGAAATATGGAGATATCGCGACCACTTCGTCGCCCGGGTCGAGCAGGGTTTTAAAGACGACGTTAAGACCGCCGGCGGCGCCAACGGACATTATGACATTGCTCTCGTCGAATGAAGTGGCGAACCTTTTGTTTAGGGAGTCAGCGACTTTGCGGCGCACGTCGGGGAAGCCGATGTTCGACATGTATCCGTGCAAGGTCATCGGGTCTTCGTTGGCGGTCAGGCTGATTATTGCTTCTTCAACGGCCGGCGGGGCGGGGAAGTTTGGGTTGCCGAGGCTGAAGTCATAGACGTTTTCGCGTCCATGGAGGGCGGCGAGCCTGTTGCCTTCTTCGAACATGGCGCGTATGACGCTGTTGTTTTGCGTGAGTTTCATCATTTTTTTCGATATCATGGGGTTCACCTTTCTTTACTGCCTTGTCGGCCCTGTCCGGTCTTGTATAGCGAATTTAGCCGGATCGCGCTGCGTCAAGGACTTTTGACCCAAGCTCCTAAGTTTCGGGGATTGAACCCCCACGTTAGAGTACCGCTTAATTCCATCAAAGTTGTATCAAAAATTCCTCTTGCTATTGTAAATGGGTTTGTGCTATTATGTCAACAATAATTAGCTAAGAATATGCAAAATAGGATCACATACGTAAAGTGTTCTTCGGATGGGGAGTCGCCGGGAAACGAAAAGCCGTCGCCGCGTTGAATTGCGCGGATGCCGGACTTGCGATATGGATCCGCACCCGTTGCATGAGTTTGTCTCATATTTCGAGTGAAGAGCTTGCCATCAGCGCATGGCGGGTGCATATTTCGGTCGTAATATGGGTTTTGTTTTGCTTAGCGCCTGACGGGCTCGCAACGAACGGGCGCCCTGGGCGCGGGGCGGGAGCTGCATGGCAGGTGCAATATGAGGAAGGGGCAGGAGCGTTATGGTGGATAGGGAAAAGATTCAGGCTGCTGTGAAAATGATGCTTGAGGCTATCGGCGAGGATCCGGAGCGCGCGGGGTTGTTAGACACGCCTGACAGGGTTGCGAGAATGTGCGAGGAGATGTTCGGGGGGCTTAATGAGGACCCGGGGGTGCATTTGTCTAAGCAGTTCGACGCCCCCGATAGCGAGATGGTCGTCGAGCGGGACATCACCTTTTATTCAACGTGCGAGCATCATCTTTTGCCCTTTTTCGGCAAGGTGCACATTGCGTATATCCCTGATGGGAAGGTTGCCGGGCTCAGCAAGCTGCCTCGCGCCGTCGAGGTGTTTGCGCGAAGGCCGCAGATTCAGGAGCAGATGACTGTGCAGATCGCAGATGCTATCGAGGAGTTTCTGTCTCCGAAGGGCGTCATGGTGATGGTTGAGGCCGAGCATACGTGCATGACGATGCGGGGCGTCAAGAAGCCGGGCGCAAGGACGATTACGACTGCTGCGAGGGGCGTTTTTCGCGACGATTTCGAGCGGCAGAGGCTGTTTCTGGAGATGATAGCGAAGTAGCGGGCGGGTCTCCGCGCTTGCGCGGAGGCGGGAGCCTACGGGGGCTGCGGAATCGGCTGCGGCGAGGCGCGACTAAGCGGAACCAGCGGCGGAGCTGGCGGGCGGGTCTCAGAGCTTGCGTGGCAAAGAGGCAGGGAAGCTGGCAGCGACGAAGTAGCGAAGCCGGCAGCGACGAGGTAGGGAAGCCGGCAGCGACGAGGTAGCGAAGCCGGCGAAATAGGGGTGGTTACAATAGTTATCGGCCGTCGGGATTTTGATGTCGCGAACAGATGCTATATCATGGGCATCCTAAACGTGACGCCTGATTCGTTTTCGGACGGGGGGAAGTGGAGCGATATCGACGACGCGCTCCGGCAAGCAGAAAGGATGATAGGCGACGGCGCCGACATCATCGATGTGGGCGGGGAATCGACGCGCCCCGGATATGCTCCCATTGGCGAGAACGAAGAGATCGACAGGGTTGCGCCTGTGATCGAGGCGCTATGCGAGCGGTTCGACGTCCCTATTTCAGTCGATACATATAAGCGCGCTGTTGCGGGCGCGGCCTTGAAAGCCGGCGCGGTATTTGTCAATGATATTTGGGGATTGAAGCGCGACCCCGGCATGGGCGCGCTTATTGCTGCGACCGGCGCCTCTTGTTGCTTGATGCATAACCGCGATGGTATGAATTACATCGATTTTATTCCGGATATGTTGAACGATCTGAGCGGGTCGGTCGGAATCGCGAGGCTGGCGGGGATTCGTGACGATAAGATCATATTGGACCCGGGGGTTGGATTCGCAAAGACGCAGGAGATGAACCTTGAGGCTATCAACAGGCTTGATGCGCTGCGCGGGCTTGGGTTTCCGGTCATGCTCGGCGCTTCGCGCAAGAGCGTCATCGGGAATGCTCTCGGGCTGCCCGTGACGCAGCGTGTCGAGGGGACTCTCGCGACGACTGTCATCGCTGTTTTGCGAGGGTGTTCGTTCGTCCGTGTGCATGATGTTTTAGAGTCTAAGCGTGCGATTGCGATGACGGAAGCAATTATTGGCAGATCGGATTCATTTCGGCCGTAGAGCGAATTTAGCCGAAGCGCACGGCGTCCGGGTTGTGGGGGTGGAACCCCCACGTAAAGGAGATGGTGAGATTAATGGATAGGATCAACATTAAGAATTTAGAAGTTTTTGCTAAACATGGCATATATCTCGAGGAGCGGGTGCTAGGGCAAAAATTCATCATTTCCGCGTCCTTGTCCATCGACCTAAGACGGGCGGGAAAGTCCGATGAGCTTGAGGATGCCGTGAATTATGGCGAGGTGTGCAAAGCCATAAAGCATTATGCCGAGGATAATAAGTTTAATTTGATCGAAACTCTCGCGGAAGGTCTTGCGGAAATAATTCTCATTGACAACCCTTCCGTGAAAAGCGTTTGGGTCGAGGTGAAAAAGCCTTGGGCGCCCGTCACTATGCATCTCGAAACGGTTTCCGTCGAGGTCGAGCGCGGCCGGCACGTTGCGTATCTGTCGATTGGCTCGAATATTGGCGACAGGGAAGAATATCTGCGCTTCGCGGCGAAAGAGCTTGGCAAAGCGCGTGGCTGCAGGGTTCTCCGCGTGTCGGACTTTATCGAGACTGAGCCGTATGGCGGCGTGGTGCAGGACAATTTCTTGAATGGGTGCATTGAGTTGGACACGCTGCTGGCGCCGATGGAGCTTTTGGAGCTGCTGCATGCAATCGAGGCCGATGCGGGGCGCGTCAGGGCGGAGCATTGGGGGCCTCGGACGCTGGATATTGATATTATTTTATATGATGATTTGATTTTGGCGAGCGATGAGCTGCACATTCCGCATATTGACGCGCATAACAGGGAGTTCGTTTTGAAGCCTCTGGCGGAGATCGCGCCATATGCGCGGCATCCTGTTTTGCATAAAACCGTGGCGGAGTTGCTGGAGATGCTTAATACGCGGAAAGGTTTATAGTCTGAAACAAATCTTGCGGATTAGGCTGTAAAAAAGGGCATAGCAAAGCAGACCGTCGGAAGCGGCCAAATTTTTGAATTGCGAGGGAGTTACTCTA
>WRMX01000170.1 GCA_009776905.1 Oscillospiraceae bacterium
GCTGCGCCGGAACCGCGTAACATGGACATATATAACTCGCGGACGGGCGGAATGAATCCGCCCTGCGATTCCGTTTCGCTCCCGGCTGCGCCGGAACCGCGAAACATGGACATATACAAAATCGAAAACTTGGCATTTACTTATCCAAACAGGGGCAAACCTGCGCTCAGCGGCATTGATATTGCAATTGAGCACGGCGAGTTTGTTACCATCTGCGGGCCGTCCGGTTGCGGGAAGACCACGTTGCTCAGGCATCTGAAACCCTCTGCCATGCCGCATGGCGTCAGGACAGGAAAGATTTTCTTCGATGGCAAGATGCTTGGCAATCTGTCTACTTACGACGCAGCCGCAAAGATAGGCTTTGTGATGCAGTCGCCGGACAACCAGATCGTCACGGACAAGGTGTGGCATGAACTGGCTTTCGGGCTCGAAAGTCTTGGGCTGAAAACACCGGAGATACGCCTGCGTGTGGCTGAAATGGCGAGCTTTTTTGGCATACAGGAATGGTTCCACAAGCCGGTAACGGAATTGTCGGGCGGCCAAAAGCAGATGCTCGCGCTTGCTTCGATTATGGCGCTGCAGCCTTCGGCACTGATACTCGACGAGCCGACAAGCCAGCTTGACCCAATAGCGGCCGGTGAGTTCCTTGCCACGGTCGGCAAAATCAACCGCGAGCTTGGCGTGACGGTAATCCTCACGGAACACCGATTGGAGGAAGCTTTTCCGCTGTCCTCCCGTGCTATTGTCATGGATGCAGGGCACGTTATCGCTGATAGTACGCCAAAGGAAGCTGCCATGATGATACGCGAATGCGGCAGCGGCATGTTTCTCGCCATGCCGACACCGATGCGCGTTTGGGCAGCGGTCACTGGCGCTGAGCGCGCGTCATATGATGGGTTAGGAGTTGGTGATGAGTTAGGAGTTAGTGGTGAGAAGCCGGGCATGAAAATCGACGTTCCCATCACGGTGAGAGAAGGTGCAAACTGGCTTGCAAAACAAACCGTGCTCTCGTCCATTACCAACGACAAGCCCGTCGAAGTAGGCCGGCGTTGGAGAGGAGAGGCAACGGAGCAAACGAGCGTTCGGCAATCGCCGAACGCGAGACTTAGCGCTGTTTGCCTTGACGATGTTTGGTTCAAATACGAAAAATACCTGCCGGAGGTTTTAAAAGGATTGTCGCTAACGGCAAATTATGGCGAAATAACCGCGATTCTCGGCGGCAATGGCACAGGCAAAACCACTTCGCTATCGCTCATCGCAGGCTTATTCGAGCCGTATCGCGGCAAGGTCAAGACTGATTCCACCGTATATACTCTGCCGCAAAACCCACAGTCTTTGTTTGTGGCGAAGACAGTTCGTGAGGACTTGCTTGAGATTCTATCCGAGCGGAAGATTGCGAAGGACGAAAAAACGCGAAGGCTTGCAACGATGGTGAAACTCTGCCGTCTCGACGGACTACTCGACAGCCATCCCTATGACTTGTCCGGAGGCGAGCAGCAACGCGCCGCTCTTGCTAAGGTACTGTTATTGCAGCCCAAGATACTTTTGCTCGACGAGCCAACGAAAGGCTTTGACGCGGAGTTCAAGCAGATTTTCGCAGCAATACTCCGCAAACTGACCGATGCGGGCGTGGCCGTCGTAATGGCAAGCCATGATATAGAGTTCTGCGCCGAGCACGCCGACCGCTGCGCCCTTTTCTTCGACGGAAGCATTGTCACTTTGATGCCGCCACGCGAGTTTTTTTCCGGGAACAGCTTCTATACGACATCAGCCAACCGCATGGCGCGTGCCGTTTTGCCTGAAGCAGTAACTGTTAATGACGTGATTACTGCCCTTGGAGGTCAAGTTCCCCCCACACCGCAAGTCATAGATATGGACGCAAAATATGAGGTCGCAACGGAACCGGTAACGGCGGCAAAGCATGATGCGAAGCTTTCAAAGCCGCGTAAAGTCGTCGTCGGGCTTTTTGCTGCGCTTCTGCTTTTGACAGTAGTATTCACAGGGTTTAACTTTGACGGATTCAAAGCGTTTATCTCGGGCGGCGGCGAAGCCGTCCGTATTGCCGATGAGGGCGCATGGTTGTATGTGGGGATCATGCTGGCTCTCGCCGCCCAGATTGCCGGTATTACTTTTACGCTGATATGGAAGCGAGAGAAAACTGACATACCGCAGATTGTTGCGGTAAAACGCAGACTCTCAAGGCGCACATTCGCGGCTGCGGTTATAATTCTTTTGGCGATACCCGTCACAATCTATGTCGGATCGTTTTTCTTGGGCGACCGTAAATACTATTTCATCTCCCTGCTGGTCATACTTGAAACCATGCTACCTTTTGCGCTTGTATTTGAAAGTCGCAAGCCGCAGGCACGGGAGCTTGTGATTATCGCGGTTTTGTGCGCCATCGCAGTTGCTGGGCGAGCCGCGTTCTTTATGCTGCCGCAGTTCAAACCTGTGGTCGCGCTTGTTATCATTGCGGGTGTGGCTTTTGGCGGCGAGTCCGGATTCCTCGTCGGCGCGATGACAGGCTTCGTTAGCAACTTCTTTTTCGGCCAGGGACCGTGGGCCCCGTACCAAATGTTCGCGTTCGGGGTCATCGGGTTCCTCGCAGGAGTTTTGTTCCGAAAAGGCCTGCTGCGCCGTTCCACGGCCTCCCTTGCTGTTTTCGGCGCTTTCGCATCTGTCATTGTCTATGGAGGCATTATGAACCCCGCGAGCGTTATGATATGGCAGTCCGATGGGACAGTGACGGGCGCGATGCTTCTCGCGTCTTATTTGCAGGGTATACCTTTCGATCTTGTCCACGCTGCCGCTACGGTTACCTTTCTTGCAATCATCTCGCGCCCTATGCTCGAAAAACTCGACAGGATCAAGGTCAAGTACGGGTTAGTGGAGTGATCGGCGTAATCCATGTTATTGTCAAACGAAAAATTGTCAACGCTTGATTTGGGCAACGGCTTCATTAGCCTCATCACAAGACTTCACAAACTTTGTGTGGAAGTCCACTGTATAGCCGAGACTATGATGCTCAACGAAATTGTGTACGCCTGACACGGCAATCAGGACGCTCCTAAACGGGGCGTTCTTTTTTTTGAATAGTGTCAGCCATTCTCTGGCGTTTCAGTTTGGGGCGGCAGCCACAACAAGCATTTTGACCGTTTCGGCGCGAAGCCGAAGCGGTCAAAATCTGCACGGGTATATACCCGTGCCTTGATAACCGCTAACTTTTTCAGCTATATCGTATAACGTGAAAATCAGCGTTTTCAATGGTTTGCGCGAAACCATTCTGCCGTTGGCACTTCACTTTTGGCAAAGGCAATTTCAGCAAAATGTTCCAATATTCTTTTCTGAGTCGGTATGTTATGTCAAGTGGTAGGCGCGTATACGCCTGCCTGTCAGTAGACATGTCAGTTGACGGCGCACAAGCCTTCCACCTCTGTGCGGGTCAAGTTGGTGTATCGTATAATCTTTTCGATGGGTTCTCCATCCGCTAGCATGTTCTTCGCAACCCTCATCACAGCCTCATCTTGAGCGACGATAAGGCTATGCTCCATATCCATCTGGAACTTGCGGCGCGCACGGAAGCGAGCGCGTTCGTTTTCGTCCCGGCTGATTGTTTGCAATAACTCTACTGCCATCCCAATTTCCCTCCTTGCCGCAATCATTTTATCTAACAATTCTTTCTGCGTTGGGTCTGATCCAATGGCGAGGAACAGCGCCCAAAATTCTTCACCTGTCAATGTTTCAATAGGTTTCTTCATTGCCTCGGCGAGCTTTGTCAACTCGACAAAAATTATCCCAACCGAATCCGAAAGCTCCACGCCGTTTTCATCGCGCAGGCTAAATCGCCTGACAAAATCCTTGCGCTCTGGGAATACGGTGTAACCGCAGAACGTCATCTGAAAACTCCGCATTAGTTTGTCGTATCGGACATTGCGCCCGCTCTGTCCTGAGTGGAGATCGCACAGATGATAAATCGCCCTGCTCTTGACTATTTTATGGTTTGTTCCCGCGCTGTCCCCGGATATGGTATCGCTTTGCATTTCAATCTCGAATTGGGTTCCGTCATTGATCGTGCAATTCACATCAAAACGCTCCCGCTTCTCGTTGATGTCTGAAACAGGTAACTCCACATTCTTGACCTCGACTTTGACGACAGGGAAGCGCAGATAACTCTCGACCACATCGCGCAAAATCGGCTCGGCATCCGGGTGGGTCATTAAAGTTTTGAACACACCATCCTCAGACGGTGGTAGCAGTTCGGGGATAATGATATCATCATAAGGCATCGTGTTGGTTCACATCCAATCTCTGACCTTACTATACCATAAGCCATGCAAATATTTCAACCAGAATTTCGTGGTAAACTCAAATAAACTCAATTATAGTGCCATATCCATTGGTACACTTATCAGTTT
>WRMX01000171.1 GCA_009776905.1 Oscillospiraceae bacterium
ACACGATGGGTGCGACCGCATTTTGCCTGTTTTCCGACTCCAACCGCTCCTCCGAAGCATGGCCTCTTTCTTCAGAGTTATATGCCGTAGTCAAAAAGGCCGTCAGCGATGACCGCAACCAGCGGCAGCAGTCGATTGAACAGTTAATTGAAGAATGGAGGTCAGCGAAGGGATGATTACATACAGGAAAGCAACCATCGCTGATATTGATACAATCGCACATTTTGGACAGTTGCTCTACTCGCCGGACAACACGCTTGATAAACTCCGTGAAGAAGCGGATGAGCATCTGCGTTCCGGCACATGGGCGGTGTTCCTTGCCCTTGACGGGGAGGCTCCCGTAGGGCTTTGCGAAATATCACTCCGCAACGATTATGTGGAAGGTACCGAGGGCGGGACAGTCGGGTACATTGAGGGAGTCTTTATTTTGCCGGAGTACTGCAGTCAGCATATCGCAAAAGAACTGCTTGTTCATGGAGAAAACTGGTCATGGGAGAATGGTTGCGCTGAGATCGCAAGTGACTGTGTTTTAGATAATACTGACAGTCTACGCTTCCACTTGAAAGTCGGATTTACGGAAGCGAGCAGGAATATTCATTTTGTGAAGAAGTTATAGGAGCGTTGTAAATTGATACTCAAAAGCGGTAGAACTATGACAATGAGGAAGGTAGTTTAGTGAAGATAGCTATGATTGTCATCGATCTTGACGATACATTGTTGCGACGCGATAAGACCGTCACCGATTATTCAAAGGATGTTTTGCGCCGTTGCCGAAAAATCGGCATAAAGACGGCAATCGCCACCGGGCGGGGACACCCGGAAGTGGTCGCTCCCACAGAGCTTTTCGACGCGATTATCGCAAATAATGGCGCGAATATCTTTGGCGACGATATTGAAATTCGCAGATGTATCCCCTATACGGAAGCGAAATCGCTGTTGTTGGCCTGTCATAATCATGGTATGCGGCTGACCTCACAATTTGGTGGTATGCACTACACAAATTTCGATATTTCGCAAATTTGGCCGTATATCAAAGATTTCGAGATCGTCGATTTTGCTTCTCATGCCTTGGATTCTGAAAAAATCTGCATCGAGGGAGTAACACCGGAGGACATGGTGTTTGTTGAGCAACACCTCACAAACGACATGTATTTGAAAGTGGCGCGGGATGGACTAGGTATGGTTATGCACAGCAAAGCAACCAAGTCCGGCGCCATCGCTCAACTTTCTGATCGCTGGAATGTATCTATAAGTGAAATCGTAGCTTTCGGCGATGATTTGAACGACATAGACATGTTGCAATATGTCGGGGTCGGTATAGCTATGGATAATGCTCTTGATGAAGTAAAAATCGCCGCCGATTTTATCTGTGGTGACTGTGATGACGACGGTGTGGCAAAATGGCTGGAGGAAAATGTGCTATGACAACGATTATTAAACCGGTAGAACCTTTCCGTGCATTTGTCGATCAGCAGATCGCTGAGAGTTGGGCTGGACCATACATTGTCACAAAAGGTAAACTCCATTAGCGCATGAATTTGAATTTGAAATGAGTCTCTCGGGAGGTGATGTAAATAATGAATATCATTGACACTTTTAATGATAAAACTGATGCGGTAATCAATCCAAGCTGCTGACAGTTTAGATGACGTAGAATGGGATGCGCGAACACTTGGCAGCTTAACGCAAGATACCCGTGAAAAGTTTGTGCGTATTGCTTTAGAAGTTGCCGTGCGTATATGAGAATTGGGAGCATATAGACCAAGCAAGAGGACGGTTCCTGTGCTTGATCTGAAAGGATAGAATATGACCGAATTGAAAGGCGAATATAATACCGCGAAGGTGTTTACCGAAACTGCCGAACCATCGGCTATCACGCAAATCGAGCATTTACTAGACCAGGAATTCATGGCTGGAAGCAAAATCCGGGTCATGCCGGACGCCCATGCCGGAACGGGCTGCACTATCGGCACGACAATGACGATTACCGACAAGATCGTTCCTAACCTAGTGGGTGTCGACATAGGCTGCGGCATGGAGACCGTGCTGCTGAAAGATAAGCATATAGAGCTCTCACAGCTTGACAAGGCTATACATCAGCACATACCTGCAGGGTTCTCCGTCCGCTCGACCCCGCATTATTACAATGATGAAATCGACTTGACATCCCTGCGATGTGCAAAGCATGTCAACCTCGATCGCGCGGAGCTTTCCATCGGGACTTTGGGAGGCGGGAACCATTTCATCGAGCTGGACAAAGACGATGAGGGGCAGCTTTATCTTGTCGTCCACTCAGGCAGCCGCAACCTTGGCAAGCAGGTGTGCGACTATTATCAAAATGTCGCCGCCGATAATCTGGGGCGTACGGGTAAAGGCGCCGATAGGGTATTGGCGTATCTGGAAGGGACTCTCTTTGACGATTATCTGCGAGACATGGCAATCATGCAACGATACGCCGACCTGAACCGCAAGGCTATTGTGAGGGAACTCGAAAAGCGCGTAAAGTTCAAAATCGCCGAACAGTTCATGACGATCCACAATTATATAGATCTCGACTCGATGATACTTCGCAAAGGGGCGATTTCAGCGCGGAAGGGTGAACGAATGCTGATCCCCATGAATATGCGTGATGGCAGCCTGCTATGCTCAGGAAAAGGAAATGAAGACTGGAACTGCTCGGCGCCCCACGGCGCCGGTCGAATAATGAGCCGCTCTGCAGCGAAGAAGAGTATTACTCTCACGCAATATGAAAAGTCGATGAATGGGATTTTTTCGTCCACAGTCAATAAAAGCACCATTGACGAAGCGCCGCAAGCGTATAAACCGATGGACGAAATTATCGCCAATATAGGGGATACCGTGGAGATAATCAAAACGATCAAGCCACTCTACAATTTCAAAGCGCCGGAGTAACAAGGTGGGGGGCCTGCTCGCTACCGTGTAGCATGGCCTCTTTCTACTGAATTATATGTCGGTGTAGCTGATAAGGATAGCAGAGATAAAGATGAATTAGGCGAGGTGTGTAGATTATGAGTAGTGTTGGAAGTTTGACTGACCGAATCATTCCGCTTGATTGCGAAAAGTGGCAGGGTTATAAGCTGCCCTTCCACTATGTTTCACATAATTATTACGATGTCGAAATCATCCGTTCCGGCGATAATTTCAACGTGTCGTTTATTACGAAACCCTTTGATACGCTGTTTGAGTATAACCCGGAGAAAGATTACGACAAACTCTTTCAACCGCATTGGGAACAAGTCAAGGCGTGGGGCATTGTCGAGGACGGGCGACTTATTGCAGCTTTGGAAACGGCGGTTGAAGAATGGAGTAATCGCCTCCGTGTGACCGAGCTTTGGATTGATGACGCTTACCGCCGTCAAGGTATCGGAACGGCACTCATGGATATTGCCGTAAACCGCGCTCGGGAAGAAAAACGCCGCGCGGTCATGCTGGAAACGCAATCTCGCAACGAGAATGCAATAGCGTTTTATTTAACGTATGGGTTTACATTAATTGGCTTTAATGCATGCGAATATCAGAACAATGATTTGGAACGAAAGGAAGTACGCATGGAAATGGGGATTTTGCTGACATGATACACATAAAAACAATCGAACCGTCTGATGATGAAAAAACGGCAGTCACTTTAAAGACAATACTTGAAACACATAACAACAGCGAGTACATGAAAGGGATGCTGATTCGGAGGAATGTTGGATGAGAAAATCTCATGGCATATTGGTATTCGATGGCTTGCCATTAACAGTGGGATTTATGGAGTGGAGCGTATGAATAACATGTATGTCTATACCCTGCCGGATTCTAAGACAGGCTGGGAACGCGAAAATAGAACGCATTTTGACGATATTGTCGTAAATTACGATAAAGTACGGTGGGATTACCCTTCTGAACTATACGCCGATATTTTGGATTATTCGCGCACAGGGGGTAAAAAAGCTGTAGAAATCGGCGCGGGAACAGGAAAGGCCACCACTCCCATGCTCAATGCGGGGTACGATGTAACCGCCGTTGAAATGGGCGCGAATATGGCAGAGTTCATTGCATTGCCGGATGAAGACAGATTAGCCTTATACGCAGAAATAAAGGAAGCGATATTACGGCACGGCGGGCAGCATAAGTTGAACTGTATATTCCAGTTGTACATGGGGAGGAAACCGTAATGAACTAATCCATCGTTGACCGGTTCGGATACAACTTATTCCCACACGACGCGGGATTCGCTCCGGCTTGGGTATGTGTATACAAGGGTAATTTTGAGGAGCTTGACTGCTCCCCGACAAGTTAAGGAGTAGTCTGAAACAAATCTTGCGGATTAGGCTGTAAAAAAGGGCATAGCAAAGCAGACCGTCGGAAGCGGCCAAATTTTTGAATTGCGAGGGAGTTACTC
>WRMX01000172.1 GCA_009776905.1 Oscillospiraceae bacterium
TAGCAAGGAAGCGAAGCGGCGCGAATATGCGCATGGATGCGCATCTGAGCGATAAGGAAGCAAAAAAACGTCTGCCGAGCGCAAGGGCGTGAAAAGTAGCAATTTTTAGAAATGTAGAAAAATATGTAGAAAAATGTGTTGAAATATTCGCCTCGCCATACTACAATAGAGTAGGGGGCGGGGCGTTGCCCTGCGCCGATGCCTGTTATCGTGGCCATTGCGCCGTCCCGGAATCCAAGAGGAGCATTCAAAACAAGGTGAGTATGCAAAGTATGAAAGCTGTTTCATGCTTTACGGAGTTTTATGAAGCGCGAGCGGCTCTCGCTTCGCGAAACCGCCGCTACTGCGACATTTTTATGACCATTCATGGTCTTTGATGTCGTTTGCGTATGGAAAGGAAAGGTCACACAAAATGGATAACAATAGCGACAACAGCTATAACAAAAAGAGCGTGACGGATATTACCGTCAATGGGAAAAAGGTACTGTTGCGCTGCGATTTCAACGTGCCTGTCGATAAGCAGACAGGAGCCATCACGGACGAAGGGCGGATAATCGCCGCGCTGCCGACTATAGAATATCTGATCAAGCAGGGCGCCGCCATCATCGCTTGCTCGCATTTCGGGCGTCCGAAGGGAGGCTTTGATGCGGAGTTTTCGCTGGCTCCGGTCGCAAAGTGCCTTTCGCAGCATCTGGGGCGGCCCGTAAAGATGGCAAAGGACGTCATCGGCCCTGACGCCTTAAAGCTGGCTGATGAATTGCAACCGGGCGAAGTGATGCTTCTGGAAAACACTCGTTTCCACAAAGAAGAGGAAAAGAACGACCCGGAATTCGCAAAGAAGCTTGCGGAAATGGCAGACGTTTTCGTCTCCGACGCATTCGGGAGCGCCCACCGCGCGCATGCTTCGACGGAGGGCGTGTCTCATTATCTGCCGTCCGTGTCCGGGTTCCTTCTGAAGACCGAGCTTGATAATATCGGCAAGGCAATTTTTGACCCCAAGAGGCCGCTTGTCGCGATTCTGGGGGGAGCAAAGGTCTCGGACAAACTCGGCGTTATATCGAATCTGATCAAAAAAGCGGATACGATCCTCATCGGCGGCGGGATGGCATATACGTTTTTCAAGGCGGAGGGCGGATCCATCGGAAATTCCCTCTGCGAAGACGGCGAGATAGACAATGTGAAAAACTGCCTGCAGGAGGCGGAAAAATGCGGGGTCAAGCTCATGCTGCCCGTCGATTCGCTTTGTGCGGCGGAGTTTGCGGACACTGCCTCGCCTTTGGCCGTTGATAGCGGCGCAATTCCCGATGGGATGATGGGGCTTGATATCGGACCGCGCTCGATCGTCGATTTTTGCAAAGAGATCGCCGCAGCCGGCACTATCGTCTGGAACGGGCCGATGGGCGTATTTGAGTTTCCCGGTTTTGCCGAGGGGACGCGGGCGATAGCGCATGCCGTCGCAGATTCATCGGCGGTTTCGGTCATCGGCGGCGGGGATTCCGCTGCAGCCGTGCGCCAATTCGGACTTGAGGACAAGATCACGCATATTTCGACGGGCGGGGGCGCTTCGCTCGAATTCATGGAGGGCAAGGTCTTGCCCGGCATCGCTTGCCTTTTGGATGCGTAGTGCGTTAGCGACATACAAACTTATAAATAACAGGTAATTTTCTGTCGCTAAGGCATTATCTATTCGCGATTTTTGACACGGGAAGAAAACTGAGAGGAATGACCATTATTATGAATAGAAAATACAGGCATACTGTTATCGCAGGCAATTGGAAGATGAATTTGCTGGCTTCGGATGTGAAGGCATATGCCACGGAGCTTCGTTCGCTCATTCCTGATTTTCATAAATGGTGCGATGCTATCGCTTGCGTCCCCTTTACGTCGCTTCCTGCGGCCATACGCGCTTTCAGAACCACTCGCGTCATGATTGGCGCGCAGAACATGAACCAGCACAAGTCCGGGGCGTACACAGGCGAGGTCTCCGGGGCGCAGTTGAAGGATCTCGGCGTGAGGTATGTCATAATCGGACATAGCGAACGGCGGGAACTATTCGGCGAAACCGACGATATAGTCAATAAAAAAGTGCTTGCGGCGATTCAGCAGCAGCTACGCCCGATAATTTGCGTCGGCGAGAGCCTGGGGCAGCGCGAGACGGGGGTCACGAACGACTTAGTGGCAATGCAGGTCAAATCCGCGCTCAACGGTGTGGACGCCTTGAAGTTAAGGAGCGCGATCATCGCATATGAGCCAATATGGGCCATTGGCTCAGGGCTGACCGCGACGCCTCAGGATGCGCAGGATGTGTGCTGCGAGATTCGCGCCGTCATCCGTTCGCTATATGGCGCCAGGACCGCACGCGCGATCCCGGTCTTGTATGGCGGGTCGATGAACGAGAAGAACGCTCACGATCTTCTCGCGCAGCCGGATATCGACGGCGGGCTTATCGGCGGCGCATCATTGAAACCTGAGCTTTTTGCTGCTATAATAAAAGCCGCGAATCAATGATATGAAAGGTATGTGATATTTTGCCAAAAAAACCTTTGGTTTTAGTAATTATGGATGGCTACGGACTCACGGCGCCGTCGCCCGGGAATGCGATCGCCGCTGCGGCGACGCCTGTTCTCGACGAGCTCTATGAAACATGCCCGAATACGCGGCTTTCGGCATCCGGGGAGGATGTCGGGCTGCCAAAAGGCCAAATCGGGAACAGCGAGGTCGGCCACACGAACATCGGCGCGGGGCGCGTCGTATACCAGGAGCTGCCCAGAATATCGCGCGATATCGAGACGGGCGCATTTTTTGATAATGAAACGCTGGTGGCGGCCGTGCGGGGATGCAAATCCTCGGGCGGCTCGCTTCATTTGATGGGGCTGGTTTCTCCGGGGGGCGTGCATAGCCACATTGACCATCTTTTTGGCCTGCTGGAGCTTGCGAAGCTGAATGAGGTCGATAGGGTATACATCCATTGCTTCATGGACGGCAGGGATGTCCCACCGGATTCCGGCAAGGAATCGATTGCCGAATGCGTCGAGAAGTGCCGCGACATCGGAGTCGGAAAAATCGCGACGGTCACGGGGCGGTTTTACGCAATGGACAGGGACAATCGTTGGGACCGCGTGGAGCAGGCGTACAACGCGCTTGTTTTCGGAGAAGGCGCGCAGGAACCGGACCCGGTCGCGGCCATGCAGGCTTCGTACGACGCGGGGGTGACGGACGAGTTCGTTAAGCCGGTCGTCTGCGACGCGGATGGCATGGTCAAGCAGGGGGACACCGTCATATTCTTTAACTTCCGCTCCGACAGGGCGCGCGAAATAACCCGCGCGTTCATCGAGAGCTGGTTCGACGGCTTTGAAAGGCGCGGCGGGTATTTCCCCGTGAATTTCGTCACGATGACCCAATACGACGCGAATTTCACCGGAATCGGCGTCGCATATCCGCCGGGGTTCCCCGAACACACGTTTGGCGAGATCCTCGGAAATCTGGGCATGCATCAGCTTAGAATCGCCGAGACGGAAAAATATGCCCATGTGACGTTCTTTTTCAACGGGGGCGTCGAGCAGCCGTTTGGCGGGGAGGAACGTATCCTGGTTCCGTCCCCGAAGGAGTTCCGCACGTATGACCTTGTGCCGGAGATGTCGGCCAACAAGGTCGCTGATGCGGTATGCGATGAAATTTTGGGCGGAAGATTCGACGTTGTCATCATTAATTTCGCCAATTGCGACATGGTAGGGCACACAGGAGATTTCGCTGCCGCCGTCAAGGCCGTCGAGACCGTCGACATTTGCATCGGCAAGGTACTCGATGCGGTCCGCAAGATGGACGGCTACTTGGTCGTTACTGCCGACCATGGCAATGCGGAGGAGATGCTTGCGGAGGATGGCGTCAGCAAGCACACGGCCCATACTACGAATCCCGTGCCGTTTATAGTTTTCGGCGCCGACATCGGGCTGCGGCAGGGGCTGCTTGCCGATATCGCGCCCACGCTGTTGACGCTGCTGGGGATTAAGCAGCCGGAAGCTATGACGGGGCAATCGCTGATAATATAGTGTCAAGCGCGCATATTATATGTTACAGTAAATGGGGAACCGGTAGGAGTGTCATTCTGAGGGAGCTTGCGACCGAAGAATCTTGTTCTGCAGCTATTGGAACGCAAGATCCTTCGCTGCGCTCTGGATGACACATAACGCACAGCACCTTTAAAAGTAGTAGTTATTACGAAAGGATTGATTAATTTATGAAGGATTATTTGGAAATCATTGATGTCGTCGGGCGCGAGATACTGGATTCCAGGGGAAACCCGACGGTGGAGGCGGAGGTATGGCTCGAAGACGGGACGGTCGGCAGGGCGGCGGTGCCGTCGGGCGCGTC
>WRMX01000173.1 GCA_009776905.1 Oscillospiraceae bacterium
TGAGAATACACGTGTGAGAGAATGAGTTCACCTTACTTCAAAAGGTGAACTCAAAACAGCCCGGTACACATAGGAGAGAGATAAAGCCGCAAACAGCTTGGCAATGAACACGGGGAAAAGGGACTAGAAGATAACGCCCACATCACCGACCTGGTTTCTCAAGCGCAAGTAGTCAATGCGGGCCCAATCCCTAGCGCCAGGATCCTTGGCCGTGATAATTTTGGCATAAGCGTCACGGAGCTCGATTTTCTGCATTTTAACCTTCAGTTCCCGCATGACTTCGCAGTACTCGTCCTTGACGGCATAGTCATACCCGGATAAATTCCAGTATTCAAGCAGTTCAACCAGCCTCACCAAGAGGGGCATCGGGATCATAATATTTTTACTCACAAAGCTTTACACCTCGATCCACAAGTTTGTAGCATCTTCAGGGCGGCATATATCGAACCGGAGAAAATATGGGCACTCAAGGCAGTCGATCACAAAGCAATAGCCGCTGAAGTCAATACCGTCGTCAATATCCACGTAGCGCCACCCCCTAAGCCAAGGCGAGGTTGTTGACGGCGGCCATGATCACGTCGGTATCGATCGATGGCTTCTCAAGCTGGGCGCCGAGCATGAACGCCTCGTTCATGAGGTTGTCAAGGAGCCGTGGGCAACCGTGCGCGTAGCCGGCGATGGCGGGGAGCGTCCCGACGCCGAGCACGGAGTCCGCCGCGCCGGCAATGCGCAGCTTATGGAACAGGTACTGCTCGGTCTCGGCGTCAGATAGGCCCGAAAAACTGTAGTGGATGGAGACCCTCTGCCGGAGGGCTTCGTGGACGGGCTTGTCGAGCGTGCTGTTAAGCCTCGTATCACCTGCGAGGACGAGCGTGAAGCAGTTTATTGAGTCATATTCGTGGTTCATGATCATTTTTAGGTCTCTGAGTATGTCGTGCGATAACTCATTGGCCTCGTCAATGATAAGCAGGAGGGGCTTACGCTTTTCCTTGAACAAATGATAGAGCCGTTCCTGTATGGCCCGGAACTTGGCGGGCTTGCCCGACGGCGCGTCGATACCGAGGGCGTCGCAGAATTGCCGGTAGAACTCCGCCGTGCTGACGGTGGAGAGGCAGAGGTAGGCGACCTCGTTGAGGTTGCGGTCGAGGGACTTGGTGAAGCAGCGCAATGCGAAGGTTTTCCCGAACCCCGGCCCGGAAGTAAAAACCCCTATGCCGCGGGTTTTATTGAGATATGAGAGCCGGCTGGTCATTTCCTTGTGGTCGGTTGAAAGGAAGGCGTCCTTTTCGGAAATGGACTGCTTGTCGAAAGGGTTTTTCGAGAACCCGTAGTATTCCTTAAACACCGGTAGCCACCCCTTTCGAATAATCGACGGTAGGCCAATTCTCGCGCTTGACCCTGCTGTTGGCCTGCTTGTCGGTCAGTTTCAGCGGATATCGCGTACCTTTGTCGAAAATGTAGGCGTTGGCGAGGTCGTCAGGCAAAAAGCGGACTTCGACGGCCTGGTGCATGAACTGCGTGGGCGCGTCGAACTGCCTGTTCAGCAGGGACAGCGAGGAGTCGTTTCTAACCTTCCTGACCAANCGGTTCATGAAGCACTCGTTGAGCCACCCCTCAGACGCGGGGACGCGGATGCGGCCGCGCGTGGCAAGAAACCGGTCCATGGGAGTCCGCCCCGTAGACGAATTCTCCGACAGGTTGTGCCTGCGGACGGCCTCGGCAAGCTCCCGGTTGAATTCGTCGATGGAACGTATCTGACCGGTGTCGAGGCCGTGCAACCAACGGGATTTGAGTACGCCGAACATACGCTCAACTTTGGCTTTCGCGGCTCCGTCCCGGACGGGGGCNTGGATCAGGACAGTCCCGACGCTACCGCAGATGAGGCTGAGTTGCGAATTTTCATACGAGGGGCCATGATCGCAATATAGTTTGTTTGGGATACCGTAAGCCGCCGTGGCGTCCTTGAGCACTTTCTGGAAATTGTATGCATTGTCTTCGAAGAAGAGCCTCGCCCCGACGATCATGCGGGAATGGTCGTCGACAATGGCGATGAGGTAGGTGCGTTGCTTCCTGCCATGCTCGTCCGGTACATACGGGAAGTAGCAAGTATCTGCTTGCCACATTGCCCCGAAGAATTCCTCCTCGAAAGCCTTACGGTCTTTCATCTGCCCCGAAGCGGCGGCGTTCTTGAGGCCGTTGTTCTTGATGTACCTCTGGATGGTCCTCGGCGAGACCGTCGCCGGGATAAAGCCGTCCTGCACGAGCCTGATGTGGATCTGCACTGCGTCAAGCTTGGGGAACCTTTCCTTGATCTTGTAGATTTCATTGATGCACTCGTCTGAAAGCCGCCTGACCGTGCCTTTGTCAGACCGCGCTCTCGGCATAAGCTCGTCCATGCCCCCCACGTTGTATAGCTGGGCCCATTTTGACAGCGTGCCGGGTTTGTACTGGAACGAGGATCCGTCCGGCCTGACGATAGGTTCCGCAGTGACGCGGCGGCAGTACGCAGCCACCGAGGCATCGGGAAAAGTCCCCTGGATCACAGGGGCGATGAGGGCGAACCGAAAGTAAGCCAACTCGCGGTCCATGTCTGTTGAATTGGTCTTTTCCATGTGTTTTTGCCACCATTTCATGTTAGATTCCGGTCAGAACCGGTCAACAACACTGTACCAAAGCCCCCGGCGGATTGGTATTCCGATGGTATGGAAAGGGCAAAAACGAGATGTGCGCAAAGTTACGGGGAGCGGCTCCGTGTCGCTGGAGACGATCGGCGCTGCATGAACGAGAATCCGTGGTTGCGGTAAAATTCGCGGAGGATACCTGATAGGCGATCAGACCGGAGTAGGCCGCGCAAGAAGCCCAGCGCGGGCGCTTTACGGCTTATGAGCATACCTAGCATAAGCTCCTTGTCCGAGACCATGCGCTTCTTCCACTCGTATATCGTGGAGATGGCGATCTTGAAATTCACGCAGATTTTTTCAACGGTCGTAGCCCGCTCAAAGTACGCGGCCAATACTGTGAGTACAAATACCAAGCTGTACCTGCCATAAGGAATCGCAATATCCGGGAGCAGGGCGTGTGTCGCCCCGCAGGAGCCGCATTTGACACGCTTCGGCCTGACCTTTCGGTCAACGGTCTTCCCGTCCTCAAAAGAAGAAAGGTCCCTGCCATAATCGCCGTAGCCGGACAGCTTGCCGACAGCGCCGCAGCGGGGGCACCTTTTCCCCAGATGGCGATGCCCGCCCGTCGCCTCTTGGAAGAGGACGCCTTCAGATAAAATTTTTAATCTTGTCTTGCAAAGTGCCGTGAATAACCTTATCATATAATTATTGTTCGTCCTTTCGGGGCGGGCGATGGATAAGAGAAAGAACGGTGCTGGCCAAGCTGGGTTCTTTCTCTTTTTATTTGTTTGGCGTAGATGCGGGCATTTTGACCACAACGCATAGTCTAACCGCTGCCCACCCGCACGTCAAGGCTCGCTAACGGGGAATCGTGTACGCCTCCGTCTGCAGAAATGCTGGGGTACGCATCAGCGCCGACCTGCAGGGCGGGTGGAATGCTGAATACACCGGTTTTGCAGATGTTCGGCGGCGCGGCACGGATGGTTGATGCCGATGTCAAGCATATGCCACCGAGCTCGGGTACCCGCGTACACATGGGCTCGAATTACTTGTCACGATCTTATTATGTCAAGCAATACGCTCGCGTACACGCGGGCGTGGGACGAAGCCGTGACGGCTTCGTGGCAGTCGGCAACGAAACGGCGACAAGGAAACACCGCGTCGCTGTAGACGACACGGCACGGGATTGACGCTTTTCATTTACAGAATTCTATCTGCCGCTATTGGGTGATTCCCAAATACTTTAGTTCGTCGCATGACAAACACATGGAAATCCCTTAGTTTACACCTCTCGTCCGAGCCATCTTGTTTTTGACCGTTATTTGTATGGTAACGGCTCACAAGACATTTTCAATCCCTTAGTTTACACCTCTCGTCCGAGCCATCTTGTTTTTGACCGTTATTTGTATGGTAACGGCTCACAAGACATTTTCACATACGGCAAATTAGTTGTTAAGGATGATATCGACATTGGGTATGTCCTCGCATATTTGGCTTATCCTGATGAAACGGAGTTTGTCGTTCGATTACTTCCGCAGTATACAAAGTTTTATACCGAAGCCGTAAAGTCTGTTGAGGATTTATTCTCTCATAAAAGCAAACTGACGTTGATAACCAACGACCTCAACACATCCCTTTGCGAAGCGCTTATTAAAAATAAGTTTGTGCGCGAAGATGA
>WRMX01000174.1 GCA_009776905.1 Oscillospiraceae bacterium
TGCCATGCGCCCGCGGTACGGCTTCAGGAGTTTCAGCGCTTCCTTGAATGTCATTGTGTGGCTCCTCTTGCGCCCTTGGCTTCCTTGGCTACCTTAGTAAGTCGGCGAAGTAGTCTCGCCGTACGGATATGGGATACAGCATGCTCAGTATCCTTTGCATGTTTTTCGGGTTCTCCAGCTTGTCGGTGTCCATGACGAATGACACGCCATATCCCGCGTTCTCCTCGCAGAATGCCGCGCATTCCTCGGCGAGCGCATTGTCCGCGAGCGTGAACTCCGCTGCCTGCAGCGGGGCGATGTTATATGCGATGTCGCCTGACCCGGGGGTGAATACATGGTTATCATAGGTGCCCGTGGCGTCCGAGAACGTGCCTGCCAGCTTGCATACGAAGCCTCCGTACAGCATGAAGTCCTGCACGAGCTCGTCCATGGTTTCTTCAACGATCCCCGCTCTTGACCGCTTGGCCTCCGGATGGGATGAGGAATATTCGAATGTGACGCTGAAAACGATGTCGCGGACGATCCACTGCGGACCGATCGTGACGTCGTCGCCGAGCTTCAACCCCTGCTTTTCCGCCCTGCTCTCGCTCATGATGACGAAGTTTCCGAAGCGCGCGAAGCCCCCCTCGTCATATCCGTCCGCGTATGTTATATCCAACGCCCCGCCTCCGGAGTAGCGGGCGACGCCGTTCGTCGTCACCATAGTCGCGGAGAATGTGGGGTAAGACGCATAGTCCGCGTAGAACTCGTTGTCGTAGCGCGGGTTCAGGATGTCAAGGTCGACGTCCTGGCTCGTCGCGTAGTATGGGTTTTTTGCATATTCCGAGCCGAAAATCTTCCCGGTTATGCTGAACCGCAGGCCGCCCTCGAACATGCCCTTCACCTCGGTGTCGGCGAAGAGGCCGTCGTAAGCCCTGCGCATGAGCGAGAGCTGCCCTATGGCAGCGAACAGAAGCGCCGCGAGGACGACTGCCATCGCCGACTTGACGGCGCTCCTGCGCATGTGCCTTTGCACGTAGCGCATCCCGGAACGCCGGACGCTGCTCCTGCTATAAATTGCAGGCATGCTGTTCGGTGGTAAATATACCTGTGTCTGTTTTATGCGCATTTTCAGTCCCTCTAGTTGATATAGAAATCAGGCGGTACAGCAGCTCTCGAAGCGTACAAGTTTATGTCATAGACTCTCGGGTAGTCTTGGTATGTGTACGAGTCAATGTCATCTCCGTACAAATAGAGGTCGGTCCATGCGAAGAATTCTTTATAGTACTCCCTGTCGATCCAGTTTGTCGGGTACAGCGCCTGGGCGTAGCTGTGCTCCTCTATGACTATCGGCTTGCCGTCGCTGCCGAGCTTCAGTGTATTCACGACGTTCGCGCGTGGCTTGTCCCCCTCAAACTCAAAAACGTCGCCCTTGTCCCACGGCTTAACCCACTGCGGCCAAAGCGTTTCGGGCGTACATTGCCCCGCCATCAGCGCCCAGAGCGCGCATACCATCGGCTCCGTGCGCAATAGGTCCGGGAGGTATGACGCGTAGCGCCATGTTGCGTACTTGTCAGTATCCCATAGCTCGGACAAATCGTATATGCCGAATGATGAGCATATGCATGACTTTTCAGAAAAACCCATTTTGTCAATCGCGTCCGCTGCGCCCATGGCATATACATCGCCGGTTGTTGGTATGAGCCATACCTCGATATTCTGATTAGCTGAAATTATGTCTGTAACAAGATTTTCTGCTGCTATTTGAAGGTCTGCATATATGCCCAATGTGCTTATATCGGCAATCTGGAAGTTCCTCGGATTATTGAAAAGATCATCGCTATATTCGCCGAATGACGGATCAACTTCGCACCATCGCTCCTTCAAAGGCAGCAGAAATTTGTAGCTCGCTTCTGATAATGATTGAACAATGTATATCAAGCCTACTCTGTCCCATGGCACTTCCGGCAGAGTCTCATCTTTCCAGGCGATGAGCCTATCCAATCCTTTTTTGTCGATAAGCTCATCGGCATTGAAGAAAGGATAGACTATTGCTCCAGGAACATATGTGTCTCCGTACATATATGCGGTGTTGATGTCGCGGCTGGGTTCCATGCATCTCCATATCGCAACTCCCGCTTCGGTACACATATCGACCACGGTCTTAAATACATCGTCAGCACCATCGAAAAAGATTCCGTCTATTCCAAGGTCAATGTACGTCTGAACCAAGGTGATCGGTGCCTGCTTTGAGTTTTCGGAAATCATGTGCATTCCTTTATACTCGATATTCATGCGTTCGGCCCAAGCTCCAAAAGCCCTATCAAAATCGAAAAAAAGGTATGTCTTAATTCTGTATCCGATTAAGTACACAACCTCAAACTTTCTATACATTGTGTAGTCGAAGTCCTTGTCGAAATAGCCGGCGTCAACAGGGAACGGCAGATTTGATACGGCTTCGCTTGCTGCGCCGCCGTCTCGTTTGCTGCCGCCTTCAAGTGTACCTATGCTGCCTGCTCCGCTGCCCATACACGCCGTAGTAAGTGTCACTAATAGAATTAGTGTTGTAAACAGAAGCATATATCTTCTAATGATTCGCAATATCCCTCACCTGTAATCAACAATCAAAATGCTCGAAACTCACAAGCCCCAACAGTATGAATATCAACAGATTACAGAGCAGCATGCTCTACGATATTGTCCATGTGTTGCACGATCATCTGATTAAGTTTTAAGCTGTCAATTTTCCGAGAGCAACCCCACATCACGTGTTCGTTATCGTCTCGTGCGCAAGCGCGCAGCGCTTCTTGTCGTGAGCCACGCCCATGCATAGGACCTCGCCACGCAGGCCCTCGTAGTAACGGTTGTCGAGTATCTGCCGCAGCGCGTCATCCTTCAGCGTCTCGACGTCCTCGCCCTGCTTGAACTCTATGACGACGTGCGGCCTTTCACCCGACAGCGACTCCATCAAGATGTCGCTGCGCCCGTGCCCGCTCTCGATGTTGCTGCTTATCCTGTATATGCCCCGCAATGTGATGCACATACCGAGGAACAGCATGTGATATGCGTTCTCCTTGGCATCAAAGTAGCTCGTGCAGGATATGACAAGCTGCCGGTAGATATTCATGAACCCGTCCATGTCCTTCTTGAACAGGCAATTGAACATTTTATTCAAGTCCCGGTCGGACACGCGGGCGAGGTTCGCCACGATCTTTACGAACTCCGCCCTGACCTCGCCGTTCGGGATACGCACCGTCATGAGCGGCCACGCCGAAAGCTCCACAACCGTCAGGTAGCCGGAGTTTATCAGCATCCCCCATAAGGTTTCGTTGTACTTTCGCTCGATCAAGGGGCAGGTGAGGTTAGCGGTAACTTCCGCTGTCCCATCCTTGATGAGTTCGCCAAAATACTTCAGAAAGAACTCGTCGGCTTCAGCCAAGGAGTCCTTGACCATGGCGTTGGTGGAGGTGTTGTTGATCCAATAGTCACCGAGTATCCCCGATTTCGCGTAGTTCAGGATAGACCAAGGGTTGTACATCTCTTTATCATAAAAAAGGTATCCGGCGTACTGCTGCTTCACAGGCTCATCCAGTTCGAGGCCGCACTGTGCAAGCAGCTCCCGCGCTTCGCCCTCGTCAAACCCGAAATAGTCAGAGTAGCTCGCATCCGTCACAGTAAAGACCAGTATGTTGTTGAACTGGGAGGAGATGCTGTCCGCCGTGATGTCGAAGAACTCGCGCAGCATCGTCATGTTGAGGGTCTTGCCGAAGCGCCTCGGGCGGGTTATCAGGGCGACCTCATCCCCATATTGGATGAAATCCCTGATCATCAGCGTCTTGTCGACGTAGTACCTGCCCTCTTCTCTGATTTTCCTGAAGCTGTCGATTCCGATTGGCAGGCTGTTTCGCACATCTTCCATCCTCTCGCCCTCCTTGTCGCTCATAGCTACGGCGCCGCTCATCGTCCATCGTACGATTCTCCGTTGTTTCTGATAGAATTATAATCGATTGGGCATGAAAACGCAAGACGGAGAGGGCTGTAATAAATGGTTCGATTTAAGCCAAACGTTGAACCAAACGTGTATTGACAAAACTATACGACATGCTGTAGACTGGGTATCAGTACAGACCCTGGTTATTCATGCCGTGAATACTATGCCATTTATGTTAATAACGACCCCGTTTATTTGGGGAGAATCTAGGTTGATGTTCATTATGACCATCAACCTAAACCATTGCGGCGCAACGGTTGCGGCGGCCAAAAATCGAAAATTACCG
>WRMX01000175.1 GCA_009776905.1 Oscillospiraceae bacterium
TGTCTCTGACAGCGCGGCGATTATCAGATTGTATGAGCGCGTGTCCTCTCAGAGGACACATGCGCGTGATACAATGATTGCTTTGCAATCATTGTATCATATGGCGTTTCCGGTTTCAAGTACTATCGGCTTGCATTGTTATAATAATTTGTATATACTGTCAACAGATTGGGGATGCGCGTTTTTGAATAATAATTTGTTCATTGTTGTTCCATGCTATAATGAAGAGGATGTTTTGCGACTGACGGCGCAGCGCCTCGCGGATAAAATGCGGGAGCTTGCGGGCGCCGGGAAAGTTTCGCCCGGCGGCAAGGTGCTTTTTGTCGACGATGGCTCGCGCGACGGCACGTGGGGCATTATCGAGCAGTTATGCGCGCAGGACGGCCTTTTTGCGGGGGTCAGGCTCAGCAGGAACAGCGGGCATCAGAACGCGCTTTTCGCGGGCTTGATGGCTGCGAAGGACGGGGCCGACATGGTGATTTCCATTGATGCGGACTTGCAGGATGACATTTCGGCGATCGATATGATGGTTGATGAGTTTCTTAAAGGCTGCGATGTCGTCTATGGCGTCAGGAGCAGCCGCGAGAGCGACGGGTTCCTAAAAAGGTTCACGGCGGAGAGGTATTATAAGCTGCTGCGTTCGCTCGGTTGCGATATTGTTTTTAATCATGCGGATTATCGCTTGATGAGTTCGAGGGCGCTGGAGGCGTTGTCGCAGTATGGCGAGCAGCGTTTGTTCTTGCGCGGGCTGGTGCCGATGCTTGGGTATAAGACGGCGATCGTGCATTATGCGCGTGGCTCGCGCGGCGGCGGGCAGAGCAAGTATCCGCCGAAGAGGATGGTTTCGCTCGCTATCGACGGGCTTTTGTCGTTGAGCTTGCGCCCTTTGCGCATGATTATCGTGATGGGGCTGCTGATGCTCGTCGTGGCTGCGGCTCTTTTTGTGTATTCGATCGTGTCGTTGTGCGTCGGGCGGACTGTTTTGGACTGGAAGCTCGTCACGTTTTCCGTTTGGGCTGTCGGCGGCGTGGTCGTCACTTCTTTGGGCGTCGTCGGCGAGTATGTCGGTAGGGCTTATTTTGAGTCGAAGTCGCGTCCCAGATTTAATGTTGAGAAATGCATCGGGCTCGGCGGGGGTTCGGGGGACGATGATGTGCGCGGGGACGCGGTTGGGGATATGCTTGGTGCGAACTCTGCCGGGGTCGGGCTCGGCGATGGCGCTACGGAGGACATACGGTGAGCGATATGGAGCCGGAACGGATAGGCGTGTCAAGGGTCAGGGAGCTTGCAGCCCGCCATGGTTTCAAGTTTTCAAAATCGATGGGGCAGAATTTCCTCATTGACGCGAATATTCCCGAGAAGATGGTGAGGCTCGCGGGCATTTGCGAGAGCGATGGCGTCCTGGAAGCCGGCCCGGGGCTCGGCGCTCTGACTGTTGAACTGAGCCGCGCAGCCGGGCGCGTCACGTCGGTCGAGCTCGATGAGCGGTTGTTGCCGATATTGAACGAGGCCATCGGCGCGCCTGCTAATGTCACCGTCGTGCATGGCGATATTTTGAAGCTCAATTTGGGACAGCTTGTCCATGAGGAGATGCCCGGGCGCATATACCATGTCTGTTCAAATCTTCCGTATAATATTACGACGCCTGCGTTGACGGCGTTTATCGAAGCGGGCGTGTTCAAAACAATTACCGTCATGATCCAATATGAGGTCGCGAGGCGCATATGCGCCGGCCCCGGGAGCGGCGATTATGGGGCGTTTTCGGTTTATGCTAATTATCACTGTGTCCCTGAGGTGCTTTTTGACGTTCCGCCCGAGTGCTTCATGCCGCGCCCTGCCGTCCGTTCGTCGGTGGTTATGCTGCGGGTCCGGCAAGAGCGCGAGCTGAGCGGGGGCGCGGAGGATTTATTTTTTCGTATCGTGCGCGCCGCGTTCGGGCAGCGCAGAAAGACGCTTGCCAATGCGTTGTTTTCGGTTTTTGGGGCGGATCCCCACGCCGGTTTGGGGAAAGATGAGATTCTTGATTGCATATTGTCATGCGGTTTGGATGCGATGGTGAGGGGGGAGGCGCTCGGCATTGCAGAGTTTGCCTCGTTGGCGGATTCTTTTTTAAGAATCGGTTTAAACGATACAAATGTGATACATAGGTGTGATATATAAATATAAAAGTTGACTAAAATGCGAAGATGATGTAGACTTTGTCCGGGCGACTATTTACGTATTCTGAAGGAGAGGAAGAAAATGAGTATTATATCTGAGGTAAAATGCGCGAGATGCGACCGCAAATACTCCGGCGTCCGCAGCAGATGCCCGCATTGCGGCGCGAGGCGGATCGGCAGCGGCAAATACTCCGAAGAGGGCGACAACTCAAAGGGCAAAATGATCGTCGGCATTCTGATCATGGTCGTGCTGGTCGTGGCTGCGGGAATATTGCTGTTCACGGCGCCTAAGGACGAGGATGATGCTTTTGCTGCGGAGACGCCGCCGACTGAAACAGAGGAGAGCACTCCCCCTATTCCTGACGAGAATGATGTTATTGATATGCCCGGAATCGGGCCTTCTGTCACCCCGCCCGAGTCCGAGGACGATGAGACGGATGCCGAGCCGGTCGATACCGCTCCGCCCGGCGTGACTTCTGTTACGATTACTTATGCCGGCTATATGAAGGATGATTTCACCGAGCCTGTCGGTTCCAAGATTCCGCTTAAGGTGAGGATCGAGCCTCCCGGGGCTGAGTATGAGGAGGATATTGTTTGGAAAAGCAGCGATACCAGCGTTTTTGACGTCGTTCCCGCTGCGGATGGTTTGTCCTGCAACGTGACGATCATCGGGTCGGGGAGCGCGAGATCCGCGACTTTGACTGTCAGCATCGGTGATGTTTCGTTTGATTGCATAGTCAGGGTAGGGAAGTAGCTGTTTGCGCACCGCGCTTCGCGCGGCGATAATAGTAGCTATGCGAAGAGAGTAGCTTATTATCTGCTAGTGCTTCGCATTTCAAATAACTGGACCAAAATCGCGTTAGGTTTTTTCGCAAGACAAGGCGCGAAGAGGGCGAATACCCATTGGTATTTAACCGATGAGCCTCCGGGGTCCCCACAAAGTCGTAGACTTTGCGGGGTGGAGCGAAGTATTGCGAAAAAAACAACGTGAGATTGGGCTAGGTATTTGGAATGCGGAGCACTATTGTTGCGAAGCGATTTGGCATTACTAATTATCGGACTGCCGGAGAATGGATGTTGACTCCCGGTCTTCAGTTTTTGTAACATCATGTTTTAAAACCGCACTGTAGAGCGCGTTCTTAGGAATGCCTCTCTCCGGTGCGGTTATTTTTACGGCATCTTTTAATGATAAGCCGTTTTTGATATTTGCGATTGTTGCTGCGACAGCCTCGGCCATCGCTGCCTCGTCGTATTCTTCCCGTTTTGACGAGTGGGGCGCGCCTTCGATCACTAATACGTATTCACCGCGCGGCGTCGTTTGCGCATAATGCTCGATTGCCGTTGAGAGTCTGGTCCTCATCGTTTCTTCGTGCATTTTTGTGAGTTCGCGCGATATTGATATTCGTCTGTCGCCCAGTACTTCGAGCATGTCGGCAAGCGTTCGCGTGAGTTTATGGGGGGCTTCATAAAATATCATCGTTCTTTCTTCGTCTTTCAGCGCATTGAGGTGTTCGAAGCGGCTTTTTTTTGCCATTGATAGGAAGCCTTCAAAAGCGAAGCGTCCCGCAGGCAGCCCGGATATTGTGAGCGCGGCTACTGCGGCGCATGGGCCGGGTATTGCATATACCTCGATATTTGCGTCGATGCATTGTCTTGCGAGGTCTTCGCCGGGGTCGCTGATGCCGGGCGTTCCCGCGTCGGTGACTAAGGCGCATGTTTCGCCCGCAATTATGCGGGCTATGATTTTTTCGCCGCTGCTGCGGCGGTTGTGTTCGTGGTAGCTGATGAGTTCTTTTTTGATGTTGAGGTGTTGCAGCAGGTTGCGTGTCACACGCGTGTCTTCTGCGGCGATGAAGTCGGCTTCGTGCAGCGTTTGTTTTGTTCTTTCGGATATGTCGCCGAGGTTGCCGATCGGTGTTGCGACAAGGTGCAGTTTTCCGGACATTTTGATGCTCCGTTCTGTCTGTGTTTGTTGTTGGGCGGGGTGGGGGCTACTTGGGGGTGCGCGGCGTTGGCAGATGTGCGGGTAGCCGGGGGAGTGGCGG
>WRMX01000176.1 GCA_009776905.1 Oscillospiraceae bacterium
TCACGCAGCTACGCTGCGCACCGCGCTTCGCGCGGCGATAGTAACTGACGGACCATAAATAACTTGTTTTTTGTTGACGTTGTGAATCCGTCAGTTACTAACAGTTTAGTCGAATAGTTTTGCGACAAGCTCGAGCGTGGCAACGATGTCGATTTTTTGCGGGCAAATGCTTTCGCAGACGCGGCAAGCGATGCAGTCGCTGGCTTTGCCGCCGTTCATTGTCGCCATGTGATATCCATGATCGAGGTTTGTCGTCGTGTTATATGTAAGGTAGTTGTTGTACGTGTCGATCATCATTGGGATGGCGATCTTGCGGGGGCAGTCCTTGACGCAGTAGCGGCAGGACGTGCAAGGGATGCGCGGCACGGAGTCGAAGATTTCGACGGCTTTTTTGAGGGTTTCCTGCTCTTCATTCGTTATCGGTTTGAAATCCTTGAACGTCGCTACGTTGTCTGCGAGCTGTTCGTATGCGCTCATTCCGCTGAGCGTCACGAAGACGCCTTCGAGCGAAGCGGCGAAGCGGAGAGCCCAGGAGGCGAGCGATGCGTTTGGGTTGGCCTCTTTGAGCAGGCCTGCGATGGGCGATGCATCGCCTGTCAGCATCCCGCCTTTAATCGGCTCCATGACGATGACCGGGACATCGTGCTTGCGCGCGACTTCGTACACCGCGCGGGCTTGCACTTTCGGATTGTCCCAATCGAGGTAGTTGAGCTGCATTTGCACAAATTCAGCCTCGGGGTGCTTTGTGAGGATTTCTTCAAGGTCTTCGGGAGGCGCGTGGAAGGAGAAGCCCATGTGGCGGATGAGTCCTTTAGATTTCAGCTCTGCAAGATATGCCCATGCGCCCAGCTCCTCTGCCTTTTTAGAGGCCATGGCGTTGAGGCCGTGCAGGAGATAGAAATCGACATAGTCGGTGCCGAGGCGCTCGAGCGATGTGTTGAATTGCTCTTGCAGTTGCTCGGGCTTTTCGACAAAATGCAGATTGAGCTTTGTGGCGATGTTATATGTGTCGCGAGGGTAGCGTTTGATGACCGATTCGCGCAGAGCGACTTCGGAGCCGTCATATACGAACGCGGTGTCGAAATAGTTGCCGCCGCTTGCGATGTAGTCATCGGCCATTTTTTTGATTTGTTCCATGTCGAAGCCATCGCCTTTGCGCGGCAGGCGCATGTAGCCAAATCCGAGTTTGCTGATTTTTTCTTGTTGAATTGTGCTTGGCATTTTGGTTGCCTCCTTGTTTGTGTTTGTCGCGGACGGGCAGTCCGCGTCTGTTTTTGCCAGTATAGCACATCTGCGGCGGTTGATAAAGTTTTTTTTCTTGATTGCGGTGCTGGTGCTGTTATGGTATTATTTCATCGTGAGATTTTTTACTTTAAGGAGTGGTTTTATGTATAAGTGCAAGTTTCCGCATTTGTTTTCTCCTATTGTGTTGGGGAACACTTTTTTCCGCAACAGATTGTTCGCATCGCCGACGGGATACCAGAATTTGAACGGCGATGGGTATCTGAACGACGGCGCCGCTGCGTATTATGGGAGGAAGGCGATGGGCGGCGCGGCAAGCGTCGCGACGTTTGAAGGTATTGTGGACGGCGAGCTTGGCAAGGGCGGCGACGGGCATTTTTGCCTTGATGCTCCAAGCGCGGGCATCAGCCGGAATTTGTCCAATGTAGCATTTGGCATAAACAGGTATGGCGCGGTGGCTTCTTTGGAGCTGGCGCATACAGGCATGTTCGCCAACCGCAGCTTGTCGTTTTTTGGCGCGGAAGCCAGGGGAATCGCATACGGCCCTGTCGAGATGGAGGTTAACGGACGGCTTGTGCGGGCGATGGATGATGAGATTCTCCAACGTACGATTCGTAAATATGCAGAGGCGGCCGCGCTAGCTAAGAAGTGCGGTTTTGGAATGGTCACCGTCCATGCGGGGCATGGCTGGATGCTGCATCAGTTCCTTTCGCCCATCACAAACACAAGGACGGACAAATGGGGCGGGCCGGATATAGAAAACCGCGCGCGTCTCACGATTGAGGTTCTGAAGGCCATTCGCAAGGCGGTGGGGCCGGGATTCCCTATCGAGGTCAGGATTAGCGGTTCGGAGTGTTATGACGGGGGATTTGGGCTCGACGAGGGGATCGCCATTGCTAAACAGCTCGACGGGGTCTGCGATTTGATCCATGTCTCGGCCGGAAACCATGAGGTCGATGAAGTTTTTGCCGTAACCCATCCGAGCATGTTCCTCGAAGATGGCTGCAACGTGAAATATGCCGCGGAGATCAAGAAGCATGTCAAGACGCCTGTCGCCGCGATTGGCGCGCTTTCAGATCCGGAGCTGATGGAAGATATTATTGCTTCGGGGAAGGCCGATGTCGTAGAGGCGGCGCGCGCGCTGCTTTGCGATCCTGATTTGCCGAATAAGGCGAGAGCGGGGCGCGAGAAGGAAGCGAAGAGGTGCATGCGTTGTCTGGCGTGTTTCTCCAATGAGATGAATTATGGGCAGCCATACTGCGCCATAAACCCGGAGACCGGGCGCGAGCTGGAGATGAAATATGAGATTCCGCCTGCTGTCAGCAAGAAGGTCCTCGTCGTTGGCGGAGGCGTTGGCGGTATGCAGGCGGCGTTGACTTGCGAAAGCAGGGGGCACCAGGTCATATTATGCGAAAAGAGCGGGCGGCTCGGTGGCGTTTTGCGCTGCGAGAAGGATGTCAGTTTTAAGAAAAATTTGGAGTATTATCTCGACCAGCAGGAGGCTTTTATCAGGAAGTCGGAGATCGACCTGCGGCTTGATACGGAGGTCACGCCTGAATATGCCGCTCAGCTTGAGCCGGATGTGATTATCGCTGCGCTCGGAGCTGCGCCGTTGAAGCCGCGCATTCCCGGCATTGATGGCGATAATGTCATTGCTGCGCAGGATGCTTATACGGACATCGATAAGGTTGGGCAGAATGTCGTAATTCTTGGGGCCGGGCTCGTCGGGATCGAGCTTGGGCTGCATCTTTTGAGCAAGGGCCGCAACGTCAAAATTGTTGAAATGCTTGATCATATCAGCGATGGTGGGAATTTTCTGCATATTTTAGGCTTGAATGTTGAGATTAAGAAGCGCGGGTTGGAGATTGCGTTTTCCACGCGGGCGACGGAGATTACGTCTGCGGGCGTCGTTTGCGAATCGGGCGGCTCGGCGGTTTCGTTTGATGCTGACACTGTCGTTTATGCTGTGGGGCAGTCGCCTGTGAGGGATGCTGCTGCTGCGTTAGGCGCTTGCGCTCCGGAGTTTCATATGATTGGCGATTGCGTGGCGTCGCGGAATATTACCGATGCGACGAGCGAGGCGTTTTTGGTGGCGAGGAACGTTGGACGCGGGTGAGGCTTTGGGCGGCGGGGCGCGGGGCGCGGTGGAGGAGCGGGGGAATGATTCTTCGCTGTGCTCAGAATGACAAGGGGGGCGCTCAGAATGACAAGGGGGGCGCTCAGAATGACGGGGAGCGCGCCAGGGGGTTTTCTTTGATGGAGTTTTTGAAGGTTATGCTGTTACATCCAAACGCGACGCTGCCTGCGCGTGAAACCGCAGGCAGCGTCGGATATGACATTTCAGCCTGTTTGGCCGAAACGGTCGTTATTGAGCCGGGCGAGACAAAAATGATCGGGGCCGGGTTCAGCATTGCTCTTGACCCGGGTTTTGCAGCGTTTATTTATGCTCGCAGCGGGCTTGGGATCAAACATGGCATCGTTCCGGCGAATTGCGTCGGAGTCATCGATTCCGATTACAGGGGAGAGGTGATCGTCGGCTTGAAAAACACGTCGGATGTGCCTTTTTCCGTGAGTTGCGGCGATCGTATTGCGCAGATGGTGATCGCGCGGTGCGAGTTGCCGACGGTGAAGGTTTTTAAGAGTTTGGATGTCACTGAGCGGGGCGGCGGGGGGTTCGGCTCGACGGGGGGATGGGG
>WRMX01000177.1 GCA_009776905.1 Oscillospiraceae bacterium
TATGAACCACACGTTATATTGTCTCACCAATCCGCACGTGAATTTGGCTCACTTTGACAAATGGCGAATGGCCATCGCGTATCCTTCAAAGCCAAAGCCTGCGAACGTAGTTTCGCATGCCATGGATGGATATGAGACACGTCTGAAATCATCGCGCGAGTTGATGTCGGACAGATGGACTTCGACGGCGCGAATGCCGACACCTTTCAAGGCATCGAGGATCGCGATGCTCGTGTGCGTATATGCCGCTGGGTTTATGACGATGCCATCGAAGTGACCATATGCAGACTGGATGGCATCCACTATCGCGCCTTCGTGGTTCGACTGGAAACACTCCACTTCCACTCCCGCATCAACGGCGGCAGCTTCGATGAACGCAAGCAACTCGGCATAATCCTTATTTCCGTAAATTGCGGGTTCGCGCAGCCCGAGGAGGTTGATGTTCGGGCCGTTTATCACAAGAATTTTCATCAAATCGCCACCTCGATGATGCTTTTGGCCGTCAGCTCGGGGGCATTGCCAACGCTGACGGCGATGTCGCTCCAAGCCTCGTATATGTGGAGGCGCTGCTCGGCGAGAGCGCTGATGCCATGTTTTTCCGAAAGCGGGCGGCCGTGCGAGTGCAGATCATCCAAGGGGCGCGTCAGATAAACAATCAGGCTGTTCTGCCGAAGCAAGGCGTAATTTTCCGGACGAGTGACAATGCCGCCGCCGGTAGCGATGATGATTCCGCTCTTTTTCGATTCGTCGGAGAGTATTTGCGTTTCTATGCGCCTGAAGGCATCTTCGCCTTCTTCGTCGAATATCTGCGGTATTCTCTTGCCTGCCGCGATTTCGATCATTTCGTCGATATCGACGAACGGGCGGTCCGTCATTTGCGCGAGCGCTCGCCCCACCGTGGTTTTACCGCATCCGGGCATGCCGATGAGCGCGATATTTCTGATTCTTTTATATATCGACTCTGTTACCGCGCTGACAATTTCGAGGCGGGCGTTTTGGCCGGTGAACAGGCTGCATGCCGCCTCGGCCTGCGCCGCAAGCATTACGAGGCCGTTCGCGCACGGGACGCCCAGAGATTCGGCGTCGAGCAGCAGCTTCGTATGCAGCGGATTGTAGATCAGATCGGCCACACCGCTGAGATTCGGGAACGATTTGGGCGAGAGCAGGCTGCTCCCGTTGTCAGGGTACATGCCGACAGGGGTCGTGTTGATGATGATATTTGCATCATAATGCCTGCTTATGTTGCTGTAGTTGTCATCGCCGCGCCGCGAGATTGTCACGATTTCGCCCGTGCCAAGCTTGCGCAGCGCGTATCTTACTGTCCGCGCCGATCCGCCGTCGCCCAGCACGAGGGCTTTTTTGCCGAGCGGGTCGATGCCGCCGGCTTCCAGCATTGCGCAGAAGCCGATGTAGTCGGTGTTATGACCGTGCAGCGCGCCTTCTGCGTCCTTTATTACCGTGTTGACGCTGCCTATGTCGCGCGCTTCGTCCGATAACGTCGCGCAGTATGGTATGACGGCCTGTTTATATGGGATTGTGACGTTGATGCCATCGAAGGGTTTATCCGACATGAACGTGTCCAGATCGGGTTGGGCTACTTCGATTAAGCGGTATTCGTAATCGCCAAGGTAACTGTGCATCATTGGTGAAAAGCTGTGGCTGAGCTTTTCGCCGACCAATCCATACTGCTTGCTCATTTGTCCTTGAGCACGCTTTCTTGGTATGAGCGGCTGAGCTCGAAGAGCATGGAGAAGAGCTTGGTCGCATATGGCTTGAGCTCGTCGCCGGCTTTGTCGCCGATTGTCTCGAGTTTTGCATGTTCACGAGCCGCGTCGAGCGCGGGCAGGCCATGCTCTTTTTTATAGCCGGCGATTCCGAGGGAGATGTCCATTCTTTCTTTGAAGAGGCGCAGGAGGTCTTCATCGACTTTGTCAATTTGCGCGCGGTACTCTTGAAGGTCCATGTTGGAAGGCTCCTTTATTGGGTTGGTTGGTTGGTTGGTTGGCTGGTGAAAATCTTTATAGCGCGTCGTACAGGGCGATTGCGGCTGCAGCTTCCACGCATGGCACGGCACGCGGGACGATGCACGGGTCGTGCCTGCCCTTGATGCGCAATGTCGCATTTTCCGCTCTTGCGAGGCTCACGCTGCGTTGCTCGATTGAGATTGAAGGCGTGGGTTTGAATGCGACGCGGAAAACAATCGGCATGCCATTGGTGATTCCGCCTAATATCCCTCCGCTATTATTTGTTCGCGTCATAATGTTGCTTCCGTCCATATAGATGCTGTCATTATTCTCAGAGCCGCTGAGGGCGGCACCGCCGAACCCGCTTCCAAAGTCAATTCCTTTTGCGCCGGGAATGCCGAATATTATGCCGGCGATGCGATTCTCCATACCGTCGAACATAGGATCTCCGATGCCGGCCGGAAGGCCGATTGCAGCACATTCAACGACTCCTCCGACGGAATCACCGTTATCGCTTGCGGATATTATCCGTGATCTCATTGCCTCGCCGGATTCTTGCGAAATGACGGGCAGCTTGTTCTTGCGGATGGCAATAAAATCTGCCGCTCCCACGTTGGCGAGGTCGAGCTTATTGTCGAAGACATTACCGATTTGCGATATATGGGCGCAGATGTCGATGCCTATTCCGTTGAGGATCTGCAGGCAAATTGCCCCGGCGGCGCACAACGGAGCCGTCAGCCTTCCGGAGAAGTGGCCTCCGCCGGCCGTGTCCTGATGCCCCCCGTATTTGATATGCGCCGTGTAATCGGCATGAGACGGGCGCGGGACGTCGCGGATGTCGCTGTAATCAGCGGAGCGGGCGTCGGCGTTGCGGATAATCATTGCCAGCGGGGCTCCGCAGGTTTTACCGCCGACAAGACCGGACAGGATTTCCGGGATGTCGTTTTCGGATCTTTGCGTGGAGATGTCGTCGTTCCCGGGGGCTCTGCGTTTCATGAAAGCATTGAGAAAATCGAAATCTATGTTGATGCCTGCGGGGAGGCCGTCGATGCTGACGCCGATGGCGGGCGAGTGCGATTGGCCGAATATGGAGATTTTTATTTTTTTCCCATATTGTGATGACATGTGGCACGACCTTTCGGAGACGGATGTTGTGTTTTGGGGATATAGTCGGACGGTCTGCGGCGTTGCTGCAGGCGGTAAGCATTGCCATGATTTGTTGATGATATCACATTTTTCATCGTCGAGCAATATCATTATCGGCATTGAAAACATCGTAAACAGTAGAAAAAGTGGCATTGTGGTAGTATTATGAAAAATAAACCCTACCATTTCATTCAGAAACGTGTATGATGGATGCATGGCGCCGCTTCCACCGGGGTAGATAAAGGATTGATTATGATGAAAAACGATATTTGTTATATTGTGGCAGCTGGAGAAAACTTCGGGCTGGATTTCGCTCCTCGCCATAATGATTATGTCATAGGGGTCGATGGCGGTTTACGATATTTGGAGCAAAGCCATATTAAACCTGATATGATAGTTGGTGATTTTGATTCGTTGCAATACAATCCAACCTACCCAAACGTGATTACATTAAGCAAAGAGAAGGACTGCACGGACACTTATGCCGCAGTTCAAAACGGGTTGAGATTGGGATACACGAATTTTCACCTATATTGTTGCACGGGCGGGCGGATCGATCATACCTCGCAAATGTGCAGTTGCTGGCATATTTAGCCGGAATGCAGATGAGAGGCATGCTTATCTGTAAAGATTGCATTATTACAGCTATTACAGATAACAGAATGGCTTTTGATGCTTTTCGCAGCGGATATATTTCAATTTTTTCGTATTCTAAAGTGTCTACGGGGTTTGAGAACAGTGTAGAAAATTATATACAATTCTACATAATATTACACAAAATGGCAATAATTAACGGTTGACATTCGTGCTTGTCCATGATATAATC
>WRMX01000178.1 GCA_009776905.1 Oscillospiraceae bacterium
AGAGCGAACTTCCACCCCACGAAACCTTGTTTCGCGGGGACCCCGGAAGATTTCGCTCGTAAGCGAGCTGTCCCGATGGGTTGTGGGCGCAGCCCACGTTAAGAATAGTACTTAAACTTATTCTTCTCGTACTCGTCTCTGATCCATCCGTTGCGCTTTGCGATCTCCTCGTCGCCCGGCCGGCCCAAAATGCCGCCCATGAAGCAATATCCGCCGCCGGGAGCGTAAAGATCCATGACGCGGCGCACCTCCGCGCGTATCTCCTCCTCCGTTGTCTCAGGATAAGAGCAAAAACCATTGCTTTCGACTCCGGTGCATATCGTCAGACGTCCCTTGAACCTCTCCTTGATACCAAGCAGATCGTTCGACGACTGCGCCGGGTCCCAGGAGTCAAACCCCATGTCAACTATATACGGCACGAACAATTCAAACTTCCCGCAATTATGATGCTGCGCCGGAAGCCCCAGTTCTTTGAACGGCGCGACCTCAGCCCGCCAAACCGGTTCAAAAATATCGAGGAATACATCGAGCGACACGAACGGCGCGCGCTCATGCGCGATGTCGTCCGCCCCGGCAAATCCATCCGGTTTAAAATACTGGATGTACTTCCTGCCGATTTCCAAATTGATCTCAAGAAGGAAATGCATGAGTTCCTTGACCTCATCCGGCTCTTCGACGCAAGCGATCAAGCCATTCGCAAACCCCATAAAGCTCACCAACGCTTGGAAGTAGCCGAGAGAAATGTTCCCTCCCCAGAGCTTCAAAAGCTCCGGGTCGCGGTTGTCCAGTTCCTTCTTCGCCATCTTCTCCCAATCAAGATCGTCAAGAAAAGCCGGGCGTTTGATGACATCGCGCCATCTGCGGATGTCGTCAAGCAAGAACACGCCCGGCTTCGGTATGGACCCATTGCCGGCAGTGACCTCCGTGACATGCTCGACGCCAAAAAAGTCCTTGAATTCCCCTGAGCCGAATGGCGGCCGAACTGCCTCAGGCCAACACGTCCATTCGCCCATTCTATATGTGGGGACATACTCCGGGGTTTCTCCTCTGAGAGTTCGCAGATAATTTTCTTTTTCCGACAAATGCGTTGCCATAATATTGTCACTCCTTCGTTGATGAGGTTTGTGGGATGGCGGTGGTTGCAGTATATAGCAGCAGCCAATCGCAACTGTCATGCTTAATGGTTTAAGCGAGCCTTAACCCTCCGCGCCGGCGATGCGCAATTGCGCAAGCTTTCCGCCGGACAGCTTGACCTTGTAGTATATGAGGCACATCGCCAGCGAAGCCAATGACGCGACGGGGGTGCCTATGCCGACGTGATAGAGCGTCGCGCCCGAAATGAGACTGAGCGCCCACGAAACCGGAATGCGCACGGCAAAAGCCGCGACAGTCTCGTGCAAAGCGACGAATGTCGTGATGCCGCAGCCGTTAAAGAAGCCGTTTATGCAAAACACGAAGCTCACGAGCAAAAAGTCCCAGGAAAACGGGATCAGGAACTCCGCGCTCGCCTTGATAACATCAGGATGCGGGGTGAACGCTGAAATGATCGCCGTGGGGAAAAGGCTCGCGCACACAGTCGCCGGCACAGCAATGATCAACGAAAACACGACGCCGAGCTTCGCGCTCTCAAAAGCGCGGTGCGTCTTGCCCGCGCCGAGGTTCTGCGCGCTGATTGCGCTCAAAGACGAGCCGAGCGCCATCGGGATGATCATAAAGATATTCACGACGTTGTTTACGATACCGTTTGCGGACGATGCATAAAGCCCCATATTGTTGATAATTGCCGCAATGACCATGAACGACAGCGTGTTGAGCACGGTCTGCAACGAAATCGGAATGCCAAGGCGGAGTATTGTCTTCAACGTCTGCGCGGCAGGACGGATATTCTTGAACGAAAACGGAAACGGGAGCTTATTGCGAATCAGATACCGCAACGAAATGGCAAAGCTGAACGCCTGCGCGATGATTGTCGCGAGCGCGGCGCCAAACGCGCCCTTGCCAAGGACTCCGACGAAAACAAGATCGAGTATGATATTCATGACGCAAGCGCAAATTACGAACACCAGCGGGGTTTTGGAGTTTCCAAGAGCCCTGAGCATCGAGCTGATTGTGCTGTATCCCGCTTGGAAAATGAGCCCGCATGCGCATATGCGCATATATTCCCATGCTTCTGCCGCTGCGGTCAATCCATTTTCGTCCGGCTCCAAAGGCACATTGATCATGTTTATGAACAAGCGTCCCAAGGAAAGGACCAGGACAGCGCTGATGACCGCCACGGTCGTTTGGAGGACGATGATGTTGCCGACAGTCTTTGCGGAGCTTTCATCATCTTTCGCTCCATAGAATTGCCCCAGCAAGATCATGCCGCCCGTCGTAAGGCCGAAGAAAAACCCGGTGACCGTAATGATCAAGTTGGCGCCGTTCCCTGCCCCTGCGAGAGAAGATGGCGAAGCGAACCAGCCGAGTATGACAATATCCACCATTTGGTATGCCATGTGGATCAGGCTTGCCAACAAAAATGGCAGCGAAAACCTCATGAGCAAGCTGCTGATTTTGCCCTCTGTCAACGATAACTGCATTAACTATAACCTCTCAATTGCATTATAATAGACCGCAAAGGGCGAAACCGCTCTCCCCCGGTTGACTGTCCACGCCCTTGCATCACCGAGCGTGAATTGTAACCACCAGCGACGATGCCCCCATTTTCGCTATGTCAGCGTTACGAATAATAATTCCTCACGTGCGAGAAAAAGTACTCCTTGATAAGATCCATCTTCCGCACCGCGCGCGGATCGGTCCTGTCGCCCGTGACCATCGGCGAATACACAAAACCGCCGCCTGGCGCAAAGTTTTTGACATACTCCTCGACAGCCGCCATCATTTCATCATCGGGCGTGTCGAGCATGGCGACGCGGCCCTGGTTGTCCCAACACCCCTCCATCGCCAACCTTCCGACGTACTTTTTCTTTATGCCGACAAGATCGTTGGACACTTGCGCGGGATTCCAGGTGCACACGCCAATGTCGAGCCAGTCTTCGATGAAATCCTCGCTCCTCCCGCAATCATGCTTTGCTATCAGCAAGCCGGCGTCCCTCGCAATGTCCGCATGCTTCTTGTGGAACGGCTTGATGAGCCGCTTGTACATATCCGGAGAGAAGAAGGGCGCTCTATAAGCCGCGCAATCGTCGCCGATCATCAGGATATCAGGATTTGTATATTGAATTTGCTTCCTCGTGACCTCCGTGGCGTATTCAGATATGTAATCGAGTAAAGCATAAACCTCATCGGGCTCCTCATACATCGCGAGGAGGCCTTCGTTGAAGCCGAGGAAGCTGATCAGCGTCTGGAAATATTCGACGCCTCCACAGATGACGATCTTATCTTTTGAGTTTCTGCCGGCTGTCTGCTTACGGAAGTAATCTTCCCAATCAAAGCCGCTCATGTCCGGGTTTTTAATCACATCGCGCCATTTTGTGATGTCATCGAGGATGATGAACCCCGGTTCCGGCAAGGCGCCCCAGTTGTTGTCTTCGCTCCCGACATATCTGACCCCCCATGCGGAATACACAGGGCCGTTCGGCGCTGAAATCGGGTTTCCGAGGGGAGGCAAAGGATCCACCCCCGGCGTGGGAGGCGCGAACATGTCGTTGTATGGTTCAAATGGCGAAGGGACATATTCCGGGACATTGCCGCGCAGCATGGTGAGGTAGTTTTCTTTTGGACTTAACATATTTAACCCTCCTGTATTTACATTTGGAGGCATTATATCAAAACAATCACATAATAACCAGTAGGGGTCGAAAATTTCGTCCCCTGTTCGGACTGTTCGAACTGTTCACGCCCTTGCGCTCGGCAGACGTTTTTTTTGCTTCATTTGTGCTCAAATGAGGCATCCTTGCCTCAGTTTCGCACCGCTCCGCTTCCTTGCTGCGCT
>WRMX01000179.1 GCA_009776905.1 Oscillospiraceae bacterium
CCCGCCGACAGGCGGGCGGAGCGGAGAGGAGTTTGCGACGACGACGCCGATGATGCAGCAATACCTAAAAATCAAGGAGCGCACCGAAGGCAGCATCCTTTTTTTTAGGCTTGGCGATTTTTATGAAATGTTTGGAGACGATGCCAGAACAGCGTCAAAAGAGCTGGATCTGGTTCTTACGTCGCGCGACAAAACAACGGAAGATCCTGATGAACGGGTGCCCATGTGCGGAGTCCCATATCATGCAGCGGAATCATATATTGCTCGGCTCATCGCAAAAGGGTACAAAGTAGCCATTTGCGAGCAAATGGAAGACCCTGCGACTGCAAAAGGGCTTGTCGACCGCGACATAATCCGTATCGTCACTCCCGGCACGCTCATGGAATCGTCCATGCTGGATGAGAGCAAGCCAAACTTCCTATGTTCGGTATATTTTGGCGATACATATGCCGCATGCTTCGCGGACCTTTCGACAGGGGAGATATCGGTCACAGATACGTACGATAATGATTTGCAAAAAGTGGAAAATGAAATTAGCTCGTTTTCCCCTGCAGAAGTCATTGCCGGCGGGACAACAGAAGCATATGAGCAACTGCAGGAGTTCCTTGCGGCACGCACAGCCTGCCTTGTCCAATACTGTGACGAAAGGTATGGCGCTGAATGCGCCGGAATTGTAGAAACGCACTTCGGAGAGGAGATTGCCGCCGACCTCGGCGCGGTGGAGATACGAGCAGTCGGCGCGTTATTATCATATATTATCGACACGCAAAAGGCAGACTTGGCGCATATGCGCTCTCTTAGGAGAAACTCCGGGGGAGAGTATATGGAGCTGGATCTGAACACAATGCGGAATCTGGAGCTTACGTCCGCTCTGCGAACAGGAGATAAAAAGGGCAGCTTGCTCTGGGTGCTTGATAAAACAAAGACTCCGATGGGGCGGAGAATGATACGTGCGTGGGTTCTTCGACCTCTGCTGCGGACGACTGCTATTCTACGGAGGCAAAGCGCCGTTAGTGAACTCGCAAGCGCGACGGTATCGCGGAATGAAATAACAGCATCGCTCAGGAATGTGGGCGATATTGAACGGCTGATTGCGAAAATCGTTTATGGAAACGCAGTGTGCCGTGACATGAAAGCGTTGTCTTATTCGATAGGCGCGCTGCCGGAAATCAAGTCGCGCATATTGCCGATGAAGAGCGCGGCATTATCTGACTGCGCCGGCATGGATATGCTGGGCGACATTGCCGAGCAAATCGATGCAGCGATTCGGCAGGACCCTCCGTTTTCGGTGCGAGAAGGCGGCTTTATCAATGATGGGTTTGACGAGGAGGTCGACAGGCTGCGCTTCCTTCTCGAAAACAGCTCAGCAGAGTTGATGAGCATAGAAACAAAGGAACGCGAGCGTACCGGAAAAAAGCTAAAAGTCGGGTATAACCGGGTCTTTGGCTATTATATCGAGATTCCGCGTTCCGCATCGGAGGATGTTCCGGGCGATTATGTCCGAAAACAGACCTTGGCGAACTGCGAACGCTTCATTACACAGGAACTTAAAGAGCTGGAAACGGAGCTGCTCTCAGCAAAGGACAGGCTTGCCGAGCGTGAATTCCGGCTGTTTGAAGAGCTGCGTGGCAAAATATCCTTTGAGGTCGAGCGCATCCAATCGACGGCTGCGCGCATTGCCGAGCTCGATGTTTTTTGCTCGCTTGCGGAAACCGCTGTCATGCATAATTACTGCATGCCGGAAATTGATGTGTCCGGCGTGGTTGATATTCGAGACGGGCGGCATCCTGTCGTGGAAATCATGCAGCCCGATATATTGTTTGTGCCGAACGATACGATGCTTGATTGCTTCAATGCGCGCACAGCAATCATTACCGGGCCGAATATGGCGGGCAAATCGACGTATATGCGCCAGACGGCGCTCATCGTCCTGATGGCCCAAATCGGATCTTTTGTGCCTGCCCGCTCGGCCCGAATCGGCATTGTCGATCGCGTGTTCACGCGGATAGGCGCGTCTGACGATTTATCGGCGGGCAAATCGACATTTATGGTCGAGATGACGGAAGTCGCCTATATCTTGAAAAACGCGACTCGATCAAGCCTTCTTGTCCTGGACGAAATCGGGCGAGGCACTTCCACATATGATGGCATGTCGGTGGCGCGCGCGGTGCTGGAACACTGCGCGGACAAGCGTAAGCTTGGCGCGAAAACTATGTTTGCGACGCATTATCATGAGCTGACGTCGCTTGAGCATGAGATCGACGGTGTCAAAAACTATAACATCTCTGCAAAGAAGCGCGGAGAAAACATCATATTTTTACGCAAAATCGTGCCGGGAGGAGCGGATGAGAGCTATGGCATTGAGGTTGCCGGGCTCGCGGGGGTGCCGGACAGCGTAATTAGGCGCGCGAAGTCCGTCCTGAAGGCTCTTGAAGATGAAGAAATGCCCTCCCGGGAGCGCATGGAGCGCGAACCCGAATCAGGGCAGATTTCATTGGTAGATATTCAAGGCAGCGAGATTACTTCGTTGTTAAGCTCGACAGATTTAAATACTTTGACGCCAATCGAGGCGATGAACTTGCTATTTGAGTTAAAGAAAAAGCTGTAGCGCTAGGAGCCTATCCCGCGTCTGCGAGAGAGCTGATGCGGGCTTACATCCTTCGAGCAGTTGCGCCCACCTGCTGCCGGCGCATATCTGCAGAGCCTACATCCCCTGCGGCTGCGTCGCAACGTGGCACGCGCAAAGATGCCCGGGCGCGACCTCGCGTAGCTCCGGAGTGACATCAAAACAATCGGGAATGACAAGCGGGCATAAGTTGCAATAGCGGCAGCCAACGTCCGGAATGCTGAAATCGGCTGATTCTTCAATGAGCTTGCGCTCTCTGGAACGGCCGGTGTTCGGATCCGGGATTGGGATTGCATCGAGAAGCGCCTTCGTATATGGATGGGCCGGAGTCAGCACGACATCTTCGCTTTCTCCATACTCCACGAGATGCCCGAGGTACATGACGCCGATACGGTCGGAAATATGGCGCACCACAGACAAATCGTGCGAGATAAAAAGGTATGTCAGACCGAATTTTGCTTTCAGCTCCATCAAAAGATTGATGATTTGCGCTTGGTATGACACGTCCAGCGAAGAAACCGGCTCGTCGCAAACGATGAATTCCGGGTCTACTGCAAGAACCCTTGCTATGCCGACGCGCTGTTGCTGCCCGCCGGAAAACTCGTGAGGATATCGATATGCATACTCCGGGTCGAGCCCGACGCTTTCCAACAACCCGGATACCCGCTGCCGCAGCTCGGCCTTTGAAAGGCCGGGCTTATTGACGCGCAGACCTTCCGCAACGATGTCTTTTATCCGGCATCTGGGATCGAGGCTTCCGTAGTGATCCTGAAAGATTATCTGCATTTTAGACCGATATGGGCGCATATGAGCGTGGGTGATATCTTCCCCATCATAGAATATGGAGCCGCTATCAGGCTCGATCAGACGCAAAATCGTTCTGCCTAATGTCGTCTTCCCGCACCCGGACTCGCCAACCAAGCCAAGCGTCTCGCCTTTTGCGATGTTGAGACTGACGCCGTCAACAGCCCGCAGAATCGACTTTCTGCCGGCCTTATTGCGGATTTGGTAACACTTCCTGAGATCATTAATGCTTAACAACGGTGAATTGTCCATTCTGTCAACCTTCCAAAAAACGAAATTAATTATGAATCGCGCCTTCGCTGATTAGTGCCTGACGGATGCACAACACCAACAAAAAACAAGATATTTTTCAGTCCGTCAGGTACTAACGCCGCGCGAAGCGCGGTGCGCAGCGTAGCTGCGTG
>WRMX01000180.1 GCA_009776905.1 Oscillospiraceae bacterium
TGTGGATGGGGGTGCGGGTGGGGCGGCGCGTCTGGGAAGCCGCGCCCTACAATGGGTTTGTGGATGGGGGTGCGGTGGACGGACCGGTGGTGGCGAGGAGGGCGGCGCCGATCGCTCCCGCAAGCTGCGCGCGCGGATCGGTGCGGAGCGCCGTGCCGAGCTCGCTTTCCAGCGCGCCCAGAACTCCGCTGTTTTGCGAAACCCCGCCTGTCATAAACACCGGCGCGACGACCCCAAGTCGTTTTGCGATTCCGGCGGCCTTGACCGCAACGCTGCGGTGGATGCCGGCAATAAGGCCGCGTTTGTCCGCGCCGAGAGCCAACTGGGAAATGACCTCAGATTCGGCGAAAACCGTGCATGTCGATGTTATGTCGATGATGCGCTCAGCGCTGTCGCCCAGCCTCCCCATGTCTTCGAGGCCGATTTCCAATACGCCTGACATCACCTCGAGGAAGCGCCCGGTTCCTGCGGCGCATTTGTCATTCATCGTGAAGCCGTCCAGCTTGCCGTCCGCCGTCAGGTGCATTGCCTTGCAGTCCTGCCCGCCGATGTCGATGACCGTGCGGACTTCCGGGAGGAGATACTGCGCTCCCCGCGCATGGCAGCTTAGCTCGCTGAAAGTTTTGTCTGCAGGCGCGAATGTGTTGCGCCCGTAGCCTGTCGCGACGATGCATGATATTTCGCCGAGCGAGAGGCCGGCTTTTTCCAGCGCTTCGCCCATGGCTTTTTCGGGACCGCTCGTGCCTGTGCCGCCTTTGATGAGCGATGTTGCGATGATGTCAGCATGGCCGCCCGGAGCTTGCGGCGGCGCGGCGATGTTTACGCTACCCGGAGCTTGCGGCGGTGCGGCGATGATAGCTTCGTCATGGTTCGGCGATTCAGAGAGATGCACACTGCCTCCGATGCCGGGCGCCGCTGCGACACTAAAACCACCCGGGTCTTGCGGCGGCGCGGGGGCATTTGCGCTTGTTCGCATTATGACGCATTTAGACGTTGAGGAGCCGACATCGACCCCCATCGTATATGCGACGACCATCAAACTGCTCATAATCCGTTTACGACGCATTCTGGCCGCTGCCCGTTGCCGACGGCTTCGATATTCGCTCTGACGCGCTCGTACGCTCTGATGAACGTGCCCGCCGTGATGCCGGCCACATGCGGGGAGATGGCGACGCGGCGGCGCAACTCCTCCGGTATGTCACGGAGCACCGGGTTGTCGAGCAGGAACGGCTCCGGCGCCAGGGTGTCGGCGCCCAGCCCGCCCAGCTGCCCGGATTTGAGCGCCTCGACGACTGCGGAATGGTCCATCAGCTCGCCGCGCGCCGTGTTTATGAGGATCGCCCCGCGTTTGAACTTTTTCAGCGATTCGCCATTTATCATGTTTGTCGTGTCAGCGGTGACGGGGACGTGGAGCGACACGATATCGCTCGTGGCATATATTTCATCGAGCGGCATATATGCCATGCCTTCCGCGCCGCAATCCCCCGAGCGGGTGTAATAGTTGATTTTGCATCCGAACGGTTTGAGCATTGATGCGAGCGATTTGCCTATTGCGCCCAGCCCTATTATGCCGACGGTCATGCCGCCGAGCTCGGGCTGGCCATCTTTGAAGCAGGCCATTTTCGCATCCATTTGCTTGCCTGCATAGGCCATGTCTTCGCCCCATCGGAAGCTTTTGAGCAGGGCAAGTATCAGCAAGATTGCGTGTTCGGCGACGGGGGCCGCGTTGACCCCCGCGCAGTTGCACACGTAGATCCCGGCTTCGCGGGCGCGGGCGCAGTCGATCGCGTTGTATGCGACGCCTTGCGAATGTATCAGCTTCAGCCCGGGCATTTTCTCGATGATTTCGGGTCCGATTTTCATTATCGCGTCGACAACGAGGACGTCGGCTTGGGAAGCGATGACTTTTTCGACGTCGGGCTCGCCGTTGCCGAAGTGCTGCAGTTCCCATTTTGCGCTCGCTGCGCCGGGCGTTTGCCATGCGGAGTATTTTTCGAAGTTGTCGCGGTTTATGAGTAGGGCTGTTTTCATGTTTTGTTCCTTTTTTGTTCAGATAGCCGCCATGGTGTGTCCGGGGGGGCGGGCGGTGTGGCGGCAGAAAGATTCTTCGCTGCTCTCAGAATGACAGGGACGGGAGGCCGGCTATGTATTTGCCCGTGAGGTAGCCGAAGGTGAGGCAGCAGCCGTAATTGTGCCCCGCAATGCGGAAATTATAGCAATTCGCGAACAAGTCGCCAATCATCGTGCCCGCCGCAAAGAGGCCGGGGATCGGATTGTCGTCCTCGTCGCAAATCCGCATGTAGTGGTCCGTCCTGGGGCCTCCCAACACGGAGAAAAAGCGAATCTCGTCGATTTTCCCGCCATAGAACGGGGCTTCCCTGATCTCTTGCAGGTACTTCGCCTTCTTATAAAAATCCGTGTCGGCCCCTGCGCGGCAAAAGCCGTTGTACCGCTCGATTTCGGCGAGGGTTTTTTCCGCCGGGAGGCCGAGCTTCTCTATGACTTCGCCCAATGTGCCGGCCTTCACCATGTTCCCCCGCTCCACTTCGTCGTCCCATCTGCCTATCACTGCTTCCGCGGGCACGTTCTCGCTGCCTCGCGTGCTGCCGTGCGCTTGCCAGCCGATGTCGGAGGCGTAGTTCGTCCCCCATATCGCGAACGCCGTCTGGCCTGGTTCGCGCAGGACGGAGAGCGCGGTGTATGGCGCGTTGCTGTCCTCGTTCATGAACCTTTCGCCGTTTTTATTGAGGCGAAGCCCGCGATGCGCGCCATATGGCATGTTCGAGCAGAGCCTGCTGCCTTGTATGAGCGGCGAATTGGGGAACGTCCTTTGCCAGGCGGCGCCCGCCCAGAGGGCCATCATGTGCCCCTCGCCGCTGTATAAGCCGCGCTGCACCATGCCCGCATCATAATCGACCTTGTCGTTGACGAAGTATTTGGCGTACGTCGGGCAGTATTTCGCCATCATGTCGCGGTTTGCGGAAAAGTCGCCCGTTGCGAGGACGACGGCCTTTCTCGCAAGATACTTAATATATCCGCCATCGGGGGATTCGGCGACGATGCCCGAGACGCGGGCGCCGTCCTTGATGAGCTGCTTCGCTATCGTTTTATATGCGACCTGGCCGCCTTTTGCGAGGAAGTTTTTTTCAAGCGTATTGAGCGCGAACGTGATGCCTATGCCGGCGAACGAAACGTTGCCGTCGAGGAACGCGTGGGTGCCGACCGGCTGCATCGTCGGGCTTTGGGGGTCGTCGGTGTTGCCGTTTTCCAGAACGACGCGGATGCCGTCGGCTTCGAGCATGTCGATGAGCCAGTCCATCGCGGTTTCGCTGTTATTATAGAAGCTGTACCATTTTCTTTGGTCGACGCTGTATGACGACGATGCGAATTCTTGCAGATAAAAGTCGCTGACGTCGAATTTGGGGTAGCCGAGCCTTTTCATCACTTTGCTGTATGCCGCGAATACCGAGCCTCCCCTGCCGACGGGCTTGCTGCTGGCGGTCACGATTATCGTGTCGATGCCTTCTTCGGCGGCGGAGAGGGCCGTGCATAGGCCGGACATGCCTTCGCCGACGACGATGAGGTCTGTTTCAATCGTTTCGTTGATTTGGTTTTCGGGGATCGGCGGCGGGGGGATTTCAAAGGTCCATTTGCGCGCGGCGGTGTTTGCGTCCATGTATTGGGTGTCCATATTAATAGTCCATTCCTTTCTGCGAAAGGCACAAAACGGGATGAAACCGGGCTGTGCCTTTTATGTTTTGCTATAATAATGCTGAGGCAAGGGTACAC
>WRMX01000181.1 GCA_009776905.1 Oscillospiraceae bacterium
CTCGTCCGTCATGGACAGGCTTTTTGATCCGTATGAAGTGCAAAGCGTCGCGCTTTCATATATTGACGGTCCGTATGACATTAGGATCAGACGCGCGCGCGACGACGCAAACGTTGCTGACGATGTGCGCTTCATGGAGCTGTTTTACAAAACCGACATGGTTTTCCTCTTTGGCGGAGAAGACCTGCTCGGCGGCGTGAAGCAAGCGGTTAGTATTGACATAGTCGTTGACTGCTCTGGCGGCGAGCATGCGACGTACAGTTACGAGGAGACAATCGAGCTCGTGCCGCTTGAGAATATCGCCGACAGGCTGCATGACATCCTGACCGCGGTCGATGAGCCATAGCGGCAGGTGAGGGAATAGGGGTTGCACTCAACATGAGTCACAAGATGGACACCGAGAGGACATTTTCGATTTTTGGCAGCCACAACCATTGCGCCTGACTCATAGTATCACATGCGGTTCAGAAAATAAAAAATACATCTGAACGCTCAGAATGCGAATTATCACATTGCCGCATTTATCTACTTGCTTTTTGCCAAACGAGCAAGTATAATGGCACGTACAATACCGATTTACTGGAGGAAAAATAATGGACCCAACATTAATAATCATGATCGTCGCTATGATCGCCATCTTCTACTTTTTCATGATACGCCCGGAAAGCAAAAAGAAAAAGAAGCTCGCCGAAATGCGCAGCTCGCTCACGGTGGGTGATACGATAACTACTATCGGCGGGATTCTCGGCAAAGTCGTCCATGTGGACGATGAAAAAATCACTTTTGAGACCAGCGAAGACCGTGTGCGCGTCCAAGTCGCGAAATGGGCTATTTCCACCGTCGGCAAGGCGACGGAAGAGCCCCCGAAATAATCCGATTAGCACAACAAGGAGTTTGAAGCGGGATGCTTCTTACTCCCTGTTTTTGCTGCTCACTCCCCGAATCATGCTGTTCGCTCCATTGGCTCATAAAAATGCGGGAAGCCCAGAATCAATGTGTCGACCCTTGCGAAGCAAAGAGCCTATGGCACGGCCATTTCCGAGTATTCAGAAAGGTTATGCTTCGGGAGGGGTTATCAACACAACAAGCATCTGGCAAGCGGTCGTGCCATTGTTGACGACCGATTTTTTCGTATTCGGACCGCAATGGTATGTGTCGCCGGCATAAAGCGTCGTCTTGACTTCGCTGTCCGTGCCGACTTCGCTTTCAAGATACATTTGCCCCTCGATGATATAATAGACTGATTCTTTTGCGTTGGAGCTGTATTCGCATCCGCCACCGGGCAGGAAATGGCTCAACCCCATCGTGATGCCCCCGGAGTTGACGTCTTTGGGGTCGTGGAGGCGTGTCGTCCTCACGTCAAAGTGTCCCGGAGCTTCGTAGGTGTATGCTTCGTTTTTGCGCGTTATTTTGTAACTCATTTTTCTTCACCTTTCTATTCCTCATATTTATTCTAGCGTTGCTTTGTTTTTCATTTTAGCGCAATGGGATTATAAAAACAAGAGGCAAATTGCGAAACGCTCCGCTGCGATCAAGGAGTTGCGCTTATGGCCGATATGCGCGCATAATCGTCCGGGTAGTTGATGTTGAATATTAATTTATCTTCCCAAAGCTCGCCGAGCTCCTGCGGCGATACATACCGCGTTTTTGCGTTGCCCAGCACTCCTGTCATGCGGAAATCCCCGGACAATATCGCATCTTCGCATCTGCCGAGCAACGATTTGCGATAACACCCGAACAGCGGCTCAAGTTTGCCATCAGGAAGCCTTATGACGCAGGCTTCATTGGAGCCGCACAGCTCGATTATGCGTTTTGCAGCGCGAGCGTTCGCAAACGGCAAGTCCGCCGCCACAAGGAAAACACCTTCACATTCCGTGTGCGATAACGCAGCGTGAAGCCCCGACAGCGGTCCCGCTCCGGGCAGTATGTCGATAATGATTCTTTCTGTGCGGTCTTTGTATTTCTCCCGGTCTGCGACGCTGATACAGATGTTATCGAACTCCGTTTTAAACCTGCCGATCGCCGAGTCCAGCAGTGTTTGCCCGCCTAGCGTCAGCGCGAGTTTGTCACTGCCCATCCTCGTGCTTTTGCCCCCCGCGAGTATTACGACTGATATATCCATCCCATGCTCCATTCCCACGCATCCCGATTAGAAAAGGCCCTCTCCGATACTGCTGAATATAATTACAAACAACCTGGTTGGTGCGGAATTATGGTTGAACCAAAAAAGAGAATTGAAATAATAGACGCTCTGCGCGGCTTTGCAGTCGTGCTCATGGTCATTCACCATCTGCTATATAACCTTGTAGAATTCCTTGGCGCTCCCGAATGGTTCTTCTCAAACCCTGTCTTTGACGTTTTGCACTATATATTCGCCGGGGTATTTATCATGCTTTCCGGCGTGTCCTCGCGCTTTTCACGGGGGAATATCAAGCGCGGGCTCATCGTCATCGCCCTTGCCGCCGGCATCTCCGCCGTCACTTATCTCATGGACATGCCGATTTGGTTCGGCGTTTTGCATCTTTTAGGGTTTTCCATGCTGTTCTTTGGCGTAACAAAGCGGTTTTGGGACATTGTTCCCCGCAAAGCCTCGCCGATAATCTTTATATCGCTCATCGTCGCGCTTTCGTTGGGGACGGCATACCTCGAGCTATTCGTGGAAAGCCCCATCGCCGGCGCGGCTGTTTCCGTCCTCGGATGGGCCCAGCCGGGTTTTGTCAGCTACGATTATTTTCCTATATTCCCTTGGATATTCGTTTTCCTGCTGGGGACTTGGGCGGGGCTATATATCGTCGAGCGCAAGCTGCCAAAATGGTTTTATGAGTTCAAAGCTCCATTCTTCCCGAAAATCGGAAGGAAGGCATTGCTTATATACATTTTGCACCAGCCGGTTTTATATGGCATCGTGTGGCTTTTGCAACGCGCAGGAGTCTCATGGGCAGCCTGATCGGCGCGCTACTGTCCGATTATTCGAACATCATTTGTTCGACGAATTGGTCGTTGAACACCGGGCTTGTGGAAAGCTCGATATATTCGCACCGCTCGCGAATGCTTCCGAGCTTGACGCGCGCCTCTTCCGAGCATAGGGCGATTGCGGCGCCTTCTCCGGCAGTGTTCCCAAGAGTTTGAGACACAGGCAGGAAGCAACTCGGGAACAGCCCGATCCTCGCCGCGCTGTATTGGTCCATAAAGCTGCCGAATCCCCCCGCCAGCACAAATTGCTTCACTTGCTCCTGTTCGATCCCCACATTCCGCAAGAGCGTTTGAATCCCAGCTGCAATGGCTGATTTTGCCAGTTGCAGCTTTCTGATATCCGAAGAGGTCATATATACGGCATTGTCGCCCTTTGTGAGCCAAAAGACGTTTTTCCCGTCGATCTTGCCAAGATGCCCTGCGATATCATGCTCCAGCTCGTCCGCATCGAGCATGCGTCCCGTTTCGTCCACGGCTCCCGTCTCCAACAAAACGGCGAGCGCGTCAAGCAGCCCCGACCCGCACAGCCCGCGCGGCATGCTGTCGCCAATGACCGTGAACTCCAAGCCATTTTCCCATTTGACGTGGTTGATCGCCCCATTGATGGCAGCCATGCCCATTGTGATTTCGGCGCCCTCGAACGCAGGCCCTGCGGCAGTGGCGCAGCAATAATATGTGTCGCCGGATTTCAGGACGATCTCGCCATTTGTTCCAATGTCGAGATATACGACGGGGCCTTGCATATCTTCCAGTTTTGCTGCAAGCATTCCCGCCGTGATGTCGCCCCCGACATATGACGATATGGCGGG
>WRMX01000182.1 GCA_009776905.1 Oscillospiraceae bacterium
GGGGGGGGGGGGGGCATCGCAGGCGCGGAAGCCGGTGGCGTCAACACAGGCGCGGAGGCCGGCGGTATCGTTGAAATGGGAAGGAAGCCAGCGGGTGCTGTGATTAGCGCGGGAGACAGCGGTATTGCAGTTAGCGGCGGCGTTGGAGATGGCGGTGGCGGCGGTGTCGGTGGAGACGGCGGTGTCGGTGGCACCGTTGCAATGGGCGTTGAGGTTGATGACATGCCTCCGAAGGTGATGAGGGAAGCATGCGGAAAACCTTTATTATGGTATGTTCTTGACGGGCTGTCGTTCATAAACAAAAAAGACGTGATCATCGTCGTCGGATATAAGCGAGAAGCGGTCATCAGTGCTTTTGATGAATATATATTCGTCGAGCAGGAAGAGCAGCTGGGCACGGGGCATGCGGTCTTGACGGCGGAAACGGAGCTTGGCGGCTTTGATGGTTCCGTGCTCGTCTGTTGCGGCGATATGCCCCTTATAAAGCGCGATACTTACATGAGCCTTGTTGATTATCATTTTAGGCAGGGCAACGACTGCACGCTCCTGACGGGCACTTCCTCAGAGCCGCTGCCGTTCGGCAGGGTGGTTCGGGATGGCATGGGGGGATTTGTCGAGGTCGTAGAGGAGAAGGATTGTTCTAGTGAGCAGTTGGAAATCGCCGAGCTCAACAGCGGCGTCTACGTTTTTCGTGCGGGGCTGCTTTTGGATGCGTTGAGGAGCGTTGAGCGCGACAATGCGCAGGGGGAGTATTATCTGACCGACGTGCCCGCGATCATGCGCGGAGGGGGAGCGAAGGTCGGGTTGTTGATGCGGGATTTGGGCGAGGAGATCATCGGCGTGAATACGCCGGAGCAATTGGCGCGCGTCGAAGAAGTGTTGCGGGCGCGCTGAGGAAGTGCTGAGAGCGCGGCTCCACGTTAGACGGGCGCTGTGGGAAAGATTCTTCACTACGTTCAGAATGACAAATGGGCTGCGTTCAGAATGACAATGTATAACAAAATAATTCTATGGGAGGAAAAATTATGTTGGACGATATCAAGAACCTTAGGATTCACATTAAGCCGAGCGATGTCATCGCGGACATCGACGAAATGGCCGACGGCAGCGAGCCGCTGTCGCGCTGCAGGTATTTCATCGAACCATATGGGCCTTTTATGATCAACGAATGCTGCGAGGCCAATTACTTCACAGGAAACCGGGTGCCTTATCACGAGCATACGTCCGGTTATGAGACGTTCCTGATTGACGGCGGGGCTGTCGAGGTCATGTCGTACAGCAAGAAGGCCGTGGCGAGAAAGGGCGACATCGTGCATATTCCGCCGTATTCTCCGCATTCGATACATGTAATCGAAGATGGGACGATTTGGCGCGCGTTCCACCAGGGGCTTCGGTTGACGCAGGGAATGATTGACGAGCGCAGGATTCGCGACATGTACCCAGACATATTCAATGCGCCGACATTCAGGCAGGACATCATGTCGAGGCAGCATAGTTCGGTCTGGTATGATTATCTGTCGCCGGAATGCGTCGACGTCCCTGCAAGCGATATGGGCATGATTCGGCTATTCGATGCGTCGCTTGCGAAATACAGCATTGGCGGAGCTGAGCTGAGGCTGAAGGTCGCGCGCACCGAGACGGGCGGCGCGAAGGAGGTTTGGCAGTTGATGCTGAAGCGCGGGTATACGTTGAAAATCCTGCCGAACAACATGCATCCGCTTTTGTTCGACGTTTTCAGCGGCGCTGCTGAGCTCAAGCTTGACGGGCTTCCTGCCATTCAGGCGACTGCGCGTGATTTGCTGCATATTCCTAATTTCCTGGCCGGTTCCATCACGACGCTTGAGGACACCGTGCTGCTCGATTGCGGCTGCCAGGGGTTCCTGACGCGAATGATGGATGAAATGCAGGCATATAAGGTGCGCGAGCCTGCCAAGTTGAACGACAGGGATTTCATTCTCGCGCTAATGAAAAAATATGAATATTATATAGAATTTAAAACAATGTCGACAGATTAAGGTACAATTCGTCAATCCTATGTTGGGGACGATTATCAATCGCCCCCAATCTTTTACAGGATTCCATTTAGCATGACACTTAGAAATCTCCCCCAATCCTTGAAGGCATTGGGCCTAGTATGTCAAGGAGAAATAATGCGTGTTGCTGCGGCATCATTTCTGCTATATGTTTTGTCAAAAGCTCTTGACAAATTTCACTCGCGCAATTAGAATAATTGCATTGCACTTATGTAAAGCATAAAATTATTATGATTAATAGAAGTGAATTGCATGAACGAGTACACTCAAATTAGGTATTGGGTGGATGATCTCCCTAGATTAGGTCGGAGTACATTTTCCCTTTCAGAAGTGAGGGAGCGATTTCCGCAAAAACCGCCATCCCAAATTAAGAACGCTCTTAACCGTTTGTCCGCTTCCGGAAAAATCACATCTGTATGGCAAGGTTTTTATGCAGTTGTACTGCCGGAATATGGTCTAAATGGAGTTATCCCACCAATAGAATACATTGACCATCTAATGAACTACCTGGGGAAAGACTATTATGTTGCCACCCTCAGCGCAGCATCACTTCACGGAGCTTCTCACCACAAGCCGCTGGCATTCACGTTTGTATGCGACAAAATATTGCATCGCAAGGTAAAAAACAATGTGCGATTGGAGCCATTGTTAAAAAAACGCATCCCGCATAAGTATGTCGAGAAAAGAAATGTCAACAGTGGGACGATCAATATATCGACGCCTATTCTGACCGCAATTGACCTTGTGCTTTTCCCGTTAAAATCCGGAGGATTAGGAAACATCGCAACTATTCTTGCTGAGTTATCGGAAAGTATTGATATCAGCAGTCTGGATAATGATTTTTTTACCTTCGTTCCTGCGAGTGCGGTTCAGCGCCTCGGGTATTTACTTGACGTGTTGTTAAGTGAGACAATGCTTGCTGACACTCTGCTGGAAAGAGCCAAATCCGCATCAGTTAAATTCAGAAAAGTTCCTTTGGCAACATATCAGGGGATTGACTCGGCAAACTGCCTTTTTAGTTCAAAATGGAAGATTATCGCAAACGAAGAAATCGAGGTTGATGTATGATACCTTTAGCCGCGATAACGGCATGGTCAAATACATTCCCATGGGCAGACCCGCATTATGTCGAACAGGATTTGGTTTTATGCCGCGTTTTGACCGAGTTGTTCAATGATAGCTATTTAGCCTCGAACCTGGCCTTCAGAGGTGGTACTGCTATACACAAATTGTACCTTTCGCCTCAGTCGAGATATTCTGAAGACATCGATCTCGTCCAACTCAACCCAGAGCCTATTGGTGCTGTTCTAACCAGAATAAGGGAGATGCTTTCATATCTTGGTTCCCCAAATATCAAGCAAGCGCAATACAACAACACAGTCATTTTTCGTTTTATGTCGGAATCGTTGCCACATATAAAACTTCGTATAAAAATTGAAATAAACTGCCAAGAACACCTAAACTTGCTTGGGTTGGTTTCTATACCGTTTGAGGTGCGAAATCCGTGGTTTACCGGAAACTGCGGTGTTATCACATACACTATGGATGAACTGATAGGTTCTAAAATCAGAGCACT
>WRMX01000183.1 GCA_009776905.1 Oscillospiraceae bacterium
AACACCGCGCGAAGCGCGGTGCGCAGCGTAGCTGCGTGAGGGACAAGCGAGTAGAGCGAATTCATTTCGCTCGTAAGCGAGCTGTCCCGATGGGTTGTGGGGCGCGAGCCCCACGTTAGAAATTAACAATTTATTTATACTTAATTCACATAAAGTATGCATTATTAGTTTATCATGTCGCCATAAAACGGAGAGGGCGGACAGCCGCCCACCCCACCCGGCGCGTTCTTCGTGCCGATACTACTCCCTCCCCCAGCGGCAGAGCCCGCCTTTCCGTTTTTGAGATACCCGACCATCTTCCTCTCTTTTCACAAAACCCCCGACAGTCGTCGGGGGTTTTGTGGCGGTGCGCCCATAGAGATTCATTTGGTGCTGTTGCCTCCATCAGCCAGTACTGGGTGTAATCCGGCAACAATGGGACTATGGTCCGGCCTGATGAGGCATAACTGCACGCTATGCCTGAATCGGGGGACGGTCCCGCATAGCATCGATCTTGCCGCAAATCCCAGCGATCAACATTGACGCAGAAGCGGTCGTCTGTACGCCGGTCGCCATATCCTTCACGCTTATCTGCCCGCTTGTGATCTCATCTTCTCCCAAAAACACCACAAACGGCACTCCGAGCCTGTCGGCATATGTCACTTTAGCCTTGAATTTTTTATTCTCGCCATAGATTTGAGTGCGCAAACCAGCTTCGCGCATGGTCGTCGCAAGAGCGGTCGCATAAGACAAATCCTCCGTCATGGGAATGATAAGCGCATCGGCAGGCGCTGACATGACAGAATCATTGAGCATGTTTTGCTCATTCAAAATATAGAACAGGCGTGTCAGACCGATCGATATCCCCACGCCGGGCAGATTCCTGGCAATGAAATATTCCGCCAAGTTATCATATCTGCCCCCCGAACACACAGACCCGACACCCGGATGGTCGACCAACATTGTCTCATAGACAGTCCCCGTATAATAATCGAGCCCGCGAGCTATCGAAAGATCGATAGCGAAATGCGATTCGGGGACGCCGAAGCCTTTCATATGCTGCCTCACGGAAGCAAGTTCATCGGCGCCGCGATCAAAAAGCTCGCTCCTTCCCCTATATCTATCCAGCACATCAAACGGGTCGCCCTGATACGTCATAAAGCCGATTATTTCGTCAACAAGAGCCTTTGAGAGCCCGAGGTCATCGCAAAGCATGGCTGATAGCTTATCGGCGCCAATTTTGTCCAGCTTGTCGACCGCCCTCATGACATCGCCGGCGGCATCGCGAACACCAAGAATATCAAAAAACCCGCTTAAAACCTTTCTGTTGTTGATATGAATAACAAATCTATCAAGACCAATGGACGTAAAGCATTTATATATCACGCTCGGGATTTCCGCCTCATTCAGAATGTCCAACGAACCGTCTCCGATGATGTCGATATCGGCTTGATAAAACTCGCGAAAACGGCCGCGTTGGGCGCGTTCGCCGCGATAAACCTTGCCGATTTCATATCGGCGGAACGGAAACGCCAGCGCGCTGTAATTCGCCGCGACATATTTGGCGAGCGAAGTCGTCAGCTCATATCGGAGGGCCAGATCCGTGCCTCCCTTGGTGAAGCTGTATATTTGCTTCTCGGTCTCGCCGCCTCCCTTGGCAAGAAGGATTTCAGCCGCTTCCATCATCGGCGTGTCCAGCGGAGCAAATCCAAAAAGCGAAAAAACTTCACGGAGTTTTTGCATAATAGCGTTAAAAAAAACTTGCTGCGCGGGCAACAGCTCCATAAAGCCCGACAGCGTGCGCGGTTTAATTATATCCATTTATTCGATCTCCTCGTATCGGGTTGGCAATTTCGAGTTCATAATTATGGGGTTCGTAATTTTGGGCGGGCTATTTCGGGTTCGAAATATAGGGGTTCATAATTTTCGGGTTCGAAGATATGGGCGGGCTATTTCGGGTTGACAATGTCGCGCCAATCCAAATCGCCGCGCCTCAACCCATGGATCAGCACCTCAGCGGTTGCAACATTAGAAGCGAACGGGATATTATGCTGGTCGCACAGCCTCGCGATATCCATGACGCTTCCGTGGTATTCCTCGATTTGCGCGGGGTCGCAAAAATACAAGACCATGTCCAGCTCGTTATATGCAATGCGCGCCCCGATCTGCTGGCTGCCGCCTTGATTACATGACAAATAAAGCGTAATTGGAAGCCCGGTCGCCTCGCTGACGAGCCGCCCCGTGGTATTCGTCGCGCTAATAGAATGCCCCGCGAGAATCCCGCAATAAGCGATACAGAATTGAACCATCAATTCCTTTCTGCGATCATGAGCCATGAGGGCAATGTTCATAAAAAATCCATTCCTTTCTTATACGCGAGGCTCCGCCCCGCAATGTCAATGATTCGTCACAATTCACGCCCGGTGAGGCAGACGTTTTTTTGCTTCATTAGCAACGTCCCGCAGCATCAATGATAGACGCCCATCCGACGCCGCAGCATTAGTGATAGACACCCATCCGACGCCGCAGCGGGATATACTCGCCCGCCAGCCGCCGAGCGATATCGAGAAAATCATATGCGGAGCGACGCTTTTTATAAAGCACGAGCGGCACATTCTCGTGAAGCGAAATATACACATAAGCATCTTCGCGGACGAGACCGACGAGCTGAGCCCCGACGGAATCTATGATCTCGTCGATGTTCGTATGCAGCAGTCTGTAATTGCCAGGCACGACGCGGTTCACAAGCAACCGTACCTCCTTGATGCCCATGTCATGCGCGATGCCCGCAGTCCTCTGGGCATCTCTCATCGCCGGAAGCTCCCCGCCCGTAACGATGATAGACATATCGGCGGAAGAATGTGCGAGGAAAAAACCATCGCCGATGCCGGAAGGCGAATCAGCCAAGCAAAAGTCGAACAAATCTCTCGCATCACCAAACATACGCTTCACAGCCTTTGAGTCATCGCCGGTCGACCAACGTACCGCTGGCGCGGCAAGGAAGTATAGGTTTGGAATGCGAGGGTGCTCGTGGCAGGCATCCATGATATCCATATGCCCGTCCAGCACATCCGAATAGTCGGAAACAGCAAAATCCGCCATACACAGCGACAGATCGAGGTTTCGCAGTCCAGCATCGAAATCAATGCAAAGCGTTTTGAAACCCAGAGCCGCCAAACATGACGAGACCGCAGCGACCGTCGTAGTTTTTCCTGTTCCGCCTTTTCCAGAGGCAACTGCAATTATCTTCCCCATCTGCGGGGGTCCTCCTTATGTGCGACAAAATGTGCGACAATGGAGGCTTTTGGCTTGCTGCGCCAAGCTCCTTGCCCTTGATTGGTGATTATATACAACAATATCAAAAAAATCAAGTGTTTTTCTTAGACGCTTCACTCAACGAAAGAACCATGTAATAATTTCGCGGGCAATTCTGCGGGAGTTTATAATTCACGCCCGGTGAGGTAGACGTTTATTTTTGCTTCATTTAGCGCAGCAAGGATGCGGAGCGGTGCGAAACTGAGGCAAGGATGCCTCATTTGAGCACA
>WRMX01000184.1 GCA_009776905.1 Oscillospiraceae bacterium
GGATCCACCCGTTCCCATTCCGAACACGGAAGTTAAGCTCATCAGTGCCGACGATACTTGGCTGGAGACGGCCCGGGAAAATAGGTATTCGCCAACACAAAGAGAAGAGCCGGTTTATCCGGCTCTTTTCTTTGTGCGCCCGGCAGCATGAGTACAATTCACTCCCGGTGAGGTGGACGTTTGTTTTTGCTTCATTTAGCGCAGCATGCGCGCCATCATTGCCCTTTGCAATAATGCGAAATCTTCTCGATGACCGCGTTCATGTCAATAGGCTTGGCCAAATGGTCGTCCATGCCGCAAGCGATGCACCGGTCGATATCCTCCTTGAAGGCATTGGCGGTCATTGCAATGATCGGAATAGTCTTTGCCTTGTCAAACTTCATATCACGAATCGTTCTTGTGGCCTCATATCCATCCATCTCCGGCATCTGGACATCCATTATGATGATATCATAAGTATCAGGGTTCTGCTTGAATTTCTCCACCGCGACCTTGCCGCTCTCCGCGACATCGATGGTCGCTTGCGTTTCCTCCAGGAGCGAAATGAAAATCTCCTGATTGATTTCGATGTCTTCGGCAAGCAAAATTGAAATATCAGAAAAATCGGGAGATTCAGCGACAGCTCCGGCGTCGCTTCCCGCATTCATAACCGTCCCGCCGGTCGTCACATTGATCGTGTCTAAAAGCGATGAGGGGAACATCGGTTTTGCGATATACTTGTCTATGCCGATTTTTTTCAACTTTTCGCCGACTTTGTTCCAATGCAGGAATGACGACATAATGATGATGTGGCTGATGTTAGACACGTCGCTCGAGCTTTTCAACCTCTCGATGCTGTCGCCGTCGATGAATGTATAGTCCATCAGAATGACGTCATATGGCTTGCGGGCCGTTTCTGCAGCTTTTATCAAGTTGATGGCCTCGTCGAATGAGAAGGCCACATCCGCCGAAATGCCGAAACTGTTTATAATCACAGTCAGATAGTCAGTCTCGCTGATGTCTTCGTCAATGACGAGAACCTTTACATCCTTAGATAGTGTTTTCGCGGGAATCTTACTCTCCGGCTTCCCGGACCTCTCCAATTGAACTTCAAAAAAGAACGTCGAACCATTCCCCGGCTCGGACTCGACCCAGATGGTGCCGTTCATTTTCTCCACGATGCTTTTTGATATGGCAAGACCGAGGCCGGTCCCGCCATATTTGCTTGTCGTGCTGCTTTCAGCTTGCGTGAAGGCGTTGAACAACTTGCCGATCTGCTCCTCCGTCATGCCGATCCCGGTGTCGCTCACGGAAAATCGCAGCACATGGTAGTTCGCTTCTTTCTCGATTTCATTGACCATGAGCTCGATTTTTCCGTCTTCCGGAGTGAATTTCACCGCATTGCTGAGCAGGTTCACGATGACCTGCGAGAGCCGCAGCTCGTCGCCGATATAGTTGCGCCTCATGTTCTCGCCAAGAATAATGTTGAAACGTATGTTCTTGAATTCGATTTTTTCCGCGAATAAGTTGCTGATGCGTATCAACACATCCTGCATGTTAAATGGAGCATTGTCCATGTCGAGCTTGCCGGCTTCAATCTTCGACATGTCCAAAATGTCGTTGATTATGCTCAGAAGGTGCGTCGATGAATTTTCCACCATCGACATGCAGTATTTCAGCTTTTTGACATCCTCCGTTTTTGCAGCCACCTGTGCCATGCCGATGATCGCATTCATCGGAGTCCTGATCTCGTGGCTCATATTTGCAAGGAAGCTGCCCTTCGCGAGGCTCGCGTTTTTTGCTTCGTTAAGTGCCGATATGAGCTCTTTTGACTTTCTGACGATGAGGAGCTGGTTTTCGATGCGCTTAATGAGCAGGGGCGCCGAAAACGGCTTCGTCATATAGTCCACGGCCCCAAGGTCAAAACCTTCCCGCTCGCTGCTCTCATCGTCTCTTGCTGTGAGGAAGATGACCGGGACATCGGCAAAACGCTCGTCGGATTTCAACTTTTTAATTGTAGTGTAGCCATTCGTTACGGGCATTTCGACGTCCAAGAGTATCAAGTCCGGCACGAAATTGTCCAGGAACCTGAAAAGTATTGCAGCGGAAGATGCCGTGTACACTTCGTAATACGGTTTTAGTATTGTCTTCAATGTGTTTAAGTTGGTTACATCGTCGTCGACGGCGATGATTTTTTTTGCTTCCTCAGCCATTTCCTACTCTCCTCCCAAAACAGCAGCAATCCTATTGACCGCTTCATCGAATTCGCCGTTTATAATCCCGACCTTCAACCATGTAACTAAATCGTTGTGCACGTCATATTCCATGCTCGCGAGGCTGTCCATAGCCTCATCGACGCCGTTCATGTCGAAGTTCTCAAGACAGTGAAGCAACTGCTCCAACACACCACGATCCGGCGCAGCGAGGTGCGGCGTCGCTTTTTTGCGGTCTTGTTTCGCAAATATCGACTTGAGTTTGTTGATAAGGATTCTCGTGTCTTGGATGAACCCTTCGTTCAGCCTCAATACCTCCGAGAGATTGCCTGCTTTGGCCGCCGATTCCAACTCCCAGCCTTTCTTGCTGATGCTCTCGGCGCCGATGCTGGCCGTGGAGCCTTTCAGTCCATGAACGTTAATCGCATAATCGGGCAAGTTTGCAGCCGTGACCCCACGCAGCTTCTCCAACGCGGCGGGCGTGTTTTCGCAATAAGAGCGTAGCACGGACAAGTAGATTTCCAGGTCGTCGGCATACATGACCATACCCCTGTTCGTATTTAGCCCGGGGATCTCGGACAATTCGGTCAGAATCGCGCTGTCGGGAGTCTCAGGCTCTTCTTCCGCAATTTCCGATGGAAGCATCGATTCTTTGGATTTGTCCCTGACCCATTTTTTGACAATGGAGTCCAGTTCCATGTAGTTGATCGGTTTTGCAAGGAACGCCTGGAAGCCTTTGCTCAGGAACATTTTCTCATTGCCGGCGATTGCGTTTGCCGTCAGCGCGATGATGGGAATGTTCTGCGCATATTCCGTCCCGATGTCCCTGATATGCCCCAGCGCTTCCACGCCGTCCATGCCCGGCATCATATGGTCCATGAAAATCGCGTTGTATTTCACCTTTTCATTGCGGATGGCGTCAATCGCCTCCTGGCCGCTCGTCAAGCAGTCTACATGCATCCGATATGGCCTTAAAAAGCCCTTTGCGACGTCGAGGTTCGTCAAATGGTCGTCAACGACGAGGACGTGGGCATACGGCAGGCTGATGCGGGTGAAGCGCATGTTGCGTTCGCGCTTGTTGTCCGAATAGCGGAAGCTCTTCAGGTTGTCGACGACCTGCGCGCCTATTGTTGCATCGGATATGAAGCTTTGGTCGAACTCAACGGTGAACACGCTCCCCTTATCGAGCTCGCTTTGCACATCGATCGTCCCGTTCATTTGTTCGACGAGCCGTTTTGTGATCGGCAGG
>WRMX01000185.1 GCA_009776905.1 Oscillospiraceae bacterium
TATTGGAAAGAGCAGGGTTATTTCGCAAAACGTCCGTTTTGATGTGTGGAGCCTGTACTTACGTGTTTTTTTGTTTCATCATCAAAGCCTCAATAGTAGCATGCAATTGCGTAAATTTGTTATTGACACATAATGCTTATTGAGATATAATCTCGTTTATGTCAGCATATGCATTGATTGAATAATAATATGAAAGGAGCGAGAATATGAGAAGTTTCAGCACATTAGACTTGCAATACGCGCATAGGTTTTATGGATTCAAGGGTGAAGCGCAGTATCTGCATGGGCATACGGGTATATTGACGATCGAAGTCGAGGATACTGTCAACGCCGGCGTCAATATGGTGTTCCCATGCAATGAAATCAAAAAAACCGCATGGGAGGTCTTGCAAAACTTTGACCACGCGCTTGTTTTAAGAGAAGACGATCCGTTGCTCCCGGCGATTCTCGGCGCTTATGAACAGCAAGGCATCAAGGACGGGGCGCCGAGCAACAAGCAAAAAGGCCCTGCTTTCAAGACGGAGCTTGCGACTGCTTTCCCGGAATGCCGGCTGGTTGTCACGAAAGAGACAATGACGGTCGAAGGCATGATCAAGATCGTTTATGATTTGTTGAAAGACAAGCTGAACATCGCAAAACTCACGTTCACAAGCGGCGTCAACGGCGCCACGCAAGAATATGACACGGGAAGCCAAATAGAGAAAGACCGCTGTCCGTTATGCGGCATTCTGCTTTCCGAAAACGGCGTGTGCCCGAAATGCGGCTACAAGAAATAACCGGGGTTTTGCGGCGGAACCCCACGGTGGACCTCCACGGCAGAACCCCACGGTGGACCTCCATGGCGGAACCCACATAAGAACATTTAATTGAAAGCGACCGGCAGCTCTACGCCGCCAGATCAACGTAGCAGGCGATACGTATTATCGCTGCCGGTACGGTGGACTTTATGAATCTTGCATTACTTTCAACAGCGGCAAGCCTAGGCATCATACACACAGCTATAGGGGTTGACCACTATATACCTTTTGTCGCGATGAGCAAATCCAACCAGTGGAGCTATCCAAAAACGATGCTTATAGTATTCATCTGCGGCGTCGGCCATATCATGGGCTCCGTCATTCTGGGCCTGGTAGGGATTTGGTTTGGTTCTCAGGTTACCATTCTTGCCAATATAGAAGATAAGCGTGGAGATATAGCAACATGGTTGCTCATTTCTTTTGGCGCGATCTATATGCTTTGGGGTATAAGGAAGGCAATCCAGAATAAACCGCATAGGCACATTACAGACAGCGGTGAAGAGGTTTGGCACAGCCACCACGCGAAAAACCACGATATGGAAGCAGCGGAAAACCACGCGGAGCAAAGCGGCGTTGCGCGTTCGTTCTGGCCTCTTTTCATTTTGCTGGTGCTGGGGCCGTGCGAGCCGCTTATTCCTCTTTTGATCTACCCCGCAGCAGAAACGGGTATGATGGCCGTAGCGGCAACAGCCATTGTTTTTGCGATTTGCACGATAGCTACAATGCTGTTGTGCACCACCATCGTTCTAAAGGGTATCAGCATGATTTCCATTAAAAACTTGGAACGCTACGCGCATTCTCTAGCTGGATTTGCAGTGCTTGTATGCGGCTTGGCAATCCGATTTCTTGGAATATAGTTTGCACAGGCCGGCCGTTCCGTCTGCGCATGTGTTTTTCATCGCATCGGATGGATTTGGTGAAATGCATGTGCGGCGATTGACCGGCAACGCCTGGTGCAATGCTTTTGCCATGATAAACCGGCAACGCCATATGGGTGGGATGCTTTATGATGATGCGTAACACTGTTCAACGAGCGCTGGTTCTCGAAACGGTTAGAGAGCTGCAGCACCACGTCACCGCTGATGAGATTTATATGGCAATCAACAAGAGGCATCCTGATATCAGCAGGGGAACGGTGTATCGGAATTTGAACCTGCTGTCTGATATCGGAGATATCCGCAAAGTGGAAATGCCCGGCGGAGCGGCGCTCTATGACCATATCGGCGACAGGCATTACCACGCGAGATGCGTGAGGTGCGGCAAGGTCTTTGATGTGGAGATGGAGTATATCGCGGATTTGGAAAACAGTATTGTCGATACGCATGGCTTTGTTTTCACAGGGCATGATATTATCTTCAAGGGCGTCTGCAGCTCATGCGCAAAATGAACCGTCGCAAGCTATGCGGCGGTTCATTGCAAAGAGGGCAAAGGGGCGGAGCAAAGGTGCGGATGCGTTTATCGCGTCAGTGCATGTATTTGCGCAGTTTGTTGACGACATCTTCCAGTTCGACGGGCTTGCCAATGTGGTCGTCCATGCCAACTTCAAGGCATTTTTCGATGTCTTCGCGGAAAACGTTAGCTGTCATGGCGATAATCGGTATCGTAGCGGCTTTTTCGCCTTGTAAGCTTCGAATAGCTTGCGTGGCGCCATATCCATCCATATTTGGCATGTTGATGTCCATCATGATGAGGTCATATTTATCCGGTTGGGAGGCAAACATGTCATATGCCTGATTCCCATCCCACGCAAAGTCTAAAACAACTCCGGTGTCGGCAAGCAGGGCGGCCAGTATCTCGGAGTTAATTTCCATGTCTTCGGCCAATAATACGCATCGGCCGGCGAATATTCCTTTAAGCGCTTCGCTGCCATACAACGACTCGCTGTGTTTGTGCTCATGTGCTTGTTCATGCACATGCTCTTTTTCCGTGCCATGGTCGCTGCCGTCAGCACCGTCAGAGGTGGTAGTGCTGTCTGCGCCTTTGCCAGCGCTGTCTGCGTCATCATCTGCATCGTCGGTATAGTCAGACAATACCTTACCAACTTGAACAGTGAAAAAGAACGTGGAGCCCTTGCCTTCCTCGGATTCGACCCATATATTGCCCTTCATGGCTTCAATGATGCTCTTGCAAATGGCGAGGCCCAGGCCTGTGCCGCCGAAGCGTCTGGAGATGCTCGTGTCTGCCTGTTCAAAAGACTGGAATATGCTGGCTTGTTTTTCGGCAGGGATGCCGATTCCGTTGTCTTTGACAGCGAACTGCAGCGTGCATTGCGTGTCATTTTGCTCAATCATGCTCACATGAAGACCGATACGGCCCCCATTGGCTGTAAATCTGACCGCGTTTGACAGAAGATTCGTCAATATTTGGGCAAGACGCTGTTGGTCAGCGTTCAACGCAGCCGGCACGTCGTCGTCGACGTTGATTGTGAAGTTCTGGTGCTTTTCATCAACTTTGAAGTTTATGACATTTGCGACGCGCTGCATCAGGACGTCAAACGTCCACACGTCCGTCGATAACGTGAATTTTCCCGATTCGATTTTTGAGATATCGAGTATGTCGTTAATGACTCCGAGCAAGTGACCTGCGGCGTTGTCAATCTTGTCCAGACAATATTTGAT
>WRMX01000186.1 GCA_009776905.1 Oscillospiraceae bacterium
GTGCTAAGAAGGATTTTGCATACACGCTACTGGAGAAGGTAGGGATTGATCGTGAAACCGCTGACCGAAAAATCCTGAAACTGTCGGGCGGTGAACAGCAGCGCGTAGGCATTGCGAGGGCACTGTCTCACGACCCTGATGTAATAATAGCGGACGAACCGACCGGCAACCTCGATGCCGAAACAGAGAACGCAGTGTTGGGTATTCTGGCTCGGTTGGCACACGAAGACAAAAAGTGCGTGATCATCGTTACCCATTCCGACAATGCGACCGCTATCGCGGATGAGGTAATTGGTATACGGGCGGGTCGGTTACTTTCCGGCAAAGAATACCAAGCACAGGCAAAGGAGGGTGTTGGGGATGAATAAGAGAGCCCTACAAATAATACCGAGCATAGTTCTGTACATTTTTGCCGGATTGCTTACGATTTATGCAATATGGTCATATATTTATTGCGCGGACATTATCTCACAGGCAAAAGTGGCAGGTCAATTGGCTGCCAGCGGGAACGAACATGATATAGCCAGTTTTTATATGAGCAACTGCGGCCAGTACGTTATTTTCGCATTATTGTTGGCAGCTGCGGGGCTTATATTGCAACGGAAACAACCTGCACGAAACGAATCGGATAGCACTGTCGCTTTCCCTGTCATGAATGACGCTCTAGATGATGAACTTGACGAATGGTGGGGTGAGGAAGTGGAAAATGATAGCGAATAACACATTATTTGCGATATTCTTTTGCATTTATATGACGCAGATTTATTGTCCACCTCCCCGATCTTGAGCCTATATACTATCTCCCGGAGACTGACAGGGCGCGCCCAAATGGGTGCGCCCTGTTCTAGCGGCGGTTATTACCGGAAACTACATACGGAACATGCGTGTGAGCGGAGTCTTCAACTTGAAAATGCGCACCGCGTTCCCGCCCAAGATCAGGTTGACGTCGTCCTGCGAAATGTCGAGCCTGTCGACCTGCTTGAGGCTCCACCCCATGACATCGACCTGATGTCTGACAATGCCCTCCTTATGCACCTGCATGCTGAACGTCTGAGGATTATTGCCGAGCCTTGTCTGAATCGGCTGGCTGGCGCCCCAGTCAGAACCCCAAATCAGCTTCTCCGGCCCGACATTCGGATATCTGAGCGCCTTGTAATACAGCTCAGTCCAGTAAAGACCCGTTTCCAGATAGACATTATTGTAGTTCGACGCGACGAGGATGCTCTTATCCACCAAATCCTCCATATATCCGCCCTGCATACCGCCATGCGCGATGACGATGGTGACGTCGGGGTACTCCGCCGCAAGGTCGTGAATCCAATATGGATTCCAGTTTTCAGGCATCATCGCATTGGTGATAGGATAGCCACCCGCCGTCCCCGTGTGGAACGTGACCACGATGTTGTGCTTGCGCCCGAGATCGCAAGTCAGCCGCAGCTCATCCATCCTCTCCGTCATGCTGTATGTCTTCTCGATGAAAGACTTTGCCGAACGCCCAATGGCGCCCTCGCCAATTCCGCAGAATTTCCCCGTCGAAAGCAGCGCATCCAGCTCGTTGTAAGCGTCCTGCGCCGTCGCCTCCTTGCCGCGCCTCCGAGTCTCCATATTGTGGCACATTGCGACGAATTTGTCGGGATATTTTTCGACCAACGCCAGATTGAGATCGTTGTTCATGCCGAACGCCGGCTGCAGCACGCACATGTCCACGCCATATGCTTCCATATCATATAGCAGACGAGGGGAATTGTCGTATACTTCCGATCCTCCCAGCGTCGCGTCCAGGTCAGTGTAGTCGACCTGGTCCTTTCCTGTTTCCTTCATCCGTTCCTTGAGCCGCGCTCCCGCTGCGTGCCTTTGGGAATGCACATGGGTGTCGACGACAAATCGTCCTGATTTCCTCATTATTCTGATGCCTCCCTTTTGTTAGTATAACAGTATTATACCCGATCCGGCTGTTTAATCAATGGAGAGAGCAAAATTTATCATGCTGCCGTCTAAGCAGCGTTACAATTCACGCCCGGTGAGGTAGACGTTTGTTTTGCTTCCGACCGCGTAGCAAGGAAGCGAAGCGGCGCGAATATGCGCATGGATGCGCATCTGAGCGATAAGGAAGCAAAAAAACGTCTGCCGAGCGGAAGGGCGTGAACGGTAGCTGAGCAGCCATTCCCGCGCACCGGGACATCAACAGCAATAACGTGAATTGTGACATTCATGCGACAATTACTTGTAAAGTGGTGAATATTGTGTATAATATTCTACATTACAGCGAAACAACGGCGGAAAACTTACCGGGAGGTGCGAAAAATGGCAAATGAACCAAAAACCGAAGAAACCCAACCAATCTACCAAAAAGAAACAGAAGACGCCCGCATCAAGCTGCTGTTTGACGCGATGCCCCTATCATGCCGCCTATGGCACAGAGACTTCAAAATATACGACTGCAACGAAGAATCGCTCAGATTCTTCAACCTCAAAACNAAACAAGAATTCATTGACCGATACTTTGAACTATCCCCCGAATACCANCCCGACGGAAGCCTNTCAATAGAAAAAGCCCATGAATACCTCGACATAGCATTNGAAGAAGGCAAATGCATATACGAATGGCTGCACCAAACGCCCGACGGCATACTCATCCCCACGGAAATCACGCTGATAAGAGTCGAATATGGAGACGAATACGTCGTCGCGGGATATACGCGCGACCTCCGCGAATATAAGGACATGAAAAGCGAAATCCTCCTGCGAGACAACATGCTCCAGGAAGCGCTGCAGGAAGCCCACAGGGCAAACCACGCAAAAAGCGACTTCCTCGCGAACATGAGCCACGAAATGCGCACGCCGCTCAATGCCATCATCGGCCTGTCCGGGCTCGTCCTCGATGCCGACAGAGTATGCGAAGAGGACCGCTTGAATGTAGAAAAAGTATACAACGCCGGCATAATGCTGCTGAACCTCATCAACGACATCCTCGACATCTCCAAAATCGAGGCGGAAAAGCTGGAGCTCGTCCCCGTCGATTACGACGTCCCCAGCCTCATCAACGACACCATCACGCAAAACACGATGCGCATCGGCGAAAAGCCGATAGAACTGAAGTTGGATATCGATGAGTCCATGTTCGCGCGGATGTACGGCGACGAGCTGCGCGTCAAACAGGTCATAAACAACCTCCTCTCAAACGCGATAAAATACACGGACGAAGGCTTTGTCGAGCTTGGAGTCCATGCAGTGCAAAACGGCGACAACATCAGGCTCACGATCGTCGTCAGCGACAGCGGCAAGGGCATAGACCCGGAAAACATCGAGTCGATATTCTCAGATTACGTCATGCTCAACATGGAAGACAGCCGAAAAATAGAAGGGACCGGGCTCGGCCTGCCGATCACAAAACGGCTCGTCGAACAAATGAAC
>WRMX01000187.1 GCA_009776905.1 Oscillospiraceae bacterium
GCTCAAATGAGGCATCCTTGCCTCAGTTTCGCACCGCTCCGCTTCCTTGCTGCGCTAAATGAAGCAAAAATAAACGTCTACCTCACCGGGCGTGAATTGTAACATTTAATTTTTCCAATCTATTGCATTTCAAAAAAGAAGATGATATATTGTAGCATGAGCGCAGCGCATGGGAACGTCTGCCGAAAAGCGCAGGACGCACCACAGTTTATCAAAATGTTGAAAGCGACTGCGCGGACAATAAATACCGTATGAGGTGAATATGCATGGATACGAATAATGCAGGCAACGAATACTTCGACCTCGATGACGCCCTGTCGCGCATCGGAGGCAATATGGGCCTATACAAGCGGTTGCTCGGTCGCTTTATAGAAGGAAACCACTACGAGGCGCTCGAAACCGCCCTGCAAAGCGGCGACAAGGAAGAAGCGGCCCGACAAGCGCATTCGCTGAAAGGCGTCAGCGCAAACCTCTCCCTTGTGAAAATCAGAGCGCTGTCCGTTGAGCTGGAACAACTGATAAAAGACGATGCTGACCATACCGAATGCCTTGCTGCGCTTAAGCAAGCATTCGACGCCACTGTTGAAAAAGCTGCTGAAATCATGAACTAGGTGCTGCTTAATGAAATATAACAACGAGATTATCCTTATTGTCGACGATATCGAAATCAACCGGATGATACTATGCGAAATTCTTCAGGATGATTACCAGATATACGAAGCGGAAAACGGACGGGAAGCCCTTAAGATCCTCTATGAGGACAAAATCCTTCCGACCATTGTCTTGCTCGACATCATGATGCCGGATATCGACGGTTTCCAGGTTCTCGAACAGATGAAGGCCACAAACGAGACCAAGAACATCCCCGTGTTGTTTATTACCGCTGCGGACTCGCATGAGACAGAGTCTCGTGGGCTAACAGCCGGCGCCGCCGACTATATCACAAAGCCGTTCAACCACGATGTTGTCCGCGCCCGTGTGGATAACCACGTCAATCTGGCGCGATACCAGCACAATCTCGAGCAGCTCGTCGCAAAGAAGGCGGCGGAGGTCACCAGGACATACGAACAAACGCTCGAGGTTTTGGCCACAATCATCGAATATCGCAGTCTCGAGTCCGGCGCGCACATCCAAAGGACTACATTGCTCACCGAGGCAATCATTGCAAAAATGCTTTCGATGGAGAGCTTCAGGCCTGCTCTCATGGCCGAGAACATCCATTCGCTCATCAAAGCTTCCGCTTTGCACGACATCGGCAAAATCGGCATTGCGGACAGCATACTGCTTAAGCCTGCAAGGCTGACTCAAGAAGAGTTCGAGGTCATCAAGACCCATACATCGCTCGGCAACGACATCATCGACAGCATTGCTGCCACGCTTCCCGACAGCGATTTATACCTCAAATATGCCAAAGACATTTGCCATTGCCACCACGAACGTTGGGACGGCAAGGGTTATCCCCGGGGGCTTGTCGGCGAGGACATCCCACTTGCGGCGCGTATCGTCTCCGTCGTTGATGTCTATGACGCTCTCGTCAGCCCGCGTTGCTACAAAGGGGCATATACCCAGGAGGTTTCACTCAACATCATCATGGAAGGCCGCGGCACTCAGTTCGATCCCAATATTGTCGATATCGTGCCGGAGATCGCGCCTCTGTTTTGGAATATCGAAGAAAGCCACAGAGATTGACGCGGGAGCTATGCGCCGATGCGCCCTCGAATGATTTCCGGGTGCTCCCGGCTTCCGGCTCCCGGCTCCCGACTCTCACATAAACTTAAAATATTCAGCGCGGCATTCCTGCCGCGCTGGTGTTGTTTTTCGGTGAATATGGCTTTTTCTCTACGCTTTGCCGACCATGGTGTCTACAAGCTGCACCAAGTTTCCTATTTCCGGTTTGGACAACTGCGCATTTGCGCCGACTTCCAGACCTTTTTTTTGCATATTTTCGTCAATCAAGGATGAAAAGATGATGACGGGAATGTCCCGAAGGATCGGATCGGATTTCACAAGCTTCGTAAGCCTGTGTCCGTCCATCTTCGGCATTTCAATATCTGTTATCAAGCAGCTGATTTTCGACAATATGTCGTCCGGGTATTCCTCTTTTAGATTGCTGATATAATCCCATGCTTCTTCGCCGTTGTTGACTATGAGCAAGTTAGAATAGCCGGAAATATGCAAGGCTTCCATCAGCATGGCCCGCAACAGTGCGGAATCCTCCGCGACGATAATCGGGATGTCCTCTCTGTCAACGCCGGTATATGCTTTCACTTCGGCAAGGTTGATTCCTGTATTCGGGCTGATGTCGAATGTTATCTTTTCAAAATCGAGTATGGATATGATTCTGTCATTCACTTTCGCTATGCCGGTAACGACGCCTTCCTGCCCTCCATAAATGATGCTGTCCGGCTTCTCGATATCCTGCCACGAGATACGGAAAATGCTCTCAACGGCATGGACATGGAACGCAATATTCATCATATTGAAGTTCGTGATAATGAGTATGTCCTTGTCCGGATTGTCGGACACGCCCATGCCCAGATATCCTGCAAGGTCAACAATCGTATACACCTCGTTCCGAGGTTGGAACACACCCTCGACAAACGGATGCGCAAGGGGCATTTCTTGAATCTCTTGGATTTGCATCAGTTCGGTTATCTTTGCCACGTTGATCCCATAGCTATTGCCGGAAATGATGAATTCCAGAATCTCAAGCTCGTTTGTCCCCGTTTCCAGGAGGATATCGGTTTCGGCCACATGAATCACATCCCTTGAAATTATCTTGTTATATGTTTGCGTTACGAAGCGCCTGGGCACATATTGCCTAATTTATGATGTCGGTGATCCTGACGCCATAGTTTTCGTCGATAACTACGACTTCGCCGCGCGCCAATAGCTTCCCATTGACGACAATTTCGACAGGGTCTCCGGCGATTTTGTCAAGCACGACAATCGTGCCGGCGCCAAACTCCAGTATTTCGCTTATCTCTTTTTTCGTCTTGCCAAGCTCGACGGTCACTTGAAGCGGAATATTATATACAAGGTCGATGCCCCTCTGCTCACCGGGCGCTCCGGGAGCGTCAAACGCTTGGAACTGCATCGGATGCACATCAACCAGCCTGCCGGGTTGCTGCGGATATGAAGCGGCGGGCGGATATGGTGCTTGTGGATAACCCGTCTGCTGATATGGCGCTTGTTGGGGATATGGTGCTTGCTGATATGGCATTTGTTGATACGGCATTTGCGGATATGGCATCTGTTGCGCGGGGCCGGGTGGCGGGGTTTGCGCATATTGCCCGTCCATCATGCCGGAATCCTGCATCGGAGGTTGCTGCGGGGCAGCCGCCTGCGGCGGAGGCGCGGCTTGCGCAGCCGCAGCCGGTGCCGGAGCTGCAG
>WRMX01000188.1 GCA_009776905.1 Oscillospiraceae bacterium
GAAGAGGGCGAATACCCATTGGTATTTAACCGATGAGTAACGAAGTATTGCGGAAAAAACAGCGTGAGATTGGGCTAGGTATTTGGAATGCGAAGCACTAGTCCTCGCCCTCGTCCTTAGCATCGCTCTAGCCCTTCTCGAACCATCCCCCTGTTCCCTGTTCCCCCAGAATGAATGTCATTCTGAGGGCGCTTGCGACCGAAGAATCTTGTTCCCCTAGCTTTCGCTCTCGCCAGCGCCCTCTCCTTCAACAGAAGGCGCTGCCGCTCGCCTCCCGCGTCTTTTGACGCATTCGTTCAGCAAATACTCAATCTGTCCATTGAGCGAACGGAAGTCATCCTCGGCCCAGGACACCAGCTCTTTCCACAGAGATGCGGACAGCCGTAGGGGGACCTGCTTCTTGCTCTTATCATCCACGAGAGCCTGCTTCTTATTCTTATCATCCACGACTGACACCACCTTCCCCGCTTGCTCGAATTCGGTCCATAACAGACGACCCTCTGCTAATACAACGAACCGCTGTTGACTATCGGCTGCGCATCCTTGTTGCCGCAAAGCACGACAAGCAGATTGCTGACCATCGCGGCCTTGCGCTCCTCGTCCAACGAGACGATGTTGTTTGCGTTGAGCTTCTCGAGCGCCATCTCGACCATTCCGACCGCGCCCTCGACGATCATCTGTCTAGCGTCGATGACGGCGGAAGCCTGCTGTCTTTGGAGCATCGCGGCCGCAATCTCCTCCGAATATGAAAGGTGCGTGATTCGCGCCTCAATAATCTCGATTCCGGCGATGTCGACTTTAGACTGGATTTCGTCCCGCAGACGCTCGGCGACCTCCATGCTGCTGCCGCGCAAGGATTTTTCGTTGTCGCTTGCGGATATGTCATACGGATAGAGCCTGACGATGTCCCTGAGCGCCGAATCGCATTGAATGGACAAATACTCCTTGTAATTGTCAACGTTAAAAACTGCCTTGACTGTGTTGACCACCTTCCAGATGACCACGATCCCGATGATGATGGGATTGCCAAGCAGGTCGTTGATCTTCTGTTTGTCGTTCGAGAGCGTCATGGCTTTGAGCGAGATTCTCTTGTTGACCATCGAGATCTGGTTGCTCTTCATGGCCTTCATGGCCGATTGGATCGGCTGTTCAATGGCCGCCGTCGTCGCCGCCGTCATGCCGGCCGTGGGGTTCACGGCAACGCAGAACGGATTGACCCAGTAGAACCCCGCGCCTTTCAGCGTGCCATAGTAGCGCCCGAACAGCGTCAGCACGAATGCCTCGTTTGGCTTCAGGACCTTCAGGCCGACGAAAAGTACCGGCCCCGCGATAAAACCATAAAGGCCGCCGACGATCATCAGTACCGCCGCGAGTGTCATGCGCTCCCCCGCTTCGACAAAGACCGCACCGATAATGAACGCCGCGATGAAAACAATTTCCGCTATCACGTTCATAAGCAGGCAAGCCATGCCGTTCATTGCGTTGAGCTCAATTTCTTCGCTGTGGACATTTACCTTGATTTCAGCTGCTGCCATAATAATCCCTCCAAAAAAGTAATATGATAATGATATCATTATCATATTACTATGCTATTTCCCATTTGTCAATAGGTTATAGAAAAATATTTTGGAAAAATCGCCAGCGATGGCGCCCATTCGCGCCCACGCCTATCGCTTTGCGTAAAACTCGGAAGAATAATTATACAGCTCCTCCAGAGCGGCAGCCCTGATCTTTTCATCCCTGCTCATTATGGAACCGGCGACGATCTTCCCCCTCGGCGCATACTTGTCAACGAACTTCCGCACGGCAGCGCGGGCATCGCCCTCGGACGCGGCGTCGCCGACGCCCTGGATCGGCACCGTGAGCGCGATTTTCTCCGCATACTTCTCAGTAAGCATGTCGAGATCGTTGATGCCCTGCGGAGTCCACGCGTCCAATCCCATCTCGACAAATTCGTTGACATACTGCTGCGTCAAGCCGCAAGAATGGAGCTCGACATACCTGCCCGTGCCGTGGACCCAGTCCCAGATTTCCTTCGCATAAGGAAAAATGAACTCGCGGAACATCGCGTTGGAGAAAAACCCGGACCTTTGCGTTCCCCAGTCGTCGCCCCAAATAATGTAGTCGATGGGAGCGTAATGCTTGAAAACTAGCTCCATGAGCTTGATTTTGTAGGGAACCATGGCCGCAAAGAACGCATGGACCTGCTCCGGCTCCTCGCACATGGCGAGCATCGTCTCGTCCATGGGCATCAGCTCGTGCAAACGCTCGAAATTGCCCTCGACGACATGGAACAGATGGGCGCGGTCGGGGTCGTATCGCACCGTCTGTATCTTCGCGTCCGCCTCCCAGTCGACGGCATCAAGGTCGGGGAAAACGACCTCCTCCTGCCATTTCGTGATGTCAGTGATGACGCGGGTCCCCGGCTTTGGCATCTGGCCCATCGACATCGGCTCAAAGACCCACTCCTGTCCCCACCAGTCGACGCCGTTCCCTTCAAAAAGCGGGTGCTCCTGGTATACGTCCGGCCAGCAATACTGGCTGTCCACCAGCCATATCGGCATCCAGCATGGCTTTTCTCCCCGGAATATCCTCAGCAGGTTCTCCCTTGCCGTAATCGGCCTATCCGCCGGATAGAGCGGCCTCGGCGGCTGCTGCAGCATCCACGGGAACGTTCCTTGCGGCTGCCGCGACGGCGGCATTTTGTCATAATCGACCATAATAGCATTCTCCTCGCATAATTTTTACGGCATCCTTGAATACTTAAAAGCGCGACCACACCTGTCGCTACCGCTACTCGACTTGGACGCCGGAGTATACCTTGGAAATGACTCCCCATTTTCCATCAAGCTTCAAAAAGCAAAGCATGTCTGTGAACATTGTCTTCCCGACCCGGAGCTTCACGCGGGCGACCGCTGTGTTGTCTCCCGTGAAATCGATGGATATAATCTCGTCGTCCCTGGGATATTCCAATTTCGGAGCATCCGGCCGTGCCGTGCCGACCATCTTCACGAAAAAGTCTTTAGGCATATCCGCAAGCTTTCCGTCCTCGCCAAGCCCATAAATATGGGCAGCATCGTGGAAGACCCGTGCCATTTTCTCTCCGCTGGATTCAAAGCTCGCATCGAAATAAGTCTGTATCACGCCGATAATTTCATTCTTGTCCATAATTTTCAACCTCCATTATAGTTATTATGTACGCTGTTGGGTCTTACATTATCTGTACTGCCTCGAATGCACAATGCAAAACTGCAGCGCGTCCTTATTTGCAAACCAAATTATGGCGCAATTATACTTTATGTAGCGCCAAAAGTCAAACAAGACAAGACATTCAGCAATGGTTGCCGGTTATTT
>WRMX01000189.1 GCA_009776905.1 Oscillospiraceae bacterium
ATTGCCACGCCCCGCCTCGTTGCCACGCCCTGACTCATTTCCGCGCCCCGCCTCGTTGCCGCGCCCTGCCTCATTGCCACGCCCCGCCTCGTTGCCGAGTCCTGCCTCGTTCCCGCGCCCCGCCTCGTTGCCGCGCCCTGTCCCATCATCGCATCGGCTATCATAAATCAAAAACGGCACCGGCGCCCCATCGTGCCCGCGCGTGGACATCAACGTCTTATGGTCGGAAATCACAAGCAGCCTGAAATCCTCTCCCATATGCCGCAGCCTTTCCACAAGAGGCCCGACCACCCGGCTGTCGATCCACTCAATAGCCTGCAGCTTCCCCGCAAGATCGCCGTCATGCGAACACTCATCCGGGGCCTCGATATGCATTGCCGCAAAATCGCAGCCTCCGAGCAAATCGACCGCCGCATCGACCTTCCCCTCATAATTGGTGTTCAGCTCCCCGGTCGCTCCCTCAACGATCGCACGGTCCAGCCCGATAAGCGCCCCAATGCCTTGGCACAGCGGAACAGCAGAAATCACGCCGCCTGTCTTCCCATACTTATCAAAAAAATTCGGGAGCTCCACGGCCGTCCCCTCAGCCCAAAACCAAATGCCGTTCGCAGGCAGCAACCCATCGGCGCGCCGCTTTACGTTCGCAGGATGGCCATTCAAGACATCATGTGCCAATCTTGTCAGATTCTCCAAAACAGCCGCATTCCGTCCCCCATGCGGGAGAAGCGGCCCAAGCTTTTCGCCCAAATGATCATGCGGCGGCGTAAGCACGATTCCTTCCACATCGGAGCCCTTCTGCACGGCTATATGCCGAAATGAATGCGCCGGATATACGGACACTCCCGCAATATCTGCCGCTTCTTTGAATTTCGGGGATAAAAAAAGTTCGCTGACGATAGCGGCAGATTCCGCTCCGTCAATCGATCCCGCCGAATGGGAAATGATCTTTTTTTCCTCAAAAGGCATGTCGCCATCTTCAAACGTCACCATATTGCAGCGATAAGCAACATCGCCCGGCATCAATGCGATACCCGTCGCGGCAGCCTCCAATGGCGCGCGCCCTGTATAGCAAACACGAGGGTCGCAGCCGAAAATCGATAAAATCGCAGTGTCGCTCCCCGCCGGCAACCCGTCGGGCACAGTGCGAACGCTGCCCAAAAGCCCTGTGGAAGCGAGCCCGTCCAAATACGGTATATTTGCATATTCCAGCGGTGTCTTCCCGCCCAATTCGTCAATCGGCTCATCGGCCATGCCATCGCCGATAATCAACACATACTTCAAACTTTAAACATCCTTCTCAATAATTCATAAGCAGTAGCTGTCTTTATGTCAACGTTATCCTGTAGGGGCGGCAATCTGCCGCCCTCAGAATTTTATGCCAATGTCAATGTGTGACAAATCTACACCGGAGGAAGCAAAACATTGACGACCGCGCACCTGCCGCCCCTCACGGCATCCCTCGCCTCCGCAAGCGCCTGACGCAACTCCCCGGGCGCCGCAACAGTCCGCGCAAACGCGCCCCCCGCAGCCTCCGCGATCTTGTCAAGCTGCGCGCCCGGCGCCAGGCTTGTCCAATAATTGTCAGCCTTCGCGGCATACCCATCAGGATGCTGCCCTCTCGTGATCATCTTCGGCGCGTTCCACCCTTGGTTATTATATATGACAGTCAAAAACGGGGCATTATACCGCCCTGCCATCCAATGCACGGCGGTCGGACACGAAAAGATATACGATCCATCGCCCGTCAACGCCATAATATCCTTTTTGGGGCAAGCGAGCTTCATCCCGACCGCAGCGCCGCCGTTCCACCCGAGCGAACTGCCCCCGCTGGAAAACAAAGTCCCGGGTTTGTTGCGCGGCAGCATCTGGCTGATCAATGGCCCGTTCGTGATCGCCTCGTTTAAAATAACAGTGTCATCGTCAATGATGTCGCGCAGGCATTCAGTCAGGAACTCCGGCGTCGTCCGCTCGTCGCCGCCTTCTTTGTAAGCCCAGCTATCCCTCATTTTTTTATGAATCTCGACGACCTTCGCGCGGCGAGATTCAATGAGTTTCTGATTGAGAATCCATGGATTCTGCATAAACCAATTATTGATCTGCCCAAGCGCAGTATATGAATCAGCCCGCATAAACCGCTCCGACTTGATATACCACAGCGGGATATCTTCTTTTATCGGGTCGATATCAATATAAAACACCCTGCATTTCGCTTTCGGCCCCGTGAGGACAGGCATCCACGGCATGTCGCAATCAATCACCAGCACGACATCCGCATGTTCGATAAAGCCCCTGGCTTGGAACCCCGCATGCATCGGATGGTCGCCCGGAAAGTTCATGTTGACAGGCGGATCGGCCTCGATCACGGGAATCGCCAATGTTTCCGCCAGCTTGACAAGCGCCGGCGGACACTCCGTGTTCCTGCCGGAATACGACGTAATGATAAGCGGCTTTTTCGCATCAGCAAGCGCGCGGGTCAGCACGCTGACAGACTCATCGTCCAGCCCCGCCGGCGAAACCGGCTTCCATAACCGCAGGTCGGTGCTGACATCCATGCTGTCCTCCTCCAGCACCTCGCGTGTCGCCATCATATAAACAGGCCCCATCGGCTCGCTATGCGCGATTTGGAGCGCACGGTGCGTCATCTGTTGGATATTCTTCGCCGTGCGGTATTCATAGTTCAGCTTTGTATATTCCCTGACAATCGATCCCTGGTCGGCTACGTTCTGTAAAAACTGGATATGCGCGTTGCGTCCTCCGGGAAGCTCCCCCTCCATCGTATAAGGTGAGAGCCCCGCAAGCACAAATACAGGCGTCCTGCACCTATATGCATTGTGGATCGCCCCGCCAAGGTTTTGCGTGCCGACATCCACATGCACGAACATGGCCTGCGCCTTGCCTGTGATCTGCGCATATCCCTGAGCAGCGCTCATACCGGCGTATTCGTGCGGGCTGATGATGATGCGGGGCGTTTTTTTACCGCCCGCTTCATATTTAGCCCAACTCTCGATAATCGGCGGGTAATCGGTGCCGGAGTTTAAAAAAACGCAATCGACCCCCGCCAGCATCAATGCGTCGTTCAGCGCATCCGCGCCCGTATAAGGCAACAAAACGTCATCTTTCATAATACGCAACCTACTTTCCCAACCTGTCATTCCTGTCGCACCCAACCTCTGCCCTCTTTAGCAAAGAGGGTGCCGTCCGCAGACGGCGGGTGATTTGACCTCATCGTAGCGGCGGCATTCTGCAGCCCCCACCCGTCATTCTGAGCGTAGCGAAGAATCTTTCCCCCCGTAGCGGCG
>WRMX01000190.1 GCA_009776905.1 Oscillospiraceae bacterium
ACTATCTGTCGGACGCATGGTGCGAGGCGGTCTGGCCGCTAGACGGCGAGCCGGAGAACTACCTCGAGCTGGAAAAGTACGCGCCCCTCAGGGAGCTGATAAAGATAACGAAGGCGGACAGCCATACCTTCGACGTGGTGTACACCGAGGACATGTCGTCTATAATGCGCTTCGCGGACGGCAGGATGGCGATCAAGGAGGGACGCGCTTTGACCGCGGAGGACAGCGAGGCCGGTTCTGCGGTGTGCGCGGTGGACTACCTGTTGGCGGCGAAGTACCGTCTGAAGGTCGGCGACAGGATAAAGCTGGGGCTGGGGGACAGGCTGTTCGAGCAGTACCTGAGCCTCGGGGCGGTGGCTTCTACCCCCGCGAGGTACTCTCCGCCCGTAACGGAGGCCGAGCTGGAGATAGTCGGCATCTACGCGAACACGGACGGGCCCGGCGAGCGCAGCAACGAGCCGCATTGGGGCTACTCCGTGAACACGATATTCGTGCCCAGGTCGCTGCTTCCGGCGGAAGAGGCCTCATTGGAGGGGCACGAGTTCGCGCCCGGCGAGTTCAGCTTCGTCGTCGGGGACGCGCGGGACATAGGCGCTTTCCTTGATGAGGAGGCGCCGAAAATAGAGGCGATGGGCCTGAGGCTCATATTCGACGACGGCGGCTGGCTGGATATAGAGAGCGGGTTCGCGGAGGCCGGGAGGCTGTCGTTGGTAAAGATCGCCGCGTCGGCGGCTGCGATGGCCGCGGCGGCGGCGCTTTCGGCCTATCTGTTCATATGGCGCAGGCGTGGGGACTACGCAGCGATGCGCGCGCTGGGGACGGAGAGGCGCAGCGCGGGCAGGGCGCTGGTGCTCCCTCTGGCGGCGGTCGCGGCGGCCGCTGCCCTTATTGGGGTGTGCGCGGCGGGCTTGTTCGTCTCGCGGACGATTGCTGGCAATGGCGCACTGGCGGCGCTTGGCTTCCACGAGGAGTCCGTGTCCATCCCCATTGGCCTTGCAGCCATCTGCGCGGTCGGGCAGCTGGCCGCCACGCTCGCAGTCGCGGCCGGGATCGTGCTGCGCATGGGCAACCAGTCCCCGCTGGCCCTGCTGCAGAGGGTGGCATTAAGCAATGATAAACGGCGGGGAGCAGCAAAAAATTTGTTAGCCGTTGAATATGGACACGATGATGTGGACAACGGTTCCTTCATTGCTGACGCGGAAATGCACGAAGAGCAAAAGCCCTCCGGACAAACTTCCGAAGCGCAAATGCTCGATAAGAAAAACTACGAAAACCGCATAAACCGAAATGGCGAGCGCAGGCAAGGCAGCGCCGGAGCTCGACGCACTCCACGAGTCCAACGTGTTTCACGCGCTCCAAGCGCTCCTCGTCTATTTTCAAGAACCGTGTTCACAATAAGCCATATCTCCAAGCACATCCGCCGTACGGGGGTGAAATCGGGGCTCGCAGTGATACTGGCACTATTGCTGTCCATAACTATCGGCCGCCTTTCAGCGGTTAATGAATCGTACAAATACCTTGTCTCGAACACGAAAATCAAAGCAAACTTCATCGGCGGAATGGACCTCTCCGCAATCAAGCGGATCAGCGACTCCGCTTATGCCTCTTCAAAGTATTACGAGGGGCTGAGCAAGCTCGTGGATGTGGGCGGCGCAACGACCACAATTGTCGTAACAAACGACATAATGCGCCATTCCGGCAAGGAAGTAAACATTGCATATGCCGATGGCTACGACTCCTCCTGTTTTGATGATCTTGGCGAGGTTTTGATATTGGGAAGGAGCTTTGCCGACCAAAACGATATGGAGCCGGGCGATATGGTCAATGTGGCGCCTTCGGGCCTGTACGCCAATGCAGTTGACGCTTTCATCGGCCTTCACAGGCTGTCATATCCCGAGGACGAGGCTTCCGACGAGGAGCTGTTCGATTATTATTTTGACGACATCGCAAGCTATGTGGAAAGCCTGACATGTGAATACACCGTTGCCGGCATTGTCGAGCCAATTGCTGACGAATACCTGAACACGGTGTACGCTCCGGGACTAGCTTCCACTCCGAACCTGTTCGGGCCTGTCGAAGCCGCGGAGTTCACGCTCGCGGACGGCCAAAACGCCGAAGAGTTCCGCTCATATTGCGAAATCGTCATTGGAAATGGCGTGACCATGTTCATGGACACGAGCAAGGTCGAGAACCTGAAGAATTCGCAAAAAATNATCGAATTGCTCTATCCGATGGCGATTGCCGCCGCGCTTCTCATCGGCGGGTTCATGTGCTGCTTGGTCATATTGCAGTCATCAAAAGAGGCTGCAATTATGCGCATTCTTGGCGCGACGAAGGCCGGGGCGCGGGCGAGCCTTGTGTCGGAGCAGGCCGTCTTGAGCGTTGTCGGGCTCGCTGCCGGGCTGGGCGGGATGGGCGTGTTTTGCTGGTTGAAGCAAGAGGCTTTGCCATCGGAATCGCTGCAATTCTCCGTACTCTATCTTGTTGCAGTCCTAGTCTGCAGCACCGTCTGTTCCGCAATAGCGACACACAGGCCACCGCTGGAGCTGCTCCAGGTGAGGGAATAGGGGCTGTATTTAACATGAGTCTCAAAGTGGACACTGAGCGGCAATTTTCGATTTTTTCACGCCACAACCGTTGCGCCGCAATAGTTTAGGTTGATGTTCATTATGAACATCAACCTAAATTCTCCCCAAATAAACGGGGCGGATATTAACATATATGATATAATTTGCACGGCATGAATAACCGGGGTCTGTACTGATACCCAGTCTACAGCATGTCATAGGGCATTGTCAATACACGTTTGGTTTAACGTTTGGTTCAACGTTGGTGTCATCACGTCATTACGTTCGGTTCAAGATTTGGACCAATGAGCTCATGGCAGCCAACGGAATACAACATCGAGGATGGTCGTTAATTTGAGCCGTATAGCAATCATCGACACGGCAGTCGACCCAAAGTACATCGGCCGGAAACCTATCGAGTTCATCGACTTGTGCGCATATGGCAGCGCCAAGCCTGCACCGGTCGAACAACCCGGCGCCGATGCCTTACCTCGCACCGGGGGAACGCCCGGCGCCGGGGGAGCGCCCAACGCCGTTTCAGGCCTTCCGGCAATATCGACCGAACCTCCCGGCACATACATGGCCAGCCACGGTACCCTGTGCGCAATGGTCCTCGACCGCTGCACGACAAATTACGACCTTGTGAACATCCGAATATTCGAGACGGATGGAGGCAAGGTCT
>WRMX01000191.1 GCA_009776905.1 Oscillospiraceae bacterium
TCACAAGACAACTCCTTCATAGTTTTTCATTATGAGAACAATATAACACGGTACATGGGGTATTATTAGTACATGAAACTCTGTTTCCCAGTTACATTGCTAGATTAGCTGAAAAAGGCGTGACTAGCGATGAGATCACTCCACTGGATCGTTTAGCTTACACCGCCGACAGAGCGATGGTCGCTTTGGAATTTCGCCCGGCTCGCTCAATTGGAAAAGAGCCTGATGTATTGGACTTCTCTTCATTGATCAGTGCTGCACGAGACGCAATTAGCGAGAATATCGGAACGGATAGCAAAGCAAAACGAGCACTACGGCAATTGCTTTCTGTAGGAACAAGCGCGGGGGGAGCACGCGCGAAAGCCGTCATTAACATTGATCCGGCAACGGGCGCCATGAGTTCGGGGCATCGCCCCGAAAAAGGTAAAGAGTCTTGGCTCTTGAAGTTTGACGGCGTTGGCGATGGTCAGTCATTGGGCGTTTCACAGGAATATGGCAAAATAGAGCATGCGTACTCGCTAATGGCAAAAGCGGCGGGTATACAGATGACTGAAACACGCCTCTTTCATGAAAATGGACGCGCTCACTTTATGACAAAGAGATTTGACCGTGAAGAAATTGTTCCGGGAGAGCTTCTGAGATAATGCATATGCAGAGCTTATGCGCGATGGATCATGTTGACTATAACTTGATACATGCAAATCAGTATGACTCGTTGTTTGCGGTCATAAAGCGCTGAAACTCCCTGAGGAAGCTCTGACGGAAGCTTTCCGGAGGATGGTTTTCAACTACTTGGCGATGAACTGCGACGATCATGCGAAAAATTTCGCTTTTCTGATGGATAAAAATGGGATCTGGCGGTTAGCGCCCGCTTTTGACATCACATATGCATATAATTCTAAGAATATTTGGCTAAAGGAGCACTTAATGGGTGTCAGCGGGAAGTTTGCGAACATTAGCAAACAGGATTTTATGCGTTTCGCCGACAGGCATGAAGTCCCATATGCGCTCAAAGCATATTCGATGGTCAAATCTGCAATCGCGTCATGGCACGATTTTGCAGGAGTGAGCGGAGTGTCGCAGTCGGCAACAAATGAAATTCAAGAGAAACTACAGCAACTGCAGTGAGATTGCCGAGTTCTCCATCGTGGCAAACAATGCCATATAGGAATCATAAATTGCTGCGCAATCATTATATGTTGATTTTATGTATATCGTCTTGCTCCCGGCTACGCTGGAACCGCAAGACATGATATAATCCCATACAACTGAAGGAACAGACGAGGTAACGGTCGATGAACGGAATTTATGAGCTGCGATTATACGACGACGCCCTTCTGACATTTGAACTCATTCTCGGTGAAAACGGCATCTGGGAAACAAAGATAGTCGACGTTATGGGAGCAAGAGAATTGCTACCGCTCGACATCGACCTCACCGACGAAAGCATTTTGAAATGGCTGAACCGGCGCTCTATCCCGAAGAACCGCGCCTATGTCCACAACATCCTTAACACTATGGGACTGTCCTTGCGCGATACCAAGGGGATCATCGACGTATGCAAGGGGCTTTCGCTCAACGACAGTTATTGGGTCGTGCCTGAGGGCTTTATCGGCAGATTCGCAGACTACAACCTATATGAGAACCGCTTCTCAGAGGTTCTCGCCATAACTGCGCTGACCGGAGAGAGCATCAGCGAAGAAAAAGCGCGGCATATCCGCACTTCACCGGAGTTTACAACCAACGGCATGCTGCCAAAAGCGTGGCGATACCGAAACGGCAAGATTTCATTGTTTAAAGGCGGAATGTGGCGGCAGTATGCAACGACTCCCGATCCTCTTGAACCATATAGCGAGTACTACGCTGCGCAGATCGCGGACGCGATGGGACTCAGCCCCGTTATGTACGGGCTGTCCCGTTGGAAAGGCATGCTCGGATGCAATTGCGATTTATTTACTGACATTGACACGGCATACGTTCCGATGGTGGCTGTACTCAGGCGGCAGCTCATTGATACCCCGCCCCCGCAGTATTATTCGGCATGCGGCGAATGGTTCAAAAATTTTGACCGTGAGAACGGCACGGGATTATATGACTATTTCGCGTCAATACTCGTATTCGACAGCCTTATTCTCAACGAGGACAGGCATTTCGGGAACTTCGGAGTCCTGCGCGACAATCGCAGCGGGAAAATCATCGGGAACGCTCCGATTTTCGACAACGGGATCAGTCTGTTCAATTTCTCATCAATTCAAGAACTTCGCAAACTTGAAACACACAGGCAGGCTTACGCGAACTATTTCAAGCAGTCGTTCGATTCGCAAGCGATAGCATTCGGAAGCGCTTTACAAATAGAACAGTTATCCCGCCTTTCTGATTTCAAATTCATGCGGCATAATCGTTACAATTTGGATCATGAACGGTTTGAGATTATTCAAGGCTACGTACGGCAGCGCGCCGCCGAGCTAATAGAGATTATCAACAGAATGTAGGGTGGTTCTCGGCAAGAAGCACAGCTTCCAGCTACGCCGGATTCGCGTTATCCATATCATCAAAAACCAGGCACGACTTTAGATGGTCGTTGACCATGCCTACCGCCTGCATGAACGAGTAAATAATGGTAGAGCCGACGAATTTGAAGCCCATTTTCTTCAAATCCTTGCTTATTTTATCGGAGATTGCAGTCGTCAAAGGCATATCTTCGAACCTCTCCCAATGGCCTACAATTGGCTCGTGATTCACGTAGCTCCAGATAAAATCGTCGAAGCTGCCATGCTGCTCCATAATTTGCAAAAACAGCTTAGCATTGATAATTGCTGCATTGATCTTCAATCGGTTTCTGATGATTCCCGCGTTCGCCATTAGCGCTTCAATCTTTGCGTCGTCGTAAGCGGCGACCTTGCGAGGGTCAAATCCGTCAAACGCTTCCCTGTACGCTTCCCGCTTTTTCAGGACGGTGATCCAGGAAAGACCTGCCTGCGCACCTTCCAATATGAGCATTTCAAAAAGCCGGTTATCGTCGTGGACAGGCCTCCCCCACTCGTTGTCGTGATAGTCGATATATATTTCGCTATCGCCGAAGCATCTGGTTTTCTCGTCCATTCATTTTCTCCCCCTCAAAAAAATAAAATCGAGTAGGAGGGCAGTCATTATTTGGCTGCCCGTCCTCTCACACCACCGCTCATGCGGGTCCGCAAGCGGCGGTTCCAAGTTTTACACACTAACCTT
>WRMX01000192.1 GCA_009776905.1 Oscillospiraceae bacterium
CCGAAATTTATCCAAAACGAAAAAGGTGACACAACATGAATAACCAAAAATACAATGAGCTGATAAAGCAACGGGAAGAAATCGATCGGCAGTTAAGAGAACTGAGAGAAGCTGAAAAGATTACCACAGCTCGAAGTGATGACTATGCAGTATTAGAGTTTGATGACTTGCAGTTTTATTATGGTTATGAGGCATTAGACGATAAGGAAAACGATGATGATGATTGGTACTTCTATGCGATTAAGGACGGGAACAGAAGTTTCCTCAACTGAAGCTCTCTGAGAATGAGTTGAAAAAGTACAACTCCGATATTGACGATGTACAGCAAGGTTTGGCTACTGGTATAGCATTGTATATTAGGATGCATAGATAAAATGATAGTATTAGTTGAACTTATTTATGCGAAGCTGATAAACTATCCTGTCATTGAGCCTTTTGTAAACGTGATTTGACAGCGTGCGCAAAACGAGCGGCTTACACCTTGCACTGTACCGCATAGCGAGCACTTTATCATTTGGTTATTATAGTTAATTGGGGTTCTGAGCTCATTAAGTATTATTGCTGCGTCTTTATAGTCACCGAGCGTTTCCAAATCCGAGATCAATTCCCTGCACTCATTAGCGACTTTGCGTTGCTTGACGTCATTGATCCTTTTCATGACACTCAAGTATGTGAGTTCTTTTTGCTCGAATTCTCTCTTTTTCCTTTCCTCAGGCATAAGCGCGCTCATTTCGTACGACTCAAGAGTTCTTCTATAGCTTGCATCAGCAAACTGAAGAGCTCTTTTGTAGTGTTTATTCTCGCCGATTGGCGCCCCACAGTTAGATAGCGCCTGTTCATTGGTAATCCGTAGGTCGACGCAGAGCTTTCCTACATATGCACGCGAATTCTCCGGCTCTACGTCCAGAACGCGCTCCAGAAAGCCATCCGCTGCTTCCCAGTCGCCATCCTCCATGGATAGGTAGGCGCGATGAATAAGCGGATTTTCCGCAGGTTTTTGTTGTGCGCTCTGAGCGAGTTGAGCATTTGCGCCGTTTCTTGTATGTGCGATATCGTTGCGGATGTTTCTCAGCTCCCTGTCGAGCATGATTTCCCGTTCTGAAACATATGTTTTATCACTAATGCAACATGCCACAATCAACGCCGGAAGAAAGAGGAACAAACCAAAGAAGTAGTACCCAACAGAACTGTACCCTTTCTTCCCGGCTATGCTCGCCGGAATAAACGCAAGCAAACAGACTACAATGAAATAAAATAGAACCAATTTAGTCCCTCCCTAAACATCATATTGTACAACACTAGCCGAGACCATCATCTGTTTTCGCTCATTATGACACATAATATCATCGTTCTAATATTGCGTCAAGGATGATGCTTGGGGAATCATTTCGTTTGCACCATCACCGCCACGTATTGCGCATGGATTTCTAAAGATCGCAGCAACACGCGCCGCCCTGCCCCTACCATGACCGACATGTGACCGATACAATGACCGCCTTTCGAGGCGGTCATGCATGTTTATTATTGAATTCTTTGGATGGTGCGGAGGGGGCGCGGCTACTTTCTGTCGGCTGTGAGGGCCTTTAGCATCTCCGTTTGTATTTGCAGTTTGATGTTTTCCTCGCGCAGGAGGGAGAGCTCGTGGCTCATCTCTTCAAATTTCTCGCGCAATTTTTCATATCGGCGGAATTGATAGTCGGTCATCCCATCTTGGTCGCCGGCGATTTCTTTTTGGCGCAGCAGATTATTCTCCTGCACCAGGGCATCATACTTGTCCCGCAGCTCTATATAGGCTTTGAATTGAAAATCGGTCATAGACGCTTCACCCTCAATATGATCAACCGGTTTGCCACGCATCGTATCACTCTCCTCGCAGTTGCTATGGCGAATTGCACAAAGCGTCTGCTTGTTGCTTGTTGATGGACTTATTCTACCACATTTTTTGGCATTTGTCAAATATTGGATTTTTTGGATTTTGTTATTGATTTTATTGTGGAGGCATGCTAAAATGGAACACTGTTCCATATTCGTAAATGGGGCTTCGTAAAAATCCATGATTATTACAGGAGGTAGCGCATCTGAAACGTTTCAGAGCAATATCAATGACTGCTTCGCTAGTGCTTGCTGCCTTGCTGTTATTGGCATCGTCATTGTTGCTGGCGGTATTGCCCGGCTGCGCCCATAATGTGGGGGCGAGGAGCGGCAAGCTCAGCGTCGTTTGTACGATTTTCCCGCAATATGATTGGGTTCGGCAAATTGCAGGCGGCATTTCCGAAGATATCGAACTGACTATCCTATTGAAAAACAAGATAGATTTGCACAGTTATGAGCCGTCGGTCGATGACTTTGCGAAAATATCGGCATGCGACTTGTTTATTTATGTCGGCGGCGTTTCCGATGCATGGGCGGGCGATGCGCTCAAAGAAGCGAAAAACAAGGACATGGTGGTCATTAATTTGATGCAGGTGCTTGGAGAAGCGGCAAAGGTCGAAGAGTTTAAAGACGGCATGACGGCGCTCGACGAAGAAGATGGAGAGGAATATGACGAGCATGTCTGGCTTTCGCTCCGCAATGCGCGGCTTTTCTGCGGAGCTATTGCTGAAGCGCTGTCGGCGTTGGATTCCGATAATGCGGGTAGGTACATGGAGAATTGTGCCGCATATGACGCGCGGCTTGCTGCACTGGATGCTGATTATCGCGCCTTTGTCGATGGAGCTGCAGTAAGGACATTGCTATTCGGCGACAGGTTCCCTTTCAGATATTTGACAGAAGACTATAATTTGGACTATTACGCTGCATTTTTAGGGTGCTCCGCAGAGACCGAAACCGGTTTTGGCACGATTGCTTTTCTCGCGAACAAAATGGATGAGCTGCATTTGAAGCATGTCATGGTGACGGAAAACGCGGATATGTCAATTGCGAGAACGATAATTAGCAACTCTGCGGAGAAAGATGGCGATATTTTAGTGCTGAATTCTTTGCAGTCGGTGACTTCGGTCGATGCCGCAGATGGCGAGACTTATCTGTCTGTTATGGGCAGCAATCTGGATGTGCTGAAGGTTGCGCTCGGCTGATCGCGGGCTACGAGTATTGGTTACGAATCACGCCCGGTGAGGTAGACGTTTATTTTTGCTTCATTTAGCGCAGCAAGGAAGCGGAGCGGTGCGAAACTGAGGCAAGGATGCCTCATTTGAGCACAAAT
>WRMX01000193.1 GCA_009776905.1 Oscillospiraceae bacterium
GGGGGCGTGGGCGTGGACCGCAGCGGAGGCGGAGACGAAAGCGGGGCCGTCGGGGGTGGCGGCTTCGGGTGCGGCGGGTGCGTGGACTGCAGCGGCGGCATCGTCAGCGGGGCGAATATTGCGGACGAGATTCGCAGACGCGTCAAAGAGGAGCTGGGGGTCACGGTGTCCGTCGGAGTGAGCTGGAACAAGATCTTTGCCAAGCTTGGCAGCGACATAAAAAAGCCGGATGCCACGACTGTGATATCCGAGAGCAACTACCGCGAGGTGGTTTGGCCGCTGCCTGCAGCGGATCTGCTCGGCGTCGGCGGCGCGACGAAGGCGAAGCTTGCGAAATACGGCATTGAGACAATCGGTGATATTGCAAATTGCGATCCCGGCCTTTTGAAGGGGTGGTTCGGCAAGTGGGGGCTGTTCCTATATTCATACGCCAATGGCATGGACAGCTCGCCTGTCATGATAGCCGGAGACGAGAATGTCATCAAGTCTGTGGGGAATTCGTCGACTTGCCCGCGCGACCTTGAAAATGACGAGGATGCACATATCGTCTTTCAAAACCTTGCAGAAAGCGTGGCGGAGCGTATGCGCGAGCTTGGATTGCAGGCGAGGACTGTCGAGATTTCATTGCGGCGCAATGATTTGTCCGGTTTCATCAGGCAGAGGACGCTCGAGCGCCCGACGCATATTTCCACCGAGATTTGCGAGGCGGCGATGGATCTGCTCCGCGCGAACTACGACTGGGAGCTCCCGCTGCGAAGCATCGGGGTGCGTGGTACGAATTTGGTCCCGATCTGTTCGATGCGGCAGTTGTCTCTTTTTGTCGATGATGCCCGCCGCGACAAGGCGGAGAGGCTGGAGCACACTATCGACACGATCCGCCGCAGGTATGGGCATTATGCAATCGACAGGGCGTTGCTCAGGTTGGACGATAAGCTTGGTAAGTTGAATCCAAAGGATGAGCATACGATCCACCCGATCGGTTATTTATGAATCCGCCGCCGGGAGGCGGTATTGGCGCGCAAATAGCGGCGTGCCGAGGCATGGGGGGCACCGAAGCGGGGGGTGGCGCAACGCGGGGCGCCGTAACGGGGCGTGCCGAAACGTGGCGCGCCGAAACATGGGACGCGCCGTAACGCGGGGCGCCGAAGCGGGGCGCCGAAACGGGGCGCCGTAAATGCAACGAAAGGACCGGGGGTTGCTATGAATAATGATATCGTTGATTACAAACCGTATATGGAGGCCGATTATAAGGTCTATGTCGAGGTGTGCGAGAATAGGCTGAGGGATGGCAAGGTCATCCCGTTGACGTTTGTTTGGGAGGACGGCAACCGTTATGAAGTGGACCGCGTGATCGACGTTCGGCCTGCAGCGTCGCTGAAGGCCGGCGGCGCGGGGTTGCGCTATACCGTGCGCGTGAGGGGCAGGGAGACGTTTATGTTTCTTGAGGAGGACGGCGGTGTTTCCAAATGGTTTATGGAGCGTCGGACATGATGACATGATGAAGCTCCACGAAATTGCGCTTGTGATGTGGTATGTATTCCGATAATGTGATATACTGTCCGTCAGTCCGTCAGGTATCTAACACTGCGCGAAGCGCGGTGCGCAGCGTAGCTGCGTGAGGGACAAGCGAGTAGGGCAAATTCATTTTGCCCGTGAGCGAGCTGTCCCGATGGGTTGTGGGCGAAGCCCACGTTTGAGGATACACATCAATTACATATTGGGAGGTTTATTTATGAGCAAGAATATTGTTGTCCTGTTTGGGTCGCCAAGGCAAGATGGAAACACCGATAAGCTTACCGCCGCTTTCATTGAGGGCGCTGAATCTGCCGGCAATACCGTGACTATGTTCAGGGTGGCCGATATGACGATCGGCGGATGCCGAGGCTGCCATCATTGCTTCGGGGAAAAAGGGGTCTGCGTTCAAAAAGATGATATGCAGCAAATATTGGATGCGCTCCGCAAAGCCGATGTGATGGTCATGGCGTCGCCGGTGTACTTCTTTGGGGTCACGGCACAGCTGAAGCTTGCTGTCGATCGTACGTTCGCGCTGCTTTCAGAGGAGCGTCCGACGAAGCGGGCGGCCTTGTTGATGACCGCCGGTAGAGGAGGCGTCGATGCTTGCGAGGGCGCGATTGCAATGTATAACAGAATGTGCAGGCACTCGAATTGGGATGCGGCCGGCGTCGTCATTGCAGGCGGGTTGCAAGGCAAGGACGATATAATTGGCCGTTCGGAGCTGGAGGAGGCAAAGGCGCTCGGCCGCGAGATATGATCTGTCATGGAGACATTGACAAGCACGAGTTAACATGGTTGAAAGGATGATTGAAATGGCAAAGGAACGTAGATTTACAATGGGTAAAAAAGAAGGGGCAGTGGAGGGAGCAAAGATTGTGACCGATACTGTGACAGGCGTGCAGTATCTTTTCGCGTTTGACGGATATGCCGGTGGGTTGACGCTGTTGGTGGACAAAGATGGAAAGCCTCTAATCGACGAGAGTTATCAGAACAAATAGTCAAATATATGGAGCTCCGTATTGGTTAAAGCATCGTAAGCTTCTACCTGTATCGAGCTGCTGTTCTGAAAGAAGGACGAGTATCATTGTTACAAGGTGTGCTATCGGTCAAAGGACTTCTTTTACACTTAGAGAGGTTTGGATGATGGAAGGAAACTGATAACTGTGCTGAAAGATAACGATCTTGAACAGATGTTAAGTGATAAAAAGCAGAAAAGCAATCCAGAAAACTATCTTATGCAGCTCATCGAAGATTTCCGGTTGTCGTTATGATATTGTCATTACTTGCGAAGCTAGTTGTTATAAACGCCGGTTATGAAGATGCGATTGATAGGTCAATTTTCTTTATTAGTTGTCGCGCTGATAATAAACTATCAGCATCTACAGCATAAATGAGGTCGGGATGATGAGGCAATATAGGAATCGACAGCCACCAATTGAGATACCACAGGAAAGGATAACCACCAATGCAGGAAAACCAAAACGTAGAATGGAAAGAGTCATGGGATGACGAATATCTGAAATGGATTTGCGGCTATGCGAATGCACAGGGCGGTATCCTTTATATTGGGATACATGACTCCGGCAAAATAATGGGAGTAGTCAATGCAAAAGAGTTGCTCAAGAAGATTCCTGACAAAATCACAAACACTATGGGAATAATCGCAGATGTAAACCT
>WRMX01000194.1 GCA_009776905.1 Oscillospiraceae bacterium
CATCGCAGCTATCACACAGTATATGGTGGATAACGGATACATCAGCGATATTAGCGATAAGCGCCGCCACCATGAGATTTATCTCTCCGACCCACGCAAGGTTGCGCCGGAGAAGATAAGAACGATTATCCGTCACCCCGTTACCCGATGAGAGATCATTGGGAATAAGAAAAAAGCCCAAGCGCGTTCCCCAATCAAGGGGAATACACTTGGGCTTTTACTCTTTTCCAGTTCTTTATCCATTATTCATGTCGCTGATTTCAATTTCCAGTCTTTGAGAAGTGAAATAATGACCGCTTCCATTTGCTTTTTCGAGTAATCGGGCGGGAAATATTTGCGGAACCGCATAGAGCCGGTCGGTTCGCCTTTCGGCGGTTTCCGCAGAGCAGTTCATATCCTCCGCCGACGCGGGGGTGGGCAAGTCCGGGGTCGCGGACGCCATTCAATTTGACGCTTGCCGCAAGGTTCGTCATTTCAGCGTCGTCGATGATCTGAAATGGATGCTGCTCCGGCGTAAATAGTTCACGAAGCGGGATTTCTACGACTGTTTCACCGTCCAATATAGCCGTGCTGCTATTGAAAATGTCGTCGAAGCCGGAGAGCGCGAGATTCCCTATTGTCTGATTACGCAACTTCAAGCACCTCCCCCGTGAGGGCGGCGTATGCAGCCGCGACTTTTCCATGCGGGTCATGGGCGAAGATGCTGATCCCCTGCGCGGTTGTTTCGGCTGCCCGGACAGACCGAGGGATGTGTTCGCCAAAGATACGGATATGGCTGCCATAGGCACTCTCAATCAACGTAATAATCTCTCGTGTGAAAATTGCCCTGCGGTCAACCATCGTCAGCAGGATTCCTCCGATTGTCAAGGCGGGGTTGATCTGACGGCGAATCTGTGCGATGGATTTGAGCAATAGCTCCAGACCTTTTGCGTCAAGGTACTTTGGGACAACGGGGATAATCACGCTGTCTGCGGCAGCAAGGGCATTGATTGATAGGAGATCGAGAGAAGGTGCGCAATCTACGATTACATAATCATAGAATGGCTTAACCATTTCGATATACTGCCGTAGGATTGTCTCCCGCCCAATCAACTGTACAAGAGCGATCTCCATTCCTGCAAGGGTGCTGTTTGAGGGGAGCAGGTCTATCCCTTCTGCATGGTGGACAATACCGTCCAGTGGGTCGAAGCCGGATTCATTGATGATGTGCGACATCATCGTTGTCAGAGTGACAGGCAGCTTTTCCGGTTCCGTTACACCGAAGCTGACGGTCAGTGAGTGCTGCGTGTCCGCGTCTAAACAAAGAACGCTTTTGCCATGACGGGCGAGTCCCGCACCGAGACTCGCGCTCGTCATGGTCTCAGTCGCTTTGTCGCTGAAACGGATAGATACCGTATACACGGTCGAGCCAATCCGTTTCTGCAACTTTATCGGCTCTGCCTGTTTCAGCGTCACAGCCGCGCTTGTCACAGCGGTTGTAGTTTTCATAGACTGACTCCTTTTTTGATTTTGTTTGATTTAGTCTGATATGTTTTGATATGGTGGGATATTGCCGTAAATAGACCTCCTTTCTCTGCGGCGGTACTTGTTCCGAAATAGTTCCCCTCATATATAGGAGAAAACAAGGGGGTTTTGCGGAACCTAGGTTGAAAAGTTTTTGAAACAACTGTACCTTACACCTTATAACGGCATAATCAGATGTAAATTGTTCCTGCGTTGGTAAAGTTCTTTCAGCGTGTTCCCCGGCATCCGTCAAGATGTGCCGCAAATGACGTAACTGCCCTGTAATATGCGTGATGTAGATTTCACACCCTTACAGGATAGAACATCGTCGGCGAGTTTAGGCCAAATTGACTTTTTCGCATTATGGCGCTCCTGCCGCTTCGTTCGACAAGTATAAATTTGCTATTGACATTAAAGCTGCTTTAACCCTTATTGTGTATGGTAGTAGATGTTTTGGAGCTTGTCCATAAAAATAAAAAGAGGTTAGTGTTCATTATGACCACATACCTCAAACCCTGACAATAGCAGGGTTTATGGTGTCTGAATTCACGTGAGGCTCCGCTCCGGGTAAATAATAATTGCAACGGGAGCGCGATGATGATCATGCTCCCGTTGTTCTCAGCTGTCCTGCTTTTTGTACTTGCGCTTGCGGTCGGCCGCCTTGGACTCGGCCGCTTTTGCTTTTTTTGCATTGTGCGAGATGAAGAGCTTTCCCTGGCCGATGTAGAGCGCTTTTTGGTCGTTCGGGAGGAGGCGGAAGACGCGGAGCAGCTCGTCCTCGGCGTGGCTGATGGCGGGGCTTGCCCTGTGGTCAAGCAGGAAGTCGATTGAAACTCCGAAATAGTCGGCAAGTATTTTCAAGGTTTTGTAATCGGGTTCCCTATAGTTCGATATATAGTTCCCGATAGTCGAAGGGCCGATGTTCAGATTCTCTGCGAGCTCCTTTTGCGTCATATCATTGTCTGCGAGCAGATCTTTGAGTATCTCGCCTAATGTCATCCGGCATCACCCCTTTCGACAGATTCTACACAAAGTGGAGCGACAACTGTGAAATTAACACAAAAAGAATGAATCAATCACGATAAGTGTACCTTGGTGCTTTGCATCGCAAAACGACCATTAGTGCCTTAGCGACTTGCAACAATAATAATGAACAAGTTAATTTCAAGCGCCTAGCTGCTGTCGCCACGCTTCGCGCGGTGTGCTGGCGAAAATGCGCGCGCTAAATGCCGCGAAATTGGGCGCTATCGCCATGCTTCGCGCGGTGCGTCGGGCGCAAGTTTTAATTATAATATATTCAGAGTGCGGTGGCGGTTCAAGGCGGTTTGCTGTGAGTTTTTCCTTGGTGTCTCAAGGTAGAACGCATTGCGGGTCTTGCATATGTCCGGTTGGGGGCATATAATGTGGACATTGACGAATAGGAGTTTGTACCTGGCGGATGCACAACACTAACAAAAAACAAGATGTTTTTAAATCCGTCAGGTACTAACACCGCGCGAAGCGCGGTGCGCAGCGTAGCTGCGTGAGGGACAAGCGAGTAGAGCGAATTCATTTCGCTCGTAAGCGAGCTGTCCC
>WRMX01000195.1 GCA_009776905.1 Oscillospiraceae bacterium
TGTAATGAGAGACGACATCATCACCAGAATTTTCGAGCGCTTCTGCGTTGGGAAGTGACAGGCATTCACAAAAAATTAACTGGTATTCTTCTGTAAATTATGGTATGATTGCTTACATAAAACCAGTTACTGTTGCCACGCCCTTGCGCTCGGCAGACGTATATTTTAAGGAGTGTTCTACTTATGGATATAGCAGCATTATCAATGGACATCAGCGCTGTTTCGACAAAACAGCAAGCGCAGTTCGGGATACTCAAAATGGCAATGGATCTGCCGAAAATAGCCTCCGAAGTCATTATCGACGAAATGCAAAACATGCAAAAAGAGCTCGAGAGCTTGCTGATGCCCTACTTAGGGCAAAACATCGACATGTATGCCTAATCGTTTCCCTGCATTCACAAAATTAAAAACGTATGTCGCGGCAATGCCCGCGCCATACGTTTTTTACAATTTGTGAAATCTGTGTGTGTCCGAATCTTTGAGTCAGAACACTTTTTTGTCGTCGTCCTTCGATGAATTCATTTGCATTTCGATAATTTTCACCAGCAGCATCTCGGAAAATGCCTTTCCGAATCCGGATGAGCCGGATGCTTTAGCCTGGCCCACATCTGCATTGTACGACACAAACCCTGCGGTGATGTCGCCATCGCCTATGTACTCCATGACCTTGTTCACATAGTTTTCGCAAAATGGCGGCACCCCATTATATTTTGTGACATTGTTGGGGCCGGAGTTGTAAGCCGCAAGCGCAGATCTGACATCGCCAAACCTGTCCAGCATCTCTCTGAGGTATTTTGCCCCGCCCATAATGCTTTGCTCCGGATCGTATGGGTCTGTGACACCGAGATACTTGGCCGTGCCCGGCATTATCTGCATGATGCCCATTGCGCCGGCAGGCGACGTGACATCGGGGCGAAAGTTGGATTCGATTCTTGCGACCGCTTTGAGGAGGTTGGGCGACAGATTGTATCGCTGCCCTGCTGCCTCGAAAATCGCATCAAGGTCCACCGCTCCGCCGATGTTCGAGGTCTTTTGCATAACCTCGGAAAATTCTGTCTCGACGCTATCGTCCGGTTGTTGCACGGTCGGATATTCATATTGTTGGATACTTTCAGTGGAAATCGGATCGATTGACATAATAGCCTCCGAGTATTATTGATATTGATGATATGCGTATACCATAATATCGGCATATTTGCCCTATACTTTAGCTTGGGAGATAGCGTGATGCTCTAATGCGGGGCACCGCAACCACAATCCGGACACCGCAAGTCCGTCAGTTACTAACCTGAGGGCTCCGTACCGGAGCGCCGTGCTTCGCGCGGCGATAGCAACTGACGGACTAAAATGGCTTGTTTATTATTGCTGCTGCGAGGCGCTTATGCGCTGAGGCTCAAAGGCGTCATACTATATCGAACGTCGGTTTAACCTTGTCGCCGGTTACAGCCTTGTTGCGCCATTTGCCGGCACGATAGTACACCGTCGAGATGACGCAGCCAACCAGCATCGCAATCAACAGCGACAGCATGATCGAATTCGGATGCCCGTTCGGGTTGATCTCTGACTTTGTGAAATACGCGATCAGATATGCCAGCGGCACTCGCAGAATGACATTATTCACCATGGAAATCCACATCGGGCCGAATGCGTCTCCGGCGCCGCGCATTACGCCCATCCATGTCCCGGAAACTGTCATGGCCAGATATGCCGGCACCATTATGCGTATGAAGCCCATGCTCAAATCGATAATTGCTTCGGTCTTTGTGAACAACGCAAGCATATGCCTTCCGAAAAGCAGCATCGAAACAACCATCACAGCCGTGAACACGAAACACATGAGAAAAACCGTCTTGCTGCCTTGTTTGACCCTCTCCATNTCGCCGGCCCCNATGTTCTGGCCCGTATATGTCTGCGCGACCCCCTGAAATGTCATGCTGGGGATGACCGCATACACATCCAGCCGCTGNGTTACAGTAATCGTCGTGAGCACCATCTGCCCCATGCTGTTNACGAGCGCTTGGACGAACATTGTCGANGCAAACATGACGCCCATCGAGAGCGCGTTCGGGCCGCCGAGGCTGATGATTTGCATCATGATACGCTTTTGCGGCTTGAGGGTTCTGCGGCTGATGTCCAATATGCCGCGCATTTTGAGGACTTTGATGAGGCAAACCACAGCAGCGAGGGCTTGCGCTATTATTGTGGCTATTGCAGCTCCTGCAACACCCATGCCAAAACCTGCGACAAAGCAGATATCCAGCGCGATGTTCAGCAACACAGTCGCCAGGAGAACGATCAGAGGAAACAGAGACTCTCCCAATCCCCGCAATATTCCGGAAAGGCAGTTATAAAACCCGCACCCCGTCGAACCGAGGAACAATATTGTCAGATATGTGCGAGCCAATGCGATAGTTTCGGGCGGCGTTTTTGCCATGCGGAGGAGCGGCACGACCAGCGGAGTGGCGACCGCAGTGATGAAAACCGACGACACCGCAATCATCAAAATCGAGTTGCCAACGGACAGGCTCAGATTGTCATAGTCTTTCGCTCCGAAATATTGCGACACCATGACAGTCACGCCCGAACCGATGCCCATGAACAAGACGAGGAAAATGTTGAATGGCGGCATCGAGGCGCCGATGGCCGCGAGCGCTGTGTCTCCGAGCTCTCCCATGTAGTTGCCGACGACTGCCGCATCTGTGGTGGTGTATAGCAATTGGGCTATGTTGCCGATGAGCAATGGAATCGCATATTGGATGAGACACGAAAATGGGCGGCCGACAGTCATGTCCTGCGCGCCGAACATCGCTTTGAATTTTTTTAACATATTTTTTAATCATTCCTTTGGCTCGGAGTATATCACATCTTCATCTGCTTGACAATTATTATTATTTCCATATATCATAAGGCATGTCTGTTCGGTTACAATTCACGCCCGGTGAGGTAGACGTTTGTTTTGCTTCCGACCGCGTAGCAAGGAAGCGGAGCGGCGCGAATATGCGCATGGATGCGCATCTGAGCGATGAGGAAGCAAAAAAACGTCTGCCGAGCGCAA
>WRMX01000196.1 GCA_009776905.1 Oscillospiraceae bacterium
AGCGTGGGCTGCGCCCACAACCCATCGGGACAGCTCGCTTACGAGCGAAATGAATTCGCTCTACTCGCTTGTCCCTCACGCAGCTACGCTGCGCACCGCGCGAACGCGCGGAGTGCGCGAATGCGCGGAGTGCGCACCGCGCTTCGCGCGGAGGCAAAAATTCGCAGGCGGGATTCATTTCCGCCTGTCCCACCTCTGCCCCATTGACGTTGCGAAACGATATGCCACTATTCCTCTCTTGCGGGGTCCCCGTCGTAGACGCCATGTGGATTGAGGAATATCTCGCCGCGCCTGCCGGGAAGCGGCGTCAGCCATTCCGGGCTGCTTCTCGGAAATATAAGCCGAGTCTGCCAGTGTATGGCGAAGTCTTCGGCCTTCAGGTCATATCGTTTGAACATCATATCGACCATGTCCTTCCCAGTCTTCGCCGAATGGTACACCTCGTCATAAAAGTCCAGATATTTAATCGACCAATCCACGCAGTCCGTGTAAGAGCGCGCTTCATCATGCGCCACGTCCTCGAGTAACTCCAGCTTTGCCTCGTCGCAATGGCCGGGGATAATCACGCGCGGGTCGAACTCCATCATCCGCGCGATGTCTTTGCGCCACTTTGCGCGTCGCTCCACGTTGCTCTCGATGGGCCACAGATGGCAGTCGTGAAACGCAATATCCGTCGCGCATAACAGCCTGATCGATGGCGCCCACACAATCGAATTGTTGATACTGTCGCCTTCGTATCCGCCAAATACGAGGATTTCTTCACCTTCTAGCTCAAGGCGCGGTTCCTTCATAATCATCGGTATCGTGGTCGTGTATGGAAAATCGTCTCCAAAGCGTTCTATGGCCCACATATCCAGCTTGTCGTTCGTAATGTCCACTATGTCGTGAACTGTCTGCGGGAGGCCGACGATCCTGGCCTCCGGGAAAGCGAAATGCAGCGCTTTCAGGCCGAAGTGATGGTCCGGGTGAAAGTGCGAGACATATATGTGGGTCAGTCTTTTTCGCATGGGGATTATTTCCGAAATCATCTTATACGAGTCGCTCATCAGCTGTGACGCATCGATCAGGATCGCGTCATTTTCCCCATAAATGAGGGTCGAGTTGCTGTTGAATCCAAGATAGCTGTGTAGAAACACTTTAAACTTGAGCGCCATATTCGTTCTCCTTTCGCCACTCTTTCATCAAGCGCTATTGTTAATGCCACCCAATATCGCCGGAGCGTACTGCGTCCGGGTTGCGTGGGCGGAGCCCACACGTAAGTTCCATGCTGCGAACTTAACACATTTGAATATCTTCTGTCAATGAGTACGGAATAATTCGCTGCAGAAGTGATCTTTCGTTGTTGCAATATGTAGCCCACGGCGAGGAGGACGTCAATTGCAGCAATTAACGATGTTTTGTTCTAAAATTCGTTACTAACGCATTGTGCAAAATATACATCTATGGTATTATTTGGAATATCACAGAAGCGTGTAGAAGCATGATTATGGTCTTGGCAAATCGCAACGTTACAGCATCGTCAAGGAGAGGAGCGTGGATATGCTATACATTACCGGAGTACATGCCTTGAATCTGCCTTGTTCATTGCAGACCTGCGGCGACTGGCATATAACAGCCCTGCAATGGGAAAACCCGAAGATTAACGACAGCAAAAACAGCATCTTTGCTGAATATGGCATTGAGGAATGCTCCGTTGTGCCCGAGCATGAGGGAACCTTTGCCACAGCCAACCATATACGTGCGCTGCTTGACCTGCTGGAACTTGGTTGCTACAGCCTGGCGCAAGGCATGAATCATGATTTCATCTGCAACGACCAGTACACCGAGGAATTATTCGGCAAAGTCACAATGATGCGCCACTTGCCGCATTGGAGTGAGATAGACCGTTTCATGGGCAGCGAATATTACGGCAAATGGCTTGATTACAAAAGAAAGGCGTAATTATGAACGACTGGAAAGAAAGGCATGATGAAGTTATCATTTCTTTTATGAAATACCTTAACGTGAATTCCGGAAATTTTGTTTTGAAGGGGGGCACCGCGCTATACCTCTGCTACAAACTGGACCGGTTTTCCGTAGATATCGATCTTGATGGCATCGGAAAAGGGCTTACGGAGATTGTTGATGATTTTTGCGTGGAAAATGGTTATTCATACAGAGTTGCAAAAGATACGGACACTGTCGAGCGATGCATGGTTGAATATGGGATTGTAGGAAAGCCGTTGAAAATAGAAGCATCATACAGACGTAGGGAAATACCTGCGGAGGAAACTAAGATCGTCAACGGCATCAAGGTATATGGCATCGATCCTTTGTGCATAATGAAAATCAACGCGTATTCCGGTCGAGATAGGATTCGTGATTTATATGATCTGACGTTCATTTATAATAATTATTATGACAGGCTTTCTCCTCAAACCATCGCATTGCTGCGTGGAGCTGTTGCGTACAAAGGAATTGAGCAGTTTGACTATGTTGTCAGGAATCAGCCTGACGAATTGATCAACAATGAAAAGCTTGCAGATGATTTTCTGGCCATGTATGACCGGCTGGGGCTTATGCTTGGCGAAAACGAGCGCAATATGTTTGATAAATAGTGCCTTGGGGGTGTGTTTAATGGCGAAGTACATAAGCAAGAGAGTGTTATTGCTGCTGATTACGATACTGGTTATTGCATTTTTTACTATTATACTGCCCGAATTGTCTCCGTATGGTATGCTACCGCTGCCGATCATGATGTAAAAATTTTGAAACACACTTGACAATGTGGGACATCAGAACCGTCCCTCTGGTCCACCTCTAGTCGAGAATCGTCCGTCCCTCTGTCCCATTCCGCTGCAAACGTAGAACAAAACGTGTATTGACAACTGCCTGCTCGATGCTGTAAACTGAAGCCATTATAAGCCTTGTCATTCATTGTGAATTTAGCGTAAGCGTCAAACAGTAGGACGCATGGACTAACGATACGGAAACCACTACAATATCTATGAGAAACTTGAAAAACCACATGTGGTAATTCATGACGAATAG
>WRMX01000197.1 GCA_009776905.1 Oscillospiraceae bacterium
CCGTGATCTCTATGAGCTCGCGCAGAGGCGCGTACTCGTCCAGCTCCAGGTAGCCCTCCGGGGCGTCGTTGAGAGGCCACACCGCCTCGCACCATGAGTTGCTCATGTAGTCGCCGATGCAATAGACATAGTCGCCCATCTCGTATATGAAGTCGCCCATGTCGTACAATCTTTGCTCGCTTTCCGGAATCGGCATAAACCGCAGCACGAACGCGCATCGATCCCCTACCTTCATGTTGTTCAGCTGCTCGCACCCATATTCGATCCCAGGGAAATAGAACCCCAACGACCTTGTCCTACCGCCGTAAAGGATGCTGAGGAATGATGAGTCTGGGGCAGTGTATGGTAATTTTAACCCATATACGATAAAGAGCGTGTCGGCATCACACGTCTGCATCGTCGGCTTTTCGCTTAGAGATTTAACAAACCCGGCGAGCAGATTTGCCTCATTGACAAAGTAGTTAACATCACCAGATTCATAACTTTCTATTTCCCTATAAACTGTCGCCTCGACGACGCAACGCATGGAGAAGTTGAAAAAATACGCGCCGTCGTCAAGGCGCGCATGATCGTTTGACACCCCTGCAGTCATAAGCCGCATGTCATATGAAGAAACGTATGGCAGCGAAAGTACGGCATCGACCTGCTCCTGCGTCAGCAGCTGGTAGACGCCGGTCTCCCCGCTCTCGAGCGTCAGGTGGTATGGGTTTCCGGCATATGCCCAAGCTGGCACATCAGGCGCGGCCGCCTGCACCGATCCCACGCCATAGTATTGCGCAGCTGCAGCCTTCGCTTCCCTGTCCGTGATCGCATGCTCCATGGCTTGCGATATGAGCGCGAAGGCGACCGCGCCGAGCAGTATGACCGTCAACGCAGTCCTCGCAGCAGAGCGCAGCAGCGTCTTGAATGCCAGCCGTAATCTCATATGCGCCTCCCTGCCTCTTGGGGAGCGGCTATTCACCGCTCCCCAATAGTGTGCCTTTGCCGTGTACTTCCTTGCGCAAAAACAATCTACCTCTATATGTTCGAAACCGTGATACTTATCGTGCTGCCGTTAGGCAATTACGTTGATGGACGCGCTTATCCAATAGATTGAGTCGCTTGATTCACCAGCAGTTGGTACATTCAGTTGTAGGCATGCGCAAACAGCTCCACACACACAATTGCCTTCCATTTGCTCGACAGTTTCCTTTAGCCCGTTGAAATTCTTGCTTAAATCTTCCATGATATCCTCCTTTCTGAACCCATCTATGCAAAATGCTGCATAATGGACAACATAGTCTATTGCATGTGTTATTCTAGGCGGTTTTGTTTGTCTTTGTATCCATCTCGGCCGACAGCTGTGCGTCGGCGACATATCTGTGGCGTTCCTTCTCATTGATGCGATTGGTCATGTTTGCTCTGGAAATGGCACACGGGAGGGAGTGCCGAATGCCGGAGAAGCGACTTCTGCCTCTGCTCTATGTTGCCTTTCGCCCTGCTGACGAGAGGGCTGACATAGGCGAATTCAAGCTTTCCGACCAACGCGAGGAGAAGCTTCGTGTATTCGAAGTTCCTGACGCCATAATAGTCTTTGCCGTATTGCAGGCCGCCGTCAAGATGGACTTCGCTCATGTTGTTGAAGATTATGCTTTTATCGCTGAACACTTCTTCCGTATGGAAATACTCAAGCACGCAGTCGAGGTCCAAATGGGGGTTGACGGTCGTCATGAACGAGACATTCTTGTTGAAGCTTGGGAACCTTTCGCGTATTCTGCGGATATTTTCCATCACTATGTCGAAAGAGCCCGTGCCGTCCGCGAACCTGCGGTTGGCGTCGTGCTCTTCTTTTGAGCCGTCAATGCTGACGTTGACATGGAAATCATGCTTCTCCAAAACGGCGACAACTTCATCCGTCAGGAGCGTCCCATTGGTGGTCATCGTGAAGCTGAGCCGCTTCCCCTCGACCTTGCTTTTGGCGTAATCGACGCATTCCTGTATCAAATCGAATTCGATAAGGGGCTCCCCGCCATAAAATCCGATGGAAATGTCGGAGATTTCGCTGTTGCGCGTTAAGAAAAAGTCGATCGCCTTTTTCGCAGTCAGGAGATCCATCCGTTTCGTTGAATGCGTCCTCTGCCCGACGTAGCTGCCGGAATACACGCAATATCCGCAGCGCAGATTGCATTGCTGCGTCACTTGGAGCGTAAGCTGGCGCATCCTTGTCCCGAGGTACTGCTCGGTCATCACAGTTTCCGGATGCTCGATCCTTTCAACGTTGCTCGGCTTCAACAGGCCCTGCGCTTGTCTGCGCTTGACGACGCTGCTCTGGTCAGCGGGCATTTCGCCCCTCTCAACCTGCCGCAGCTCGCGATATTCCTCGTCGCTGAGAACCGTTGCCGAGTTCGTGTTTCTGTCGTACAGGTATGGGTGCGTGTATGTCCTGAATGTTTTGAAAATAATTTCTTGCGCCATCATTTTCACCATGCCATCTTCTAAAATACATGAGTACTGCATATATTGCAGTATACACAACAATCATCAGCTGTCTACATTAATGGGAGTAAGTGGTAGAAAAATAGGAGTAAGCGGTATTACCTCAGACAAACAGCAGACAATAGCTGTCAGAAGCCCCATTAAGCGGCCACGCTCATCAAGGTAATGATTAAATCATTTAGTCGACAATGGCGATTATTTCACATATATACCATGCCAGCATGGGGTTATGTTTGAAATTCAATATGTGTGAGCAGACTTCTGCCAAAGTGTAATGTGAAAGACCCACTTCAGCTTCCCTCATTCCCTCACCTGGAGCAGCTCCAGCGGGGGCCTGCGCGTCGCGATGCCGGAGCAGACTGCGGAAGAGGCAAGCGCCACGGCAAGGTAGAGCGCGGCGAAGAGCGCGGCCTGCCC
>WRMX01000198.1 GCA_009776905.1 Oscillospiraceae bacterium
ACTCACTTCGTCGCTCTTCCTCTCCCCAAAAAGCCGTACGGCTTTTCGGGGGCCCCGTGCAAGGAAGCGGAGCGGTGCGAAACTGAGGCAAGGATGCCTCATTTGAGCACAAATGAAGCAAAAAAAACGTCTGCCCAGCGCAAGGGCGTGAACGATAGCATATTGGCTTCCGGCGATTATTCATTCGCGCGTAAACAGGAGATGATTCTATGAAAAGCAAACGAACGGCAAGGATCATAGCGGTCGTATTGGCGTTGCTGATGGTGTTTTCGATCATATGGGTCGCCATCGACGCGCTGTCGGCCAAAGCCATAGTCACGCAGGCGGAGATCGACAAGCTCCGCGAAGAAAAAAAGGATTACGAAAAAAGGAAGCAGGAGATTCAATCGCGCATCAACACGATCGAGTTTGAACGCATGGCCGAGGTCGCGAAAAAAAGCGTGCTGGACGACCGCATCATTCTCACGGGCATGGAAATCGACAACATAAACTCGACGATTGACCTCTACAACGAGCTGATCATCGACAAAGAGCGCGAGGTCGGCGAAGCGATCAACAGGGAGGATGCGCAGCTGCGCAAATATATGATGCGCGTGCGCGACATGGAAGAGAACGGCATCATCTCATATCTCGAGATCATCTTCGATTCCACGAGCTTTTCCGATCTGCTGGCGCGCCTCGATTTTGTCGGGGACATCATGCAGGCAGACGAGATGATGTACAACAACCTGATAAAGGCGCGCGAGGACACGATCATCGCGAAGGAAAACCTGGAGATAACAGTTCAGGAAAAAGAGGCCGAGAAGGTACTGCTGGAAAAGAAAGTCGACGAGCTCAACGGGCAGCTTGACGAGGCCAGCGAGCTGATAAGCAGCATTGAAGCCACGTTGGAGACGGAAAGCGAGCTTTACGCCGTCGAGAGCGCCGAGGCGGACCGCATCCAAAAGGAGATAAACACGAAGGTCGAGGAGCTCAGAAAGCAGGAAGCTGCCGCTGCAGCCGCCTCCAGGGTGCGCGGGACGGGGCAGCTCCTGTGGCCATGCCCTTCGGCGAGCTATGTTTCCGAGGGGTTCGGCGTCAGGCTGCACCCGGTATACAACGTGTATAGGCAGCACTGGGGCGTCGACATCCCCGCCAACTATGGCGTGAGCATCATTGCGGCCGATTCAGGGACGGTCATCATTTCGGAATATAACTCCAGTTACGGCAACTATGTCGTCATCAACCACGGCAACGGGATGACGACGCTCTACGCCCACATGAGCTCACGAGGCGTCAGCGTCGGGCAGTCCGTCAGCAAGGGGCAGATCATCGGATATGTCGGCACGACGGGCGTGTCGACCGGCCCGCACCTGCATTTCGAGGTCTCGGTCGACGGCAACAAGGTCGACCCGGAGAAGTATTTATAAGGAACACGCTACTTAGCGCGTGGAGCATCCGGCAGCATGTCATTTTGAGCGCGTTAGCGCGATGAATCTTGACGCAAAGCGTCACCTAAACACGGATGAACACATGAATCGATTGGAACACACATATGGACAAGAACCGAAGACCCATATCCCCATTGACGCTGATACTTATAACATCAGCGTCAACCTGTATTGTGCTATTGCTCGTCTTTTGGTATGTTTTCGGCGGTTTTGGCCGCAATATCGCGGCGATGCGCGAATATGCCGCGCTGCTGAACAAAATCGACGAGACTTACATCGGCGAATATGACCCGTCGGAGGTCGCCGCCTCAGCGCTCCGCGCCGCCGTCGACGCGCTCGACGACAGATGGTCGTATTATATGACGCCGGACGAATTCGCCCAATACCTGAACGAGACGAACAACCAGTTCGCGGGCATCGGCGTGGGGGTCGCCGCCAATAGCGAAAAGGGCGGCATGGAGATCATGTCGGTCTACGCCGGCTCCCCGGCCGAAAAGGCCGGCATAAGCGTCGGCGACATCATCACCGAGGTGGATGGGAAGAGCGTGGAGGGGCTGGACGTCGACGACCTGCGCCTCATGCTCGCGCGGAAGATCGGCGACACTGCGTCGCTGACGCTCTTGCGCACGGACGGCAGCGTCGAAGCCGTCGCCGTGGCATACGAGCTCGTCTTCACGGACCCCGTGTCTTTCAGGATGCTCGAGAACAATATCGGGTACGTGCGCATTGTCAATTTTGAGAGGGGCGCATCCGAAGGATTCATCGCGGCTGTCGAGGATTTGATCGGCCAGGGCGCGAAGTCGTTCATATACGACGTCCGTTGCAACAGGGGAGGCCGCGTCATCGAAATGACGGACATTCTGGATTTTCTGCTCCCCGAGGGCGAGATTTTCATTTCCGTCGATAAATCCGGCAAGGAAGAGATCACGACTTCCGATGCCAGCATGGTCGACATGCCTGCCATCGTCCTCGTGGACAGGCATTCGTACAGCGCCGCCGAATATTTCGCGGCGACGCTCAGCGAGTATAATTATGCGATTACCGTCGGCGAGCAGACGACAGGGAAGAGCCGCTCGCAGCGGACTGAGATATTGCCGGGGGGCGGCGCGCTCCACATATCGACGAGCCAGTACCTCACGAAAAACAGGGTCGCGCTCTTCGACGCTGGCGGGTTTACCCCGGATTACCAGCTTTCGCTGTCCGATGAGGAGCTGTCAATGCTGCTGTCCGGGAACCTGGACATGGCCGACGACGCGCAGCTCCAACTGGCCATCGAGCTGTCATAGGGCTGATAATCGTTGCAGCTCCTGCTCACGCCCTTGCGCTCGGCAGACGTTTTTTTTGCTTCATTTGTGCTCAAATGAGGCATCCTTGCCTCAGTTTCGCACCGCTCCGCCTCCTTGCTGCGCTAAATGAAG
>WRMX01000199.1 GCA_009776905.1 Oscillospiraceae bacterium
TGGAGGAAGGGCTGGAAACAGTCAATGGCCGGCTGGACAGGCTGGAGGAAAGGCTGGAAACAGTCAATGGCCGGCTGGACAGGCTGGAGGAAGGGCTGGAAACAGTCAATGGCCGGCTGGACAGGCTGGAGGAAGGGTTGGAAACAGTCAATGGCCGGCTAGAAACAATCGATGGCCGGCTAGAAACAATCGATGGCCGGCTTGACTCGCTTGATTCGCGCGTTGCGGGACTTGAATACGCTCAATATGAGCACCATGAATACATAAAGGATCTGCGCTCAGGCCAGCGTAAACAAGAAGCGGCAATTATTCGCCTCGAGGGCACTGTCCAAGACGTAAAGCTTGAAACGCAAGAAATTAAGCAAAAGCAAGATGCTATGATCAAAAAGCTTGATGCTGTATTCACTCAGACAATGGTCTTGACAGAGGAACAGACGGAAATAAAACTGCGATTGATGTCCCTCGAAACTGCCTAAGCTTATCGCCGCATACTCCCGGTTGATATGCCAAAGCCCCTGCAACCATTGCGGCTGTAGGGGCTTTGTTGGTGGACGATACAGGACTTGAACCTGTGACCTCCCGCACGTCAAGCGGATGCTCTACCAGCTGAGCTAATCGTCCGTGCCAACGGAGCATATTCTACAATATGCTCCGTATGTTTGTCAATACGCTAAAACAAGATTTTTACCGTTTCCGACAAAGGCTTCCTCGCGCTGTGGAAATTATTGATTCCATTGCCCATATCGGCATAGCCGATCGGAATGCCAAGCGCAATGTTCAGATTGTCCGGGATGCCCAGCTGACTCCGCAAAACATCGGGATACATGACGGATGTTATCGCTGGTATAGTCGCCAACCCTGCCTCCTGCGCCAGAAGCACGATGCTTTGCGCAAATGCCCCCAAGTCGTATAACGACCATTGAGAATACCCTTTGTCGAGGCACAGGAAAATGACCGCCGGCGCGTTGAACATTTTTTGGTTCATCTCGCCGAATTGGTCCGCTGCATCGCCGCAGTCGCGCACCATATCGGGGCGCAGCTGCATCGTCCTTTCACGGGCAGCTTGCGGCCAATCTGCCGGACGCGGGATATCAGTCACCGACTTGACGGCGTTCTTATAACAGTCCGCATAACCTTGCCTTATGAGCTCGAGAGTCGCGCCCCCGGCGATGAATACTTCCCATGGCTGCGTGTTCGCCCATGATGGCGTCCTTGCAGCCTTTTCGATTATTTCCGACAAAACGGACTCATCGACGGCATCGGGCTTATAAGCCCTTATGGATTTCCTTGTCGCGATCGCTTCAGATACGGTCATATGTAACCTCCTTTTATTGTCGAAAGAAGTGAGAGTCCACGTCGCGCTTGCGCGACATGACCGAGCGAGTGATGACATCAAAAAGTTAAATACCGCGCGGCGCTGCTGCTGGGCGCGCGCCGAGGGCGCGGAGACCAGGGCTTTGCCTTGGGGCATATATCTTTACTTTTTGAATTTACTGCTGTCCGCAACCCAATCGATGTCCTGGCGCGCCTTTGCGAAACCGACCTGGTCGCCTTTCTTGAACAGAACAATGGCGTCGCCGGTCGCCGGACCCTCGCCCTTCTTCTTGCGCTCGGCAGCAATCTCGGCCATATAATCGTCATATGCCCTTTCCTTCACCATGCCCTCGGCGGAGACGTAGTTGCGTTTGCGCTCCTGCTCGCGCGTGACGATCTCATATGCGCTCGGATATGGGATGCAAAACAGCACGCCATCCTCTATGCCTTTTTTGAACCTCTCGGCGAGCTCGATGGGGTCGATGCCCATAGAAACGTGTTCCTTCAACAGCTCGATGACCTCGGGAGTGGTGTTGTAGCCGCTGTTCTTGAACTGCTCCGGGCGGCGCAGCTCGGTCGCCCATATCTCGGAGTTGATGTTCATCGGGCAAAGCGCGGTGGCGCCGATGCCATAAGGTTTGAGCGCGGCGTAGTAGCTCTCCATCAGGTTGTTGACAGCGGCCTTAGCTGCGGAATACGGGGCAGTCCTCGCGTTGCCTCCCCATCCGCCCATCGACGACGTGCAGGCGATGTGGCACTCGGTCTTGTTCGCATACGCCTTGATAATGCGAGGCACCATGATGACAAGCCCGTTGACGACCGCGTTCAAGCAAACGCCCATGACCCAGTCATAGTCGTCGAATGTAGATGCTTCCGCAGGCCCGAACGAGTTGACGCCCGCCGTCTGGATGAACAGATGCGGCGGCCCGCCGAACACTTCTTCTGTCTTGTCCGCCGCGGCTGCATATGCAACGCGGTCTGTCAGGTCGAATTGAAGCGGCAAAATGTCCTCTTTTTTGCAGCCTGCGTACTCGACGATCTCGCTCACCGCTTTGTCGAGGGAATCTTGCCTGATGTCCGCGATGGCTACCTTCATGCCCGCTTTGGCGAATACCTTTGCCTGTCCCAGCCCCGCTCCTGCGGCGGCCCCTGTGATAAATGCAATTTTGCCGGCGAAATCTTTCATAAGTTCATCCTCCATTTTTTTCTTGTGGCTGTCTTTGGCCTTTGACGGTAATTTTACACTTTTGATGGCCATTTAGCAATAGCTTTTATTTTTATAAGATGAAGCTGTTTTCGTTGAAGCAGGAATCCCGCGGCTTTAGTAGTGGGAGGTTCAATATACTACTGTCTTTATAATATTAACGTGGGCTGCGCCCACAACCCATCGGGACAGCTCGCTTACGAGCGAAATCTTTCGGGGTCCCCGCGAAACAAGGTTTCGTGGGGTGGAAGTTCGCTCTACTCGCTTGTCCCTCACGCAGCTACGCTGCGCACCG
>WRMX01000200.1 GCA_009776905.1 Oscillospiraceae bacterium
TCAGCCTGTGGAGAGTTCTCGCGTTGGCCCCTCGATGAAGCAGGAATTGAACATCAGATTTATTCATCTTTGACTAAGTTTGTATAAGTTTCAAATAACGGATTGAAATACAGACTTGAAGATGCTGTTGTCACGAACACATTTCCTCTTGGCATAAGCAATGAGTTCATTGGCCGCGAGAGCCTTGTATCGGTTGCGAAAGGTACGCTCGTCGTCGTTTTTCCGAAGGAAGCAAAGGAGAAAGTATTTTAAAGCCGGACACACGCAACAAGGCTGCGAGCATGAATAGGAGCAGATGCTATCAGGCGTCTGCTCCTGATTTTTACACCGAATCATTGAATATTTGCGGGAACGGGGGGAAAGGCTATAGATACATTCACATGACGCTTGACGATGGAATCACGGATTATTTGCGGGAGCGGGGTGAAAGACTGGAGAAACATGCACATGCCGCTTGACGATGGAATCACGGATTATTTGCTGGAGCGGGGAGAAAGGGCGGATTGCCGAAGCGCGCGGCGTTGAGGTTGTGGGGGGGGCGGAGCTCCCACGTTAGGTTCGGAAAAAATTACAAAGGTTTTACCGGCAAATGGTTCAATATTTTACATTGGGGCTGCTAAGCTATGAGCGCAACGTAAATGAAAATAAAAAAATGGAGGAACCTGAAATGCAAAGAATGAAAAAAACCTTCGCGCTATACCTCGCGCTGGTGATCGTCGTGGGATTGTCGACGACCGCTGCTTATGCCTCTCCACCAGCAGACCCTTGGAAATCCCCGCAGCAAATCGCAGCGACTATGACCGAAAACCCTTGCAACGAAGTTGTCGTAACATGGACAACCATTGACACCACGCTGACCGATGCCAAAGTCGAAGTCACCCCGGCAAGCGGCGGCGCGAGCTCGACATTTACAGCAACTAAAACAAACCGCAACGTGACCACTTCCAGCCAGAGGACGGAAAGCGGAGATGCTGTAACGCAAAAGGCTTTTTACGTGGCATATATCTCCGGCCTGACAGCCGACACGGCATACAATTATGTATGCAGCGCTGTGGATGCGGATGGCACCGTCTATGCAAGCGCGGGAGCAGCATTCAAGACCGCTCTCGCAGATGATGATGGATTCACGTTCATCTATCTGTCGGACACGCAAGCATCCGGTGTGAACGGAAAAGCTATGACGGCGAGCAGCACCCTTTGGGCGGAATATGATCCGAGCTTTGTCTATATCGCGGGCGACCTGACCGATACGGCTACCAACGAAGGACAATGGGAGATATTTTTCAACCAGAAAACCCCTGGAATGGATAATGCTGTCCAGTTCAGCGACAATTATGACAGCGCCATCAGCAATTATGTTATCGCTGCCGTGCAAGGCAACCATGACAACAACGTATTCTCCGACCATCTGAACTATTCTGCATCGGGCGGCACGAACATCACATACGCATATACATATGGATGCGCCCATTTCATCATGTTGAACTTCGAGAACACCGCAACGCGCGCAGCGCAACAGGAGTTTTTAAGAGATCAAGTTGCATATGCTAAAGCCAGTGGACTGTGGACGATCGTTGGTTTCCACAAATCGATATATTCCGGAGCTAGCCACATGACCGATGCCGATGTTGTTGATGCGCGCATGTATTGGAGCCCGATATTTGCCGATCTCGATGTCGACATCGTGCTTCAAGGCCATGACCATGTGCTCAGCCGAGGGATCATTGACGCAGCTGGCAACAACGCCGGAAACCCTGTCGAGATCGCTGAAAGGACGTATACGGCAGCAAAGACGGATAATGCTCCGCTTTACTATGTCGGAAACTGCGCGAGCACGTTGAAATTCTACGCCGCTTCAGCCGGATATGCAAGCAACACGACGCTCGCGGCTCCGGATTATGGGTTCCTCGATATCAACTCCGCCCGTGAGGTAGGCCATGCGCAGAACCCCGACGGCCCGCAGACCGGCGACTTCGACCCGCTGCCTACGTTCACCAGCGTAACTGTCACAAAAGACGCTATTACGTTCGAAACCTATATGTTCCGCTATGACATCGGCGAGAACACGATCAGCTCTGAGCCATTCCTTTTTGACAGCTTCACAATGACACGGGAAGAATCCGGCGGGACGGAGCTTGTCGAAGCCACTGCGGAAGCATTTGTGGTAAAGCAAAATGGCAATACGAATGAATTGACCATCACCATTACAGAGCTATATTCTGATGGTTCGACGAATGTCATAGTGACGACTGTACAGATCAGCAACAATGCTGCTGGTGCGTATGAGGTCGGCGAGTATATGGTTTATGTTGACACCAAGGGCAACGACCAGATTCGCGCTTGTTATATCGTAGAATAGAATTTGGACTTCCACGGCTATAGTCGCGGGGTTGGCTCCAACGTCTCGCAAGGTATTTGCCATGTCGGCTAATCATGCAACAAAACTTCGGTTCAAACCGAACCGAAGCAGGCGGAGAGGAGCTTCAATCGCATACGAGCCGCATAAGCAAGCGGCATGAAACGCGGAGTGTCCGTACAGCGCTTATATGCTGTACGGACACTCCGCATGGTGCGAGTGGAATTATAGGACTCAAAGAAAATTAGTAATACCAACGGTTTGTAGACAATCAAGTGAGTAGTATTTACAAAAATGCCACATGATTGTGGCAAAGAGTAGCGTTTCAACAGTGATAGATAGAGAAAACACTCAAGCTTCTCCTGTGATTGCGCCGGATGCGGATTAACGCAATTATTAGGCTGTATCGTCTATAAAAATGTCTTTCCTCATGGAGACAGTCAGACGATTTTT
>WRMX01000201.1 GCA_009776905.1 Oscillospiraceae bacterium
CCTACNTACCGGCGCGTCAAGGATGCCGCGCCCTACATACCGGCGCGTCAAGGATGCCGCGCCCTACATACCGGCGCGTCAAGGATGCCGCGCCCTACATAACGGCGTTGTCACGTTATATCCTTCCTAATCGTCAGAATGTTCTTGCCGCCCTCGCGCCTGTATTCCATCGAATCCACGATGTTTTTTACCATGAACAAACCAAGCCCGCCCTCCTTGCGGTCCAAAGCGGGCAGCGAGAGGTCGGGCGCGTATGAGGACAGCGGGTCATATTCCTTGCCGCTGTCCTCAAATTCTATTGTAATGTCACTGCCGACGCTGATGCGAATCGCCACCGGGCCCGTGGAAGGGCTGTATGCGTAGCTTGCGATGTTCGAGAAAATCTCATCTACGGTCAAGCCGATTTGTATTTGCGTCTTTTGCGGGCAGCTTTCCAGCTTTTCGCTAACGAACTCCAGGACATCGTCAAGGTATTGCAAATCTGCTTCGACGCTTATCTCGCTAATGCTCGACTGGCGGCCGCGAAAGCGCAGGGCAAGCATCGTGATGTCGTCGGATTGGCTGGCGCCGTCGGAATATTTGCCGACCTCGTTGCGGATCGCGAACGCGAACTCCTCGGGCGGCAGTGAGGGGAGGCCATTGGCCGCGTCGATCAGCCGCGCCTCGCCAAAGAGCTCATATTCCGAGTTGATCGCTTCCGTCACGCCGTCGGTGTAGAGGAACAGCTCGTCACCCGGCATCAATGTCGTCTCATGCAGGGCGTAAGACGTGCCTTCCATGGCGGCGAGCATGAGGCTGGGCTTCGTTTCGAGGCGCGTGAAGCGCTCGCCGGCGCGGATCAGCGGCGGGTTGTGCCCTGCGTTGACATATGAGAAACGCCCGGTGGGTATGTGCAGGTATCCCAGAAATGCCGTGACGAACATTAGCTCGTCGTTATTTTCGCACAGCATGTTATTGACTGTTTTAAACACTTCCTCGGGCGATTTGCCCGATTGCGCGTTGTTTTTAATCAACGTTTTCGTGATCACCATAAACAGCGCGGCCGGCACGCCCTTGTCGGAAACGTCGGCCATGACCACGGCAAGCGTGTTGTTGTCGACCAGGAAGAAGTCATAGAAGTCGCCGCCGACTTCCTCGGCAGGGAGCATGAGCGCGTATATGTCAAATTCGGGGCGATCGGGGAACGGCGGGAAAATGCATGGCAGCATGCTGGCCTGAATCCTTTTCGCGATGTCAAGCTCCGCGCCGATGCGCTCTTTTTCGGCCATTGCCAATGTCTTTTGTTCGATGGATTCTTTGAGGTCCGCGGTCATTTTGTTGAACGTGCCGGCGAGCAGACCCAGCTCGTCGTTTGTTTTTATGGCGATATTTGTATCGAGGTTTCCGAGCCCAAGCTTTGAGACCTCGCTTATCAGACGTTTGAGCGGCTTATTGATGAGGTTGGAGAGCAGCAGGAACGCGAAGATCAGCATTACGGCCGCTAGAATCGCGATGACGAGCGAGAAGTGGGTGTTTTGCCTCTCCATTTCGGTGAATATCTCGTTTTCGGGGATGCAAACGGATATCAGCCAATCGTTGTCCATCACGCGCCTGAATGTCATATATTCGGTGCCGTCCAGTACGAACGAGTCGGCGTTGATGTCCCACGAGAGCGAGCTTAGGGGCTCGCCTGTGTTGAATATTCTTCCACCGCTTTCGTCGTTATCGCTGTTGCCGCTGTTGCCGCTGTTGCCGCTGTCGCCGGTGTTGCTGGTGTTGCCGGTGTTGCTGGTGTTGCCGGTGTTGCTGGTGTTGCCGGTGTTGCCGGTGTTGTCGTCGATGTTATCGATATTTTCACCGTTTATGTTGTTTTTGCCCTTGCTGCCATTTGCGTCGAAGGACGCATTATATGTGTTAGATATGATGTAGTCGCGCTCGGGCAGACACAGCAGAACGAAGCTGTGTTCCGTGGGCTTGATGGCCGTGAGCTCCGCGACGACGTCCTCGATTTTCCAATCGATGTTCGATGTCCCGATGAGGTTGTGGTACTCGTCAAAGATGCCCGCGCCCGCAGTCGTCATGAGGCTTCGCGCTCCGGAATCGTCGATATATGGCATGGTCCAGACCACCTGGTCGGCCTGCGTCACAGTGTCCATGACCTCACGGTACCAGCTCATGCTGTGGTAGTCGTATTCGTCGATGTTCAAAGCACCGTCAACGTACATTGTTTCGTCGAGGACGAAGAAGCCGGCGTCCCTGTCATAAAACGCGTAGATACCCGTGCGCTTGGTCTTCCCGTCGAATGCATATGGCTCAAACCAGAACCCGCCGCCTTCCGCATCGGGGAAGTCGCGCAGGAACTCCAGCACGGAGAGCTCGCCGACTTCTAGCGATTGCTCCTCGCGGCATATGAGGCCGCTGATCGCGAAGTGGAGCGCGCCAAGCTCTATGCCCGTGATTTTTTTATTAACCTTTTCAGCTTCGAATTCTACGGTTTTTTCTATGCCTTCGAGCCGCAGGCGTTTGTAGTTCCCTGTGGTGAATATTGAGTATATGGTGAACGCAGACCCGAGAAACGCGAAAAAGGCCAGCACGATCACGAGTATTTTTGCTCTGATGGTCATGGTGCTCACCTTCCTAATGTGTGGGTTGCGTCGCCGTGCTTGGGATGATGGGCGGCGGTAGGCGTGGGTTGCGTCGCCGTGCTTGGGATGATGGGCGGCGGTAGGCGTGGGTTGCGTTGCCGAGCTTGTGGTGGTGGGCGGCGGTAGGCGTGGGTTGCGTCGCCGCGCTTG
>WRMX01000202.1 GCA_009776905.1 Oscillospiraceae bacterium
ATCCGTGAGTTCCGCGATGAGGCCGCGACGGTCGCCGAAGAGCTGGGCTTGACGCTCATTTTTGACGATGGCGGATGGAGCGACATTTCACAAGGTTTCTATTCAACAAAGCAGGCCTCAATTATCAGGGTCGCCGTGTCATTTCTAGCGGTCATTGCTGCTATGGGTATTTCCGTTTATCTGCATATCGGCAGGAAGAAGAAGGATTATGCCGTCATGCGCTCTCTCGGCGCGACAAAAAGATCCGCGGATGCGGCCTTGATGCTGCCCTTGATGCTCGTGGCAGCGATATCAGTGATTGCCGGCAGCGCTGTCGGCCTGTTCTACGCAAATGCAAGCATCACCGCGAGAGTTACAGCGTTGGAGCTTGGGGAGATCAGTGCCGAAATCGCAATGCCCGCTTGGGCATCATTGTGTTGCATCATAGGGCCGATTATTCTTGTCGCTGCGGCTGCTCTCCTTATTCTCAGGCGCATCGGTGGATCATCGGCGCTGAAGCTGCTGAACAGCGAATAATCAATGCGGTAACTTTGCTTTGCTGCTGAACACCGCGAGTATCAAAATAAAAGGTATTCACCACAGGGCAGAGCCCTGGCCCCTGCGCCAGCGTCGTCGCGGACTTCGCTAAGTCTCGCCTCCTCGCTAGCGCGAAGGCTCGCTCGCTTTGTCGCTCCTCCTCTCCCCAAAAAGTCTATCGACTTTTCGGGGACCCTACTGGCATGTTGCGCGGCAGAGCCGCGCGGTATTTGACCTTTTGATGTCGTTACTCGCTCGGTCATGTCGCGCTAGCGCGACGCGACTCTCGCTTCGTTCGACAATAAAATACGCCGTCATTATGTGAGCTACTATATGAAAATAATTGTCAGGTATGCATTCAAGCATATCCACCGCGCATTTGTTAAATCAACGCTTGCTGCTTTATTGGCGGCATTGCTTTTGTGTGCAGTTGGGCAATTGACGCTTATGAGCTTGTCATATCAAAGCCTGTACAGAAATACTGTGGTCACGGCAAGGTTCACCGGAGGGCTGCAACCGACAGTAGTGTCCGACATCATGCAATCGGGCTATTTTAAGGACCCATATTATGAAAGCAGCGTCATTGCGGATTTGAATAGCTCTCGCTCTTTTTTCATAATCACGTCTGACATTGCCCGATATACAGGCGAGGAGGCCAGTGTGGCATATGCGGATGGATACAGCATTTCTGATTATGACATGAACGCATTCGCCATCGTGGTCGGCCAAACGGCGATGGACAGATTTGGGTTGACGCCGGGAGACTCGGTGAGTGTAAGCCCGGAGAAGAGCATGGAGCGGCTGCAAGGCAAATATGTCAATTACCACAGAACAACGTATCCTGACGACACTGTTTCCGATGAGAGTATATTGGAACTGTATCATGACGCAATAGCCGCAGAATTTGAGGATGTATCCCGTCAATATACGATCATCGGCGTTGTCTCGTCCCCTTCAGGCAAATATGATTTGTCTGTTTTCGCTCCCATGTTGACGCAGAGATCGGCAGGCGACAGAATCGTGTTTGACACAGTTATTTTTATCCTTGCCGACAATAATCGCGTTGATGAGGCTTTAGCGTTTGCGGCGAAGGTCGACAGCATTCAACATACAAAGTGCATCATAGATACAAGTAAGCTGCTTTATCTGAAAAACGCCATGAAATTGATTGACACTGTTTACCCCATAACGATTGTGACTTCACTAGTCATAGGCGTTTTCATTTGCTGCCTGTTCATCATGCAATCGTCGAAAGAAACTGCGATAATGCGCAGCTTGGGTACGAGAAGATTGAAGGTCTGCGTTTCGCTCGTCATTGAGCAGTGTGCGCTCTGTCTCTTTGGGTTGGTTATCGGCGCAATCGTTTTCCTTGTATACAGCGGCGCAGCGCAGACGGAGACGATGTTGAGGGTTAGCGTCTATGCCGGTGCTTATTTTTTAATGACACTAGCTACAGCGGTCGTGTGTTCATATAGTGCTACTCGTCGTAGCATATTGCGGTTGCTGCACGATAAATGAATACTCATAGGATAATGTTGTATTCTGTGAGTTTACACCATGACATCGATTAGCTACGCTCTAAGCAGCTAGAGCGAGGTCGTTTCACTCGACGGCGATACATTCAATATGCGTCTCAAAGCGGACACCGAGCAGCCATTTTCGAACCATTTGTTGCATGCCGTCTTTGCCTTGCGTTTTCATGCCAAATCGATTATAATTCTACCAGAAACAATGGAGAACCGCACGATGGGCGATGAGCGGCATCGTTGCGGTGGGCGACAAGGAGGGCGAGAGGATGGAAGATATGCGAAACAGCCTGCCGATCGGAATCGACAGCTTCAGGAAAATCAGGGAAGAGGGCAGATACTACGTCGACAAGACGCTGATGATAAAGGATTTCATCCAACATGGGGATGAGGTCGCGCTGATCACCCGCCCGAGGCGCTTCGGCAAGACCCTCAACATGACGATGCTGCGCGAGTTCTTCGACATCACGGCGGACAGCAGGGCGATATTTGACGGCCTCGCCATCATGGACACCGAATACGCGGAGCATATCAATTCGCTGCCCGTCATATACCTATCGTTCAAGAATTGCAAGGCGGACACGGCAGATTCGATGCTCTTCGACGTCGGCGACGTGATACGAACAGAATACGCAAAATACCACCCGCACCTCGAAGGGAAAGCCGACGA
>WRMX01000203.1 GCA_009776905.1 Oscillospiraceae bacterium
GTAGCAAGGAAGCGGAGCGGCGCGAATATGCGCATGGATGCGCATCTGAGCGATGAGGAAGCAAAAAAACGTCTGCCGAGCGCAAGGGCGTGAACGGTAGCTCTGTTTGCTGTGAAAGGGGGCATGGCTATGCTTACATCCATGATAATTCTGGCAGCAGGGCTGTCCGAACGCATGGGCGTCTTCAAGCCGATGCTGCCGGTCGGCAGCCAAAGCGCTGCCGTGCGTTGCATCAGAACGGCGCAAGCCGCCGGGGTGCATGACATAATCGTAGTAACCGGAAACAACCGCGACGAATTGGTGGAGCACCTTCGCAATGAAGCGCCTGAAGCGCGTACCGTTCACAACAATGATTATAACGATGGCATGTTCTCATCCACATGCGTCGGAGCAGCAGCGCTCAGCGACAACATAGACGGATTTTTCGTGCTGCCGTCGGATTGCTGCGCAATATCGGCAGATACTCTGAAAACACTGGAAAAACACTTCACCATCAGCGGAGCGCAAGCTGTTACGCGCCCAAAATTTGACGGACGGCGCGGGCATCCGCCCCTCATACCCATTCAGCATAGGGAAGGGTTGTTGGCTTACAGCGGCGACGGTGGGTTGAAAGGCTTCCTCTCGCCGCTCCCGACGGTCGAAGTTGAGCTGGACAACCGGGAATCTCTCCTCGATATGGACACACCGGCGGACTACGCAGAGCTGCTGGTTCATCTTGGGTTGCCCACCTACCCGGATGCGGAACAATGCGCTGCTTTGTTTGCAAAACATCGCACCCCATACGATATCATCAAGCATGGGGAGGATGTGGCGGCTCTCGCATCGGAACTCGCGCAATCAATAAGCCAACAAGGCAAATCGATCGACCTCGATCTGCTCAAGTCGGCATGTCGTGTGCATGATATTTGCAGGATGCACCGACAACACGCAAAAGCAGGCATGGAACTCTTGTTAAAAGAGGGTTTTCCTGCTGCGGCGGTTCTTATCGGCACGCATATGGATCTTCCTGATTATGTGGGGGAAGTGGGCGAGGCGGAGCTGCTTTTCCTTGCAGACAAGCTTTGGCGCAGGGGGAAACTTACTCCGCTCGGCGATACGCTCCGGGAGCTGGAAGCGACGTATGCCAATGACCCGCAGGCTCTCGCCGGCGCTCGACAGCGTTTGCATACAGCACAGGCAATCCTGGGAACTTTGGATAAAAGTCAGAATCTCGAGTTCTGAGCGAGTTTTTTGCCGGGCTAGGTGAATTCTCGCAGGAATAATTGCATCACAACTCTTCTGCTGCGCAGTCGGCATCGTGGCCGCGCAGCATTTCAAGGCCGTGTTCCAAGGCATCAATGACTGCTGAAAAATTCTCGCGCGCTGCCTTCGGGCTGCCCGGCAGGTTGACTATCAAAGTTTTTCCTCTGATGCCGGCTTGTTGGCGCGTCAGCGATGCGCGGGGCGTGATTTTCATACTCTCTGCCCTCATTGCCTCCGGTATCCCCGGCGCCATGCGCTCGCAGACCGCGATCGTCGCTTCCGGCGTCACATCCCTCGTTGAAAACCCTGTCCCGCCGGTTGTCACCACCAATGCAATATCGAGCTCGTCCGCGCACCATATCAGTTCTTGCTCTATCATGCTTTGCTCATCGGGCACGATTGATGTGCGAGCAACCTCATATCCGGCGTCTTCCAGCATTTTGCGCACCAGCGGGCCTGCGAGGTCCTCGCGCTCTCCTGTTGAGCCTCTGTCACTGACAGTAACCACTGCAGCAGTATATGTCATCATATTTATGACCATTCCCTTCACTCCGCTCAGACATTAACGACCAACGAATGGTCATAAATATGTCGCAATAGCGGCGGTTTCGCGCAAGCGAGAGCCGCTTGCGTTCATCAAAATCAAATTAAGTTTGAAGACTTTCAAACTTATGACCATTCCCTCCACTCCGCTCAGACATTAACCGCGTTGTCGCAGAAGCGTTTTGCCATCCCAATTCAAAGCAGCATCGCGCATGCCCGAGAACATGGCCTCTTCGTTTTCTTTGACTTCAACGCACTCGAGATACCCGACTCCGATCTCGTTGCGCAGCTTTTCAATCCCCTGTTCTGTTTTGGGGCCGATATAACGAATGCGTACTCCTCCCGGGAGAGTATCCGTAAATACATTTTCAAAGCCCATGTTATAATATGACTCAATCGTTCTGTCATAGTCTTCCGGCGCAATTGCGAGTCCATAATGGTGCAGACCATATCCGAATCTGTCAATGTGTTCTTTATAGACCGATGGGGTGTCGTCATGCTGCTGGATATATTCTATGAACAGACTCCCGTTATATGCGTGCGCGATCGTGAGCTTCGGCATCTCCGTGCTGCCTCTGTACCATCCGTCAGGCGCTTTGAATCCGCTGTTGCTGGTAAACGGGCCGATTCGCAGCGTTTCCGCGCAAGCACGCATTGCTGCTTCGGCATCGGGGACTATGTATCCCAACTGGAATATTTGCCCGGCGGCGACTCCAAATGAAAATGTTCTTGCCATATTTCCATCCTCCCAAACATTATAATATACGTAGTCTACCATATACGCCGCTGCCATTCAACAAGATGTTACAATTCACGCCAGTGGCTACAATTCACGCCCGGTGAGGTAGACGTTTATTTTTGCTTCATTAGTCGTCATCGCGGACTACGTATCATTCGCTTCCGCACAAGTGCGAAAGCTCACTCA
>WRMX01000204.1 GCA_009776905.1 Oscillospiraceae bacterium
CCGGAATTATCCCCGGAGCAGAGGGAAAGGATAGCAAAATCCCGCTTCGTAGCCAATCCGGGCTGCCACGCGACGGGGTTCATTATTTCGGTTTATCCGCTGATTTCACTTGGCATTTTGCCCCTGGACTACCCGCTCACATGCCTGTCTCCGACCGGGTACTCCGGCGGCGGAAAGTCGATGATTGCCGACTACGAGCAGCACAAGACTGACGGCATGTATGCCCCCGGATTATATGCGCTTGGCCTACAGCATAAGCATCTGCCGGAGATGATGGCGGTGACGGGGCTGACTCGCGCTCCGATATTCTGCCCTTTTGTAGACGATTATTACAAGGGCATGGCCACGACCGTCGCACTGCATAATGACATGCTGCTAAAACCCATGACGGCGGAGGGCATACGTCAGAGTCTCGCCGGATACTACGCGGGGCAGCGCTATGTGACCGTCGCTCCCGATCTGGGCAGCGGGACGTTATATTGCAACTGGGGCGCCGGTACGAACGACCTTGAAATCACGGTCAGCGGAAGTGATGCTCAAACGCTTATAACCGCGCGTTTTGACAATCTCGGCAAAGGCGCGTCCGGCGCGGCAGTTCAAAATATGGAATTAATGCTGAATTCGGAATTTGAGAAATCTTGGAGGTTAGCATGAACTTTATAAATGGCGGCGTTTGCGCCGCGAAAGGGTTCCGGGCATCGGGGATACACGTCGGAGTTAAAACCAGCAATACCGAAAAGAAGGATCTGGCGCTCATTGTCGCGGACTGTGATTGCACGGCGTCGGCCGTCTATACTAAGAATGTGGTCAAAGCCGCTCCGCTCATAATATCAAAGGAGCATCTCAAGAACGGCCACGCCCGAGCGGTGCTTGTCAACAGCGGCAACGCCAACGCCTGCGCGCCGGATGGCGAGGAGAACGCGCTCCGCTCATGCCGTGCAGCGGCATCGGCATTGGGCTTGAATGCTGACGATATTATTGTCGCTTCGACGGGCGTGATCGGCCAGAGGCTTCCGGTCGAGGTGATAGAGAATGGCGTCGGCGAGCTAGTTACACAGCTTTCATATGACGGCTCTAAGGACGCGGCAGCAGCCATCATGACAACTGATCTAGTCATGAAAGAGTGCGCCGTGGAGTTTGAGATAGGCGGCAAGGCGGTGAGGATCGGAGGTATCGCCAAGGGCAGCGGCATGATTCACCCCAACATGGGTACGATGCTCGCGTTCCTGACGACCGACTGCGCGATCAGCCCGGTCATGATCGAAAAAGCGCTTGTCGATGCCGCAAAAGTGAGCTTTAATCGCATATCGGTCGACGGCGACACCTCCACGAATGACATGCTCAGCCTGCTAGCGAATGGGCTTGCCGGTAATGATGAGATCATCGAAACCGGTGCGGATTTTGAAGTGTTCGCGTATGCGATGAACGCGCTTTGCGTCGACCTTGCAGTAAAGATGGCTTCCGATGGCGAGGGAGCCACACATCTCATCACCTGCACCGTACGCGGGGCGAAGAGCGAGGACGATGCCGAAACTCTATCGAAATCAGTTATATCTTCCACGTTGACCAAAGCCGCGATATTCGGAGCCGATGCAAATTGGGGCCGTGTGCTGTGCGCCATGGGTTATTCTGGCATTGAGTTTGACCCGGACAGCGTAAGTGTTACTTTTGAGTCGGACGCGGGACGGATAATGGTCTGCAAAAACGGGCGTGGGTTGCCGTTCGATGAGGACAATGCAAAAATAATCCTGATGGAGCATGATGTTACAATAGATGTCACGATGGACGAAGGGCAGGGTGAATGCACCTGCTGGGGCTGCGACATCACATATGAGTATATAAAGATAAACGGGGATTATAGAACCTAACGGGGGTTACGTATAATGAACAACAATAATTCTGAGAGGGCGCGGACGCTGGTCGAAGCGCTCCCATATATTCAGAAATTCGCCGGCAAGGTCGTCGTTATAAAATACGGTGGCAACGCGATGATAAGCTCCGAGCTGTTCGACGCGGTGATAGAGGATATCATACTTTTACAGCTCGTCGGAATACATGTCGTGCTTGTCCATGGCGGCGGTCCGGAAATCAACGAGATGCTCGACCGTCTTGGCATGGAATCACGATTTGTAAACGGGCTGCGCTACACCGATAAAGAGACTATGGACATCGTTCAAAGCGTCCTATGCGGTAAAGTCAATAAGGATCTGGTATCCACGATAGAACGAAAGGGCGGCAGCGCCATCGGACTGTGCGGGCTCGACGGGAAGCTGTTCGAGGCGCAAAGGATGTCCGGGGAGGACTACGGATACGTCGGCGATGTGACCGACGTCAACCCCGAAGTCGTGCTGCAAGCGATAGACGACGGGTATGTCCCTGTCATTGCGACGGTCGCGTTCGGGGTCGACGACGACACGCCGTATAATGTCAATGCCGATACGGCGGCAGCTAAACTCGCTGTCGCGCTGGGGGCGGAGAAGCTTATACTGCTCACGAACACGCGCGGCGTGCTAAAAATAAAGGATGACGAGTCTACGTTGATAAAAATCATCAGGCCGGAGGAGATCGAAGAGTTGAGGGCGGCGGATGTCATTGCCGGGGGCATGATCCCGAAGGTCGAGTGCTGCGCCGACGCGATCGCGGGAGGCGTCCGACGAACGCACATCCTCGACGGGAGGATACC
>WRMX01000205.1 GCA_009776905.1 Oscillospiraceae bacterium
AGTTCCATAGCGGTCAACGTTAGTATGAAACGCCTTTGTTTGAGGTCTATTTGTCGCAACCTTCTTTTCGCTTAATTAGCTCGAGGATGGCCTGTATCTGCCCGATATTCTCACCTTTCTTATTTTCTCACACAAACTTCCCCCCGTATTTATGGCGTTTCCCGGTTTAACGTCCACACCCCTTACTACTGTGGAACTTACTTTGGGAATTTACGCAGAATAATTTCGTTTGCGCCCTCTCTGCCATATTGCGCACATATTTCCAAGGCACAAAGGGCTACGCGCCGGCCTGCTCCACCCCGGCAGCGCTTGACTAAGCCGTAAATCTAATCGCTCACCCCGGCAGGGCGATGCTTACCAAGCCTCGGTGGAAGCTCAGTGGCTCTTTTCTTTCCATCATGCAAAAAAAGTGTTTGATGTTTGTATGTTAGTTGTGGTACAATGGGGGACACAATAATATTTTGGAGGGTTTATCTATGCAAGAAGTACTCGATTTTTTGAAGAAGGCCGGAACATACTACCTCGCGACCGCTGATGGGGATCAGCCGCGCGTGCGCCCGTTCGGGACTGCGCACATTTTCGATGGCAAGCTCTACATTCAGACCGGCAAGTCCAAGCCTTGCGCGAAGCAGATGGCTGCGAATCCCAATGTTGAGATTTGCGCGATGAGCGAAGGTTCGTGGATTCGCATTGCAGCGAAGGCTATCACGGACGACAGGCTCGAGGCAAAGCAGAGCATGCTCGATGCTTATCCGATGCTCAAGGACAGGTATTCCGCGGAAGACGACAACACGAATGTTCTTTATCTTAAGGATGCTGTCGCGACGATCGAGTCGTTTGGCGGCGAGCCGAAGGTCATCAAGTTTTAGTCCGAAGGAGCTGCATGCTTGAAGCGGGGAAAGATCCTTCGCTGCGCTCAGGATGACATTGGGGCGCGGGGGTAAAGATCCTTCGCTGCGCTCAGGATGACATTGGGGCGCGGGGGTAAAGATCCTTCGCTGCGCTCAGGATGACATGGATTTGGGGACAGTTTTCGCATGGTTTGCGGGGATTGTCCCCTTGACCTTATCGCTTTATGGCTCTGCTGTTCGATGTCAACGGGTTAGGAAAGCCGTTTTGATTGGGATATAGGGGCGAGGCTTGCCTCGACCGTTTGCAGGCGATTAGCAAGATGGGCAAGCCCATCCCCTACATGGGCGTTGTGTTAACATTTTATTTGGTGGTGTTCTTTATGGAGGGTAGTTTCAGGCAGGGGACGATGTTTGACGTGAATGAGCCGCAGGGGCCGCTTGCCGCGCGACTTCGTCCGCGCGATTTGCCGGAATTTGTCGGGCAGGAGCATTTGCTCGGCGAGGGGAAGGTGCTGCGGCGGATGATCGACAAGGACATGGTGTCCTCGATGATTTTCTGGGGGCCGCCAGGGGTCGGGAAGACGACGCTCGCGCGGATCATCGCCGGAAGGACGAAAGCGGATTTCGTCAATTTCAGCGCGGTGACGAGCGGGATCAAGGAAATTAAGGAGGTCATGAGCAATGCCGAGCGCATGAGCTTCATGGGCGACAAGACTATCCTTTTTGTCGATGAGATCCATCGGTTCAACAAGGCGCAGCAGGATGCATTCCTGCCATATGTTGAAAAGGGTAGCATTGTGCTTATCGGCGCGACGACGGAAAACCCGTCGTTTGAGATTATTTCGGCGCTGCTGTCGCGTTGCCGCGTGTTCGTTCTTAATGCATTAAGCCGTGAAGATATTTTTAAGCTTCTCAAACAGGCGATGGTTGACGAGCGGGGATTCGGCGGGCAGAATGTCAATATCACCGACGATATGCTCAACATTATTGCGGGGTTTGCGAATGGCGACGCCCGCATTGCTCTGGGCACTTTGGAAATGGTCATCATCAACAGCGGGGAGGACGAGAACGGGACGACGGTGACGAAGGAGATGATCGAGCAGTGCATCAGCAAAAAATCGCTGCTCTATGATAAAGGCGGCGAGGAGCATTACAACATAATCTCCGCGTTGCATAAATCGATGAGGAACAGCGATGTGAATGCTTCGGTATATTGGCTTGCGAGGATGCTGGAGGCGGGCGAGGATCCGCTTTATGTGGCGCGGAGGGTGGTGCGTTTTGCCAGCGAGGACATCGGAATGGCGGACAGCCGCGCGTTGCAGATTGCAATCGCGGCTTATCAGGCGTGCCATTTCATCGGGATGCCGGAATGCAGCGTGCATCTGACGCATGCGGTCGTTTATATGGCGCTGGCTCCGAAATCGAACGCGCTGTATGTGGCTTATGAGCATGCTGCCGAGGATGCGAGCAAGATGCTTGCGGAGCCGGTGCCTTTGCATATTCGTAACGCTTCGACGGAGCTTATGCGGGAGCTTGGATATGGCGAAGGGTATATTTACGCGCACGATACGGAGGACAAGCTCTCCGCGATGGAGTGCTTGCCCGATTCGCTTTTGGGGACGCGGTATTATATTCCGACGTCGCAGGGGCAGGAGGCGCGCGTTGGGGAAAGGTTGCGGCAGATCGAGGAATGGCGCAGGGAGCATGGGGCGCGCAGGTGACGCAGGGAGCATGGGGTGCGCGGGCGACGCAGGGAGCATAGGGCGCGCGGGTGACGCAGGGAGCATGGGGTGCGCGGGCGAC
>WRMX01000206.1 GCA_009776905.1 Oscillospiraceae bacterium
ATAAGAAGCCCGCCTTGCAGATAGACATTGCGAAGCGTGCTTTCGGGCATATAGATATTAGCAAATAAATTGTTGAGGAGCTTGACGGCTTCCGCGCGCGTAAGATAACCGCCGGGGACGAATGTGCCGTTGGGATAACCGGACATGACGCCTTCTTCAACTAAAGCGGAGATGAATGTCCTTGCGTACGGTGAAATTGAAGACTCGTCATGGAAGCGCGACAAAGTCCAGTCCGAAACCGAACTCATACCCATAGCCCGGGCAGCGAGAGTCGCGGCTTCCTGTCGTAATAAAGTATCGTCCGGACGCATCTTGCCATCCGGATAGCCGTTTGCGATACCCATTTGATTGGCAATCGCGACAATATCATACTGCCACGTATCGGGATAAACATCAGTGAAATTTGAAACATCGGCTTTTGCGGACGCTCCTAAAGCATAGACAATGAGCGAGAAAAACTCACCTCTTGTAATATTCCTGTTCGGCCAGAAATTTGAGCCGCGGAATATCTCGGGGTTGATGAACCCAAACCCGTTCCAGCGGTCAATGACATCGGCGGCCCAGTGTCCGCTTACATCTGTATATGCAGTGACAGCGCCGGCTGCCGGAATCATACCTAATGGAAAAACTCCCAAAAGAATGATAACGACAAGCAGCGCCGCAAGCGACTTTTTCAAAACCTTCATCTGAAACCTCCAAAATACCCGAGATACATTATAATGTACAATAGTTGTATCGCAATTTTCACACCCCAACTTTAGCAAATTGTTATAATTCAGTGCCGGCGAGAAATGCGTTTTGAGCGCAAGGCACTGTTATGTAGTGACTATTGTCAAGCATTATTTTTACGGGTTAGCACGTAACCCTCGTCCCACAGACTTGGGGTGCTTTGAAAGAGCTAAAGACGTACAGTTCACCGGCATTGGCCACTCTGTTATACGCGGATTGGGTACCGCCAGGTCAATGGTCCGCCGCGAGCCCTACTGTCTGAAATCGTGAATCATGATAAATCATGTCAACACAGTGCCTTCGTAGATAGCTGAACCATGATCGTGAGTCTTTAGCCCTTCAAAGCATCCCCAGGCTGCGAGACAACGAGGAAAACTTGCGGAAAAGAAGCGCGAGCGAGATGACGGGAAAAAAGTGGAAGAGCGAAAACGGGAATCGTTGCGGATGACTTGTCAAGGGAAAGGTGGAGATTTGCGTCCCACGCAGCAAATACTACCTGACCTTGACAACGGAGCCATAATAAACTGAGCTGGCGGTTATGTCTGACCGCAGTCAGTCATAACCCTTTCCTAGCAATCTCTGCCGGTGTTGGAGCCGCATATGCGCGAGTGAATGGTACCATTTTTGACGACCCTGTTCCTGAAACAAACTGTGGGTGGACTACGCGATGTTGCCGGTCATCATCCCCCAAACGAAGCAGGCCAGCTCGCGAGCCACCGCAACGACCGCGATGTTCCGCTTTGAGTGGAACAATATCCTGTAGAACTTCCGCCTCAACCGTTCGTTCGCCCTGTCCGCATACGCGATCACATTTGGCTCGTTCCCCGCTTGCCNGGCTGCCAACGCCTTTGACTTTTTCCCTGGCGCGCCCCGGNTGTAGCATTGCGCCGCTTCGACCAGCAGCGACCGGACGTGCGAGTTCCCCGCCTTCGTTATCCCCGTCCGAAGTATCGACTCCCCACTCGAGTCCTCGCCCGGCACGAGGCCGAGGTACGAGGCAAAGTTTTCCGCCCTCGGGAACCGGTTGAAGTCGCCGATCTCCGCTATCAGCGCCAGAGCGGAATGCGTCTTGATGCCGACAAAGCAGGACAGTTGGTTGACATTTTCCGCGTATTCTTCCCGCCGTGCGAATTCTTCGATGCGCCTGTCGTACAGTTCAATCTTGTCGCACGCTTGCCGGTAGAGGATCAAGTATTCCTGAAACGCCTCCTGTAGCACCGCGTTCCCGAAGTCCACTTTCTCCAGCCACGCAAGGTGCTTCTGCGTCCAGTAGCTGCGGCCCTCGTCGAAGAACTTCCCGTGGCGTGCGCAGAAAGACAGAATCCGCTGCTTGATCTTTTTTTGGGTGTCCTTTTCGTCATCGCGCATCCGGATATATTCCTTTATCGCGTTGTCGTCGGCGGAAAGGACGTAAACGGAGCTGTAGGTGCCGAACGCGAGGCATTTGGCGATATTCTGGGCGTCCCGCTTGTCATTCTTGATTCCCCTCCTTTTCGCCGTCGCCATTGTTGACGGGGCAAGGATGACGCAATCGACATCGTTGCGCACAAGCTGGTTATACAGCGAGTACCCGAGGCACCCGGCTTCGTAGCCGCACAAAAAGTGGCAATCATCGTACCTCTTGCCTATCCCTTCAAGGTAATTCAGGATATTTCTGTAGTCCGGGTCCACTTGGGTAATTGCAAATACTTGATCGTTTTCGAAACTATAGCAGCAAAGGGTGTAGTTTGTGGTATGGACATCCATCCCAACATAGATTATACTGGTCATTGTAGTGGCCTCCTTTTGTATTGTGGTAATCCCTGTTTACCTTCAACTCATAGTATACAGGTGAATCCACGTTTTGCAACTGTGCGGTCACTACATATTATCTGAA
>WRMX01000207.1 GCA_009776905.1 Oscillospiraceae bacterium
GTGCGCGGGGGTCGCGTTGGGGGTTGCCGCTACTGGCGGGGCGATGCGCGGGGCCGCGCGGGGGGCGCAGCCGTGCATGGCTGGGCGATGCGGAAACCGCCGCCTTCAGGCACGGGGGTGCGTGGGTCGCGCGGGGTGAGGCTAAAACAGGATTTGAAGCGGAGCGCGTTGGACTTCGCTCGCTTTGATTCCAAACTTCTCCTCGTTATAAAGATCGAGCTCCTCGACCATCGCCATATAGACTCCGTCGTAAAGCGAACCGGGGCCGCCCTGGGTGATGCAGGGGATGAAATACTTGGTGCCGCAGGCATCGCAGACTTCGCGGATCTTTTTCTTGATATTCTCGCGCGTCCAGCCCGGGAAATCGACCGACTTGTTGTCAATCCCGCCCATAAACGTGATTTTATCGCCGTACTTCTTGATGAGCGCGGGGACGTCGTTTGACTCCATGCAGCCTTGCCAGACGTCGATGCCCATTTCGATCATTGCCGGCACGAGCGTGGCCTGATAGCTGTCGGCGTGGTGGACGATGAGCTCGACGCCGTTGTTTTTGTAGTAGCTGTAAATCTTTTTATATGGCTCGAGGAAGAAATCCTCAAACATGGCCGGGCTGAGGAACGTGCTTTTTTCGCTGCCCCAGTCGTCATGATGGAAGAGCGCGTCGGGCTTGAGGTATTTGACAATGCCCTCGGCGAGCTCCAGCTCCCAGTCCGTGAGGTAGTCTATGAGAGCGTGCATTTCGTCGGGGTATTCGATGAAATACCCGAGAGCGTTCGTGATTTCGCAGAGGTAGTGCGTTTGGTCAAAAAGGCCGGGCACGATGAATGTGGCTTTATATGCTTGCTCGCCATCGACGGCGTCATATGTGGATTTTGCTATTGCCCACTGCTCGTCCGTGAATTTCAACGGCGGCTTTTTGACGTAGTCTTGCCATTTTTCCATGTCTTTGATGACGATTTTGTCAGCGGTGTGCACGGGGAATTGGCCGGGGACATAGTCCGGGAATGCCATTGTGACGCCCCAGGGGTTTTTGGTTTCCCCTTGGCCCTTTTGCAAAAGCAGGCCTTCGCTGAACATGAGGTATGGGTGGAATAAGAGTTGAATTGCTTCGTACTGGTTTACGAACCGTTCCGGGTTCCCGCCTCGGATGGCTTCTTGCATGTTTTGTTTTGCTGTCAGCATATGCTGTACCTCCTTGTCTTGATATTTTGATTATATTCAATTTCAAGGGGTATTGCAATAGGAAAATTCGCCTCGCGCGGTTTGGGTGAATGCCAATATTTTGGCGGCGTCTTTCAGCTTGCTTGTCTCCACGCCGCTGCTTGCGTCAACGCAAAAAGAGGAGAGGGCCTCAATGGCCGCGCGAACATTCGATGCGTCAAGGCCGCCGGCCAGGAAGTATGGTAAGCCGTTGAAATCGCGCAGGATTTCCCAGTTGAATGTCTTGCCCGTGCCGCCCCGCTCGTTCGACAATGCGTCAAACAACAAATAATCCGCGTTTTTCGGGTATGGCGGCAATGATTCATGGATGCTTATCGCTTTGATGACCGGGCAGTCGCACATATCTTTCAGTTTTTCGATGTAGCTTTCGTCTTCATCTCCGTGAAGCTGCGCAATGTCGATCACGCCGTTGCGATATAATTTTGAGATGCTGTCGATGTCATTATCGACGAAAACGCCAACAACTGATATGCCATCGTCGAGATCCTTTCTCAGCATTGTTGCCTTTGCCTCGTCTATTCGCCTGTGGCTTGGCGCGAAAACGAAGCCAATATAGTCGGGTTTCGCTGCATTTACCGCCATGATGTCTTCCGCACGGCTCAAGCCGCATATTTTAACTCTGCTCATAGTTGTGTCCAATCCTTTTTTCGTCGGCATGGGGGCCGCGAAGAGCTGCCAGAGCCGCGCCTTTGTCCTTCGCGCGCATGAGCCTTTCGCCGACAAGGAATGCATCAATGCCATTTTTCCTCAACATGTTCACATCGTCGGCAGTGGTGATGCCGCTCTCCGAAACGACGATAATTTTTTGCGGGATGAATTCGCGCAATTTTACGCTGTTGGCGATGTCCACGGCAAATGTTTTCAGGTCGCGGTTGTTGATGCCGATTATGCGAGCCCCGGATTGCACGGCCATCTTGGCCTCTTGCTCATCGTGGACCTCGACCAAGCATGATAGTCCGAGCTTGTCCGCAATTTCGATGAATTCGCGCAGCGTTGATTGCGTGAGAATGGCGCATATGAGCAGGACGGCATCGGCGCCCAGGTTGAATGCTTGCTCTATCTGGAATGGGTCGATGATGAAGTCTTTTCGCAGGAGCGGGAGGCTGACGGCGTTGCGGATTTCTTGCAGATATTGGTCGCTGCCGTGAAAATAGTCCGGTTCCGTCAACACCGATATTGCCGATGCTCCTGCTATTTCGTATTCACGTGCGATTTCTATGTATGGGAAGTCGCCGGCGATGATGCCTTTTGATGGCGATGCTTTTTTGACTTCGCAGATGAAGCGCGGCCCGGGCAGGCGGAGGTTGCTTTCAAATGAAAAGGGCCCGGGCAGCGCGGGGGAGGT